>DATHAB010000123.1:0-3967 GCA_035296885.1 Rubrobacteraceae bacterium
TGTTAGCTCCAACGCCTCACCACCGCCGGCGAGTCCGGCGGGGTTCTCGACCGTCTCGAATGGTGGCTCGTCTAGGCGACCGGGCGAGAGAGCGTTGCCCACGGTCGTCGCCAGCAACCCGGCACCGGCCAGCCAGGCGACCGCTCTCCAGGCGCTGGAGAGCGGTCGTCCGTCCGGGAAGAGGAGGAACAGGTAGACGGGAATGCAGAACAGGACCGGCACAAACAACCAGGTCGACAGCCAGGCCGCCAACTCGGCTCCGGGCAGTTCCCCAGGTCGGGTAAACAGCGCGTAGACCCCCCAGCCGTAAGCAGCGCTCTGGAGGCCGAACAGTACGCCCACGACGCAAAACAGCCAGCCGATAGCGTTGCCACGTCGCCGCGAGGCCACGAGCGCGCCCACGGTCGGGAACGCGAGCAGGGAGGCGGAAAGCAGCGCGTCGAAAGGCAAGCCGAAGGCGTTGGGGTCGGGCACCGCACGGGTCAAGAAAGAGAAGAGTACCCCAAGCGCCAACAGGACGAACGACAGCGCCCACATCGACCACACGAGCAGGGCGAGACGATTGAACCTACCGATCCCAGCCAGTCCCGTTGTTCCTTCAGTCACGGCAACACTCTAGAGCATTAGCGTCTCCCCAGCGTTACGACAAACGTTACGGAGGTCGTTTGCAGCCAGAGTGAGCCGAATTTCGCCAGGATTCGCTTATCAAAGGAATAAGCTATGTATGCTTGTGTCCTTAAGACCGGGCGGGGATTTTTCGAGGGGGTGTGCGTACCCAGAAGCTCGACCGCCCATCTCCACGACCAACCCCTACTCTGACTCACAATTTGCGAATGGTTTCTTCGCCAGCACCACACATCAGGGGCTTCCCGCCGTAGTGAATAAGGATTCACCGCTCCAAGATCTTGTGCTTTGAAAGTAGGTGCAGGGTGAAGAATAGGCCATTATCTGAGCGCAGGGGACAGGGCTATGCACCATGCTGGATATGGACTTCAAAGAATAACCCTTCCACGCACTCCGGTGAATAGGGGCATAAGGAAGGGTCGAGAGATGATCCCCGACCCCCTGTTATCGACAGGTGTTAAATGCTTAGGAGTCGCCTCCGCCGAAGCCACCTCAGCCGCCACCGCCGCCTCATGGTCACTACCTCCTTTATCCAGAATGGGACTCTTCGGCCCCACCGAGTTCCGAGCCTCTCGCGGCAGCGCTCCTCTACCGGGATTGTCTCAGAGCCGCGGCGTGTTCCGCGTCGTAACCGTAGTTGTTCCACCCCTCTCCGTAGTTTGCGCCGGTGCCCTGCACGATCGCGCCGGGGTTGGCGCCACCTTCGCTCGAGGAGGTCGCCGCTGGAGGCGCCGCCGTAATGAGAAGCGTGGCCAAAGTTATCACCACCACGACCAACACCGCCGTAGTTAGCGCCAATAGTGCCGTCAGCATAGGATGATGGTCGAGTCTCGCGATCATCGCTTGCTCTCCTTTCTCTCTGTGTTTCCGGGAAGGCAGCCAAGACGCTGCTGCTCCGCCTCCCCAGTGGCTTCTTCTGGGTGTGCTTATCGGCTCTGGGGCAATCCCTTACTCCTTCCCCACCTTTAGAACTAGCCCCGCTCTCTCTAAGGAGTTGTTCTCCTCTCGGTGGCAGGTAGATAGGAAGTCTGGGTGGCTGGCCCTGGTCTAGAGGGAGGGCAGGTGGCTGTCCTGCACCTTCACGCGGCGGACTTCTTGGCCACGTAACGATTGCACCATACTCCTGTGAGGGGGCGAGTGTATCACTCTAATGCACTGTTTTTTACTAGCTCAAAATGACTACTCTTTGCCGTTTGGTGGGGATACTAGGGAAGGCAAACATCTTAGAACGCCGTAGAGCCGAAGTTTGTAGAACGTCAATACCACGAAGATAAGCAATATATGCTTGTACCTCGACACCGGGTGCGCATTTTTCGAGGGGGTGTGCGCTCCCTGCAACGCGACCGCGTATTTTCACGACCCACCCCCCACCGCTTCGCGAATTGACATCCGCCAACACCGATCGCGTTAAAGGCGAACGGGACGGATGGTATATTCTCCGCCCCGTTAGCTCGATCAGGTAGATGAGGCTACGCCATAAGCTCATCAACGTCGTGGTCGTAACGGTCCTCGACACTGGGGCTGATGCGACCGGTCCTCGCGGCCCAAAGACGGTAGCCTATCCTGCCCTCGCGGAAGGAGGCCACCCGCGTTGACGACTCCTTCGAGGGATCGCCAGCGTAGAGGGCGTACGCGAAATCGAGGTCCTCGACCTCGACCGCGTAGCCTCCAGCGGCTATTCCCGTGAGAAAATCCCCGTGCTGACTGACGGGAGTAAGTGAGGAGTCGTCCTCGATCCGGCACAGCACGTACGCTACACTGCTTGTGTCCATAAGAAGCTCCTTATGGGCCGGGCCTCGGGGTGTTAGCGCACCGCCGGGGCCATCTGCCGGGGCCATCTTTTTGTGACACCCATATCTTCTCACACGCTGGTTGATTTATCAACAAAAAGTAGGTAAACTGTTGGTTATGGTGGAGAGATACATAGAGGTAGACGGAGCGAAGTTGAGGGAGCTTCGGAGGCGCAGGATGCTCAGCCTGCGGGAACTGGAAGCGCGAAGCGGCGTCGCCTTCGACAACATCAACAAGTTGGAGAATGAAAAGCACCGTGCCCAACCGCGCACGCTTCGCAAGCTGGCCGAAGCACTTAGGGTAGAACCCCACGAACTCATGAAGGGAGAGGAGTAGAGATGCCCGCTAAAGGCGACGGGATCACCAAGCGCAACGACGGACGCTACATGGCCCGCTACACCGTTCAAACTCCGGATGGCCCGAAGCGCAAGGTCATCTACGGCAGGAAGTACAAGGAGGTCGAGAAGAAGCTCGCTGAGGCGCGGGGAGACGCGGCGCGGGGGATCGTCTACGACGACGAGAACCAGACTGTCGGAGAGTACATGACCCGGTGGCTTTCGGACTCGGCAAAGCACGCCGTGAAGGCGACTACCCATCGAGCCTACGAATCACAGATACGCAACCACATCGTCCTGGCGCTAGGCAAGGTCAAGCTCTCCAGGCTGACGCCCGCTCACCTACAGGCGGTGTACGCCGCCAAACTGCGCGAAGGCATGAAGCCCGCGAGCGTCAGGCAAATCCACGCCATCCTGCACAAGGCGTTAGAGCAGGCCGTCAGGTTCAACCTGATCCCGACTAACCCTGCAAGTAAGGTTGATCCGCCGAAGGTCAGGCAAGAGGAGATCACCCCGCTCTCTGCCGAGGAGGCGAACAGGCTTCTCGACGTGACACGCAACGAACGCGACGGCTTCGAGGCGCTCTACGTGCTCGCGCTAACCACGGGCTTGAGGATAGGAGAGTTGCTCGGGCTCAAGTGGAGCGACATCGACCTCAACGCTCGCCGTCTCAGGGTGTCGAGGCAGTTGCAGCGTAGTCGTGAGGAGGGCCTGATCCTCACCGAGCCGAAGGCCGCCAGCAGGCGCACCGTGGACCTGCCTGCCCGCACCGTAGAAGCCCTCAAGCGCCACCGCAAGCGCCAGGTCGAAGAGACTTTCAAGGCCGGTGGTGCCTACCACGATAACGACCTCGTCTTCGCAGGGTATCTAGGGGAGCCTATCGGCCCCGAGAAGGTCACGCAGCGTGCATTCAAGCCGCTCCTCAAGCGGGCAGGGTTGCCGGAGGTACGCTTTCACGATCTTAGGCACACCTTCGCTACACTGCTCCTCGCACGCGGAGTGCACCCGACCTATGTTCAACGCGCTTTGGGTCATGCCTCGGTGAAGATGACCCTCGATCGCTACTCCCACTGGATGCCCTCTATGGGTCGCGCCACCGCCGACGCTATAGACGCCGTACTGGCTTTACGCAAATCATCGGCATAAGATGACTTATGCGAACATGGCAGTGGGTATGATGACGAAACGGCATGGCGGATGGCGAAGAAGAGTCGTTC
>DATHAB010000124.1:0-12417 GCA_035296885.1 Rubrobacteraceae bacterium
CCAATCCGGTCTCAGACAAGGTGAACTGCTGGCCCTGCGTTGGGAGGATGTAGACCTCGAAGCCCGCACGGTTCAGGTGCGCCGCACGCTCACGAGGAACGGCGGTAAGCTAACCGTAGGCCCCACCAAGACCTCCAAGGCTCGGCGCACGGTCAAGCTCACTAGGGACGCTACAGAGGCGTTACAGGACCATCTAGAGCGGCAACTAGCAGAGATAGACAAGGCCCGCGACAAGTGGCAGGAGAACGGCTTGGTCTTCTGCACTGGCAAGGGAACCCTGATCAATCCCACAAACCTACGCAGGCGGTCTTTCGCCCCACTCCTACAACGTGCCGGACTTCGGCCGATGACATTTCACCAGCTACGCCATACCGCCGCGACCATACTGCTACTCCAGAACGTCAACCCTAAGGTCGTCTCCGAGATGCTGGGCCACGCGACCATTGCTATCACGCTCGACACCTACTCCCACGTGCTGCCCAACATGCAGAGCAGCGCGGTCGCTGCTATGGAAGAGGCGTTTTCGTAGCGCTGGTGTAAAAATTGGTGTAGAAGGGTCCGGTTTTGTTACCGGACCTTTTGTGTTTCTCTGCAATTTCCAGGACTTTCTTGGAGTGGGCGATAGTGGATTCGAACCACTGACCTCTTCCGCGTCAAGGAAGCGCTCTCCCCCTGAGCTAATCGCCCGTACTGCGCTGCACCCCTCTCGCGTCCCCTCCGAGAGGCGGCACCCGGAATCGAACCGGGGTACAGGGTTTTGCAGACCCTTGCCTAACCACTCGGCCATGCCGCCAACGCGCCGGCACCTTCGGCCCGGGGTCAGAGCGGAAGACGGGATTCGAACCCGCGACCCTCACCATGGCAAGGTGATGCTCTACCAACTGAGCTACTTCCGCACAGCTCGTGCAAGGTAATTTAGCACGCGCCGCAAAGTCTTACAACCGCCCCTTAAGCCGCCGTTCCTCGCGAACCCAACACCTCCTCGTAGTAGCCCCGGAGCGTAGCGGTCGAGGCTTTCCAACCACGCTTTTCGGCTGCGATCCGGGCTTGCCAGCTCAAAGTGCCGCGCAGCGCGTCGTCCTTGAGGATGCGGCGTACAGCGGCAACGAGTTCCTTATCGGAGCCAGGCTCGTAAAGGAGGCCGTTCTCTCCCTCCGAGACGACCTCATGAGCGGCACCGCTTCGCGCCGCGATCACTGGAAGACCTGAGGCGAGGCCCTCGATCATTGCTATCCCCAAGGTCTCGGTCGTCGAAGGAAAGACAAAGAGGTCCGCCGACGCGAACGCGCACGCCAGATCCTCTCCCACAAGAAGACCGGTGAATACGGTGTTCATCCCCCGAAACTCTTTTTCCAGAGCCTTGCGGGCCGGCCCATCGCCGACGATGGCTAGCTTAGTGTTAGGGATCTCGAGCAACACCGCTTTCAACCGCCCGATACTCTTCTCCGGGGCCAGACGCCCGACGTAGAGCAAGATCTTCTCTTCGGGACGCCCACCGGAGAGTCGGATGCGCCACTCTCTGGAAGCTTTGCCGGGGTGAAAGCGGCGAGCATCCACGCCCTGCGGCCAGACCCGGACGCGTTTTATCCCCTCGTTAAGTAGGTAATCCCGGGTCGCTTCAGACGTGCAAAGGTTGAGGTGTGCCTGGTTATGCCAGGTCCTCGTCCACCAGCGGGTCGCATTCTCCAGAAAGCCAAGCTTGTAGAAGCGGGCGTAAGCCGCGACGTTGGTGTGGTAGGAGGCTACGAGCGGGACCTTGAGACGTTGAGCATAGAATATTCCACCCGGTCCGAGGACGAACGGGTTGGCCGCGTGGATCACGTCCGGACGGAATCTTCTGAGAGTGCGGCTGATACCGGGATGCGGCGGAGATAGCCGGATCTTGGGGTATGGCGGGAAAGGGATACCGGGAACCCCGTGGATACGAGCGCCCGCATAAGACTCTGGCCCACCTGAAGGCGCGAAGACCAAAACTTGATCGCCCGCGCGTACGAGCTCCTCGACGGTATGCCGCAAGCGTGTGACAACCCCGTCGGTCGCCGGCAGAAACGTCTCCGTGAAGAGCGCGATCCGCAAAGAGCTCAGAGGCAGCGGCTTTCTACTTGTAGTAGGGCCGGCGCCAGTTTACCTGGGGAGCGAACGTCTCCGGGTGTACGCGCTCCCGGTTCTCCATCGCCACCAAGAGCAACTGCTCCACCGTTTCCTCATCGAGAAAGTGAGGCTTCAACCCCAGGTCTTTAAGCCGGGTGTTCGCCGCGTTGTAGTAGTGCTCCTCCTTCTCGACCCGCGGGTTCTTTAAGTGGGCGAGCTTCGGTTCGAGGTCTAGAGTGTGGGCGACCTTCTCGACGAGGTGAGCCAGCCCCAAAACCGACCACTGCTCGGTAAACTGGTTAAAGACCCTAAACTCGCCCGGCCCTGCGGGGTTGTTCGCCGCGAGCTCTATGCAGCGCACCGTATCCCGAATATCTATAAAGCCGCGGGTCTGACCGCCCTCGCCATAGACGGTGATGGGATTGCCGCTCGCTACCTGGGCACAGAAACGGTTCAAGGCCGTCCCGAAAACGCCGTCGTAGTCGTAGCGGTTGGTGAGAACCAGGTCGGAGGCACTCTCATCCGTCTGTACGTTGTAGACGACACCCTGGTTGAGGTCGGTAGCCCTCAATCCCCAGGCTCGGCAGGCGAACATGATGTTGTGGGAGTCGTGGACTTTGGACAAATGGTAATAAGAGCCGGGCTGCTTCGGGTACGGCAGGGTATCGGTACGGCCCCTGTACTCGATCGTTATATACCCCTCCTCTATGTCTATGTTCGGGGTGCCGTACTCGCCCATCGTGCCGAGCTTTATCAGGTGGCAATCGGGCGTAAGCTCGCCGATGACGAAAAGTAGGTTCAAAGTCCCGACGACGTTGTTCACTTGGGTAAAGACGGCATGTCCGCGGTCGATCATCGAGTACGGCGCAGATCGTTGCTCGGCGTAGTGGACCAGAGCCTCAGGTTTAAAGCCGTCAACGATCTCGTACACAAAGCGCTCGTCGGTAAGGTCGCCGATCGCCGCCCCGATCTTGCGCCCCGTGAGCTCCTCCCACCGGCTTACCCGAACTTCCAAGTCGGAGATTCGGGTAAGCGACTCTGTGCCCAGCTCCTCGTCCCAGCGCCTGCGGCTGAGATTATCCGCTATGCAAACTTCATGGCCCTGCGCCGAAAGGTGCAGGGCCGTGGGCCAACCGCAGAAACCATCGCCACCCGCTACGAGGATGCGCAATACCTCTCCTATCTGTCTATTACGACCCGACCAGCTTTACCAGACTGTTCCAGATTCCGAACTATAGCCTGGGTAAACTCCTTAGTCCCTGCCAAGCCGCCGAGGTCCTTGGTGCGGGTCTCCGGACTCTTCAGAGCTTCCTCCATAGCACTTTGCATCCTGTCCGCGTCCTCATGCAGCCCCATGTAGTCGAGCATGGCCTTCGCCGAACGTAGAGTAGCCAGCGGGTTCACCCGATTCTGCCCGATGTACTTCGGCGCCGAGCCGTGTACCGGCTCGAACAAGGCGGTCCCATCCCCTATGTTCGCTCCCGGCGCTACGCCCAAGCCCCCGACGAGCCCCGCGCACAGATCCGAAAGTATGTCGCCGTAGAGGTTAGGGCATACCAGGACATCGTACTCGTTAGGCCTGGTTACCAACTGCATGCTCATGTTGTCCACGATGCGATCGTCTATCTGCTCGAAGTCGCTCTCGTACTCCCTGGCGATCTCGAAGAAGACGTCCCGGAACAGGCCGTCGGTGAACTTCATGATGTTGGCTTTATGCACGACCGTTACGCGCCTGCGGCCTAGCTCCTTGGCTCGCTCGAAGGCCAGGCGGCAGATACGTTCGGTGCCCTCACGGGTAATGATCTTTATGGACTCGGCGGCGTGTTTGCCGACGGTGTGTTCGATACCAGCATAGAGGTCCTCGGTGTTCTCGCGAAACACTATTATATCTATGTCCTTGTATAGCAGATCTATACCCGGTAGGCTCAGATTAGGCCGCACATTGGCGTAGAGATCGAGCTCTTTACGTAAGGCCACGTTGACCGAACGAAAACCAGTCCCCACGGGCGTCGTCAGGGGCCCCTTGAGGGCTATATTGTTGCGCCGGACGGACTCCAGGACGTGCTCCGGCAGGGGAGTCCCCTCCTCTTCCATGACGCTCTCGCCAGCCTCGACGATCTCCCACTCAATGTCCACCCCGAGAGCATCGAAGACCTCCTGTACCGACCCAGTCACCTCTGGACCGATGCCATCCCCTGGTATGAGGGTAACTATGCGCGCCACTAAAGAACCTCCTAAAACCCTGAAATTCGAACCGGCTAAGTATAACGGTCTCAGAAACCGTCAGCCAATAGCAGCACGCCGCCGCCAAGGACGACCGCGACTATTAATTAGGGTAGGTTCGGACCACCGAAGTAGCTACAAACGCTGCTCGCAAGCCACCACTCGATCAAATATCCTGATTCGCAGTCTTCTCGTCCGACCGTCAGCGGTTTGAGTCCTTTAAGTGCCGCTCGCTGAAGTTACTTACTGAAACTGCTGCTGATCCCCGATAAACAGTGCGACGAGAGCAGCACCAATGATGAGCACTAAGAGCAAGATCACGGCTACCGGGATCAGGACGACGAGAGCTGCCCTACCTGTGGTCGTGGTATGTAACTCCCGGATACCGAATATCGACAGGACGATGACCCACACCAGCGCAACTATGCCCCCGATAATCGGGATCCAGCTTACAAGCTGTACTACCGAGCTATAAGCGCCGACCCTAAAGGTCGCTTCGAAGCCCGCATGTTGCGGCCTTACTAGGAGCATTACCAGCAGGTGCGTTATGGCGGCACCTATGAACAGTCCGGCCACCGCAGCTATCGGAGCAAGGATTAAGTTAAACACAAATCCCGCTATACCACCCGCCAACGCCTCCCCGGTATCTCCTGGGGTGGCGAAGAGTGGAGAGAGTATCAGGTTGATGATGCCGCCGAGCAGGGCTGAGATCAGGGCACATACCACGGCGAAGATCAGAGGGTTTACGAGATCGCCCTGCCGACGTATACCTTGGAAGAAGCCTACCGGATTCAGGATCACGTTCCGCACGGTGTTGATAAAGCTGTTCATGGGATTCTGAAGGTTAAATTCCCCTCCCGGGCTCCCCGCGGGCCCGCCCGCCGGTTCTCGTGTGGGACCACCACCTGTAGGCCTGCCCGATCTTCCGCTGAAGAGTGGCCTTGATTGATCGTCATCCGGCCTTTCGCCGCCACCACGTCCCGTGTTGAAGTCCATCTGGCCCTCCCTTATCGGCTACCATCACCTGGAATCTACCTGCAACGCGCCGCAGAAGCAACATCTTGATAAATCAGTGCGTCACCTTTATGGGGGTTGCTGTAGAATAATGCGGATTTAGGAGTGGTTCGGGAAGAGCGGGAAGGGCTTGTTGTGTCTTCCACGATAGAGACCTTGGAGCGGGAGCTGGGGGAGGCCCAGCTTATTCGCGCGGAGCAGCAGAAGGCGGTAATCCGGGCGGAGAACGCCCACGAGGCGATATGCGCCGCCCGCGACGACGCCTGGGCGGAGTCCGAAGGGTTCGGCACAGACGAAGAGGTAGAGCGGCTTTCGGCGCTGGTCTACGAGCGCCGGAGGGAGCTTTATGAGGCTATAGACCACCTGAAAGCGGCCGAAGGCAAGGAGCGCAGGATCAAAAGCCGTCTCATGTACGTCTTGCCTGCCGAGCGAAGGCGCTATCTCTCTGGAGCCATCGACGAGGAGTTCGAGGAATTCTTGCGGGCCGTCGAGGCGGCCTACGATGACGAGGACGGTGCACCAAAGATCGAGGTCTCGGTTATAGTAGCGAATCCGGGAGAGCTGGATCTCCGGGGCGACGCGACCTGGCGAGCATTGGAGCGCCTCTACTCCGGGACCGTGCGGCGGTGGGTAGAGATCCGGGTTTGGGACAAAGGGGTAGACGTTGAGAAGGCGCGTAATATAGGCCGTCAGATCTCCTACTACGCGGGCGGGCACGTCTCGAGAATCTTTATCGAAGGCGAAGAGCTCCGAGCGGAGAGTATTTCGACAAGGTCCGGCAAGGAGAGGTGGCGGCCACTCTCAGGGTTCGACGGCCCAAGAGGGAGACTCGCGCTCGCCGGGATTACGGCAAGGCGCTACCTCGATGAAGGCTCGGTGGCGCGTCTGGGCAAACGACCGCAGGCGCTCGTGCAGCTAGCCGAGATAGCACGCCTTTACCAGACCATGAACCTTACCGGAGACGAGATCCGTTGGCGCCTCGAGCAGCTGATCTCACTCAGGCTTGAGGTCCTCAAAGCGGTCTATGCCCATACCGGCAACAGACGCCGCTTCTCCTTCTACGAGATAGCCCGCGCCGCCCGCCTCCTCGACGGCCACTTCCCGGACTCGGGCATCGCTGCCGAAGCCCTCATCCGTGCTGTGAACCGTGCCGTCGAAACCGGCGTCCCCCTCGTAGACGTCGCCTACCTCAGCGTCACCTCTGGGGAAGGGTTCTAGCGACCCGGCAATCCGGCCATTCGCCTAGCGGCGGTCCCTGAGGTAGTCCTCGTAGGAGGCGTAGGTAGCACGCGGCGCGCCGCCCAAAGGTCGGCGGGCAAGGAGAGCCGAGACGGCGCCGCCGGCGCCGAACAAGGCGAGCGCGACGAAGACGAGGCCGCCGACGAAGGGGATGAGGCACACCGCCGAGACCAGGAAAGCGCCGATCGCGGCGGCTAAAGCATCACCTGCCCGGTAGCGCCCGGTGACGAGCAAGACCCTGCGCCCCAGAAAGTAGGCGGTCACGAGTGCCCCAAAGATGATGAGTGCGAGGTAAGCAGGCCAGAGCAGGAAGAGGAGCAAGATGCCTACGACCGTGATGGTGAGCAAGACCGAGAAGATAAAAACCACCAGCACGGAGCCTAAGCCTAAAACGAACGACATTCCCGGTACGGTCTCGAGGCTCCGCGCTGATGCCCGAAGCGGCCCCGGAGCGGCGACGGCAAGAAGAACAGCCGCGGCCATGAGCCCCAACGTCATCACGGCCCATCCGAGCGCGTCCGAGAACGCCTCAAGAAGGGAGTCGTCGTCGAAGTCCGAAGCCATCCCAGCCGTTTGGGTAATAGGTACCCGAGCCTCCCGGTCCCTGAAGACCTTACCGCTACCGACGGAGACGTCCCCCTCTAAATTGGCCCCACTCTCCAGGTACACATCTCCGTGGCCCACGTCTACGTCACCACCGACTGGGGCGTTTATGCGCACCTCGCCGGTACCCGCGTCCACGTCGCCACCTACTGGGCCTTCGATTCGGATGTTGCCAACGCCAGTCTCGACGTCCTCTTTGACACTCCCTTTGACCGTCACGTCGCCCCAAACGGTTGAGGCCTCTTCGGCTATCTCACCCTCTTCTACGAGGACATCTCCCATCACCTTCTTCTCTACAGCGTAAGCGGGAGCAGTTAGAAGAAGGTAGGCGAAGAACACCGCGAGAAGGAGGAGTAGAGGTCTTTTGGGGACCCTCACGCCTCTCGGGCTTGGCGGTTCCGGCTCACGGAAAGAACCACGAGGGCTATAAGGAGATCTGCCAGAGCACCCAAGGCCAGCATAAGTAGGAGGGTGGGACCGGCAACGGCAAAGACCGAGTGTGACACCTTCGCCAAACCCACAATGAAGCCCCAGCAAGCACCTAGAGTGCTCATCGCCAGGGTTACGGGCTCCGTGCCGTTGAACTTCAAAGAGACGAATGCTACGGCGAGGAGGGTGCTGGCGAGCAAACCCCAAAGAATGCGGACTCTCGCGGACCTTGTCGGCAGCGCCATCGCCACACCCTGATATACGGAGTTCCCCGTAGAACGCATCTCGGAGAAGACTAGACAGCTTAAAAAGGCGTTCAGGTCCAGCTCGCGCTCGTACAACTCCCGGCATTCCGAGCAGGAGGCGAGGTGCTCTCGCATGTCTTTCTCCTGCTCAGAGCCCAGCCCCTCTGGGCTATCCCCCTTATCGGCGTACTCGAAGACCTTCTCCGGATCGCAGCCGCACGGATCGAACCTACCCGAACCTACCGGCCCTCCCAAACAGCTCATCCGGTCTCACCCTTCTCTTCGAGCTTCCCGGCGAGCATGTTCCTCGCGCGGAAGAGCCTGCTTTTGAGGGCCGGCACGGTTATACCTAATACTTCGGCGATTTCCGCGTAGGTAAGGTCCTCCGCATAACGCAGAACGAGTGCGACACTATAAGTTTCGGGTAGCGTCATCACGGCTTCCTGGACGCTCCTCGCCTGCTCGGCCTCAGTAGCGAGTGTCTCGGGGCCGCGCACAGTCTGGGCGTGCAGCTCTGGGTTGAACTCGATGACATCCCGACGACGTCTCAAGGCATCTATACCCAAGTTGTTGGCGATAGCCAAAAGCCACGTCTTGAAGCGGTACTCGGGGTTAAAGGTCGAGAGGCGGTCGTAGGCCCGCAAGAACGTCTCCTGCACAAGGTCTTCAACGGCGGCCTCGCGTCCGGCGTAGGGGTAGATCACGTGCCCCACCAACCGCTCATAGCGGCGAACAAGCTCCTCATAAGATCGAACATCACCCGCCAGGGTACGCTCGACCAACTCGCTGTCCGTCATACGCGCGCGGGGTGCGGCGAGACGCTTGATCCTCTCTCGCCATCCCCCTAACGCCACTGGTACTGAGTACTCCATATCACCAGTTATACGCTCCCCCGTTCGGAAAGTTTCGGGGTATACCTAAAACAATATACGAATTACGGCGTGCGTGGGGAAAGCACTGTCGGATATCTTGAGCGTATCCCGCCCGGTGCTCCTTTAGCCGAGTGGTTCAAGGCGTTACTAGGAAAGAGGCCCAGGTGGGAGAAGAAGGGGCGTATTGCAGGTTTAAGGGCTCCTTGTGAGATGTCCAGGCGCTTCTACGTCTCATTATCAGAGCTTAGGCGAGCCGTCCTTAGCGCCTTGCGGCTGCTGGGAGCTATGAAGCTTAAGAATCAGATTGAAGGAACTTGCCGCCTGTCTAGATTTGCAACTGACCGTCTACAGCCAGGCCCGAGGGGCCGGAGGCATGTTCGGCGAGGGCTCTCTTGTCCACGAGGACTATCTTGCGGTCCTGTACCTCGATCGCACCTTCACGTTGAAATTCGCTCATAGCCTTGGAGACGGCCTCGCGGGTGGAGGCTACCATGTTCGCCAGGTCCTGGTGCGTCAGGCGCAAGTCGAGAATCGTGCCCGCCGTCCCGTTAGCCTCCCCGAAACGTTCGCTGAGGTTGAGGAGCAGGGTCGCCAAGCGCGTCGAGACCTCCCGGTGCAATAGGCTCTCTATAACCTCGTCAGACTGCCTGAGACGCTCGGAGAAGGACGAGAAGAGCTTCATGGCAAACTCAGGACGGCGCTTTATTACCTCGGTTATGGTGGTCTTCTGTACGCTGGCTACCCGGACGTCGGTAACGGCCTCGGCGAAGACGTCTTGCCAGCGACCCTCGACGAGGTTCAGCTTGCCGAAAACCCCACCGTCTTTGAGGAGTGCGGTCGTCGCCTCCTTGTAGTCGCCATAGATCTTATACAGCCGCACAGTACCCTCGGCTAAAAAGTAGAGCTGGTCGTCCGGGTCGCCAGGGGCGAAAATGGTGTCCCTGGCCTTAAAGCGCCGCTCGGCTACCCGAATACCCGCCCTCTCGAAATCCTCGAGGTCGAAACCCCGGGGAGCCGTGGTAGCCGCGAAGCCCCCGGTGTCGTGCTTAAGCATCCCCTCTGCTCACCTCTCTACTCGAAGGTTACACATTAAACCCCGAACGAGATACACAACTCGAGCGGGTACGCCTCATTATACCGAAACTTCTCTTGTTCTTGGT
Organism: Rubrobacteraceae bacterium; assembly: GCA_035296885.1. Lineage (GTDB taxonomy): Bacteria > Actinomycetota > Rubrobacteria > Rubrobacterales > Rubrobacteraceae > Rubrobacter_F. The sequence goes on from DATHAB010000124.1 coordinate 9,877, forward strand.
CTTTGGCCCTTAGGCAGCGGTTCGGCGCCAGCGGAGCTCTATACCCTGGCGCTTGGCTACAAAGAGCAGGTCGTCCCTGACTTGCTCGAGATCCTTATCGTAAAGGGACAGTATGCAGAACCCGCAGTGTTTGTAAGCCCAGACAAACGGTGCCAAATCCCCAACCACCCTAGTCCCGGTCGAAAGCCCCCAGGCGTCCGAGAGCTCAAGACGCTTCTCCGCGAGGTCTACTACGATGTGCCACCCCTCGTCCGTCGGCACCTCGAAGTAGCCCCGCAAGCTCTCTGCAGGGAGCATAGTGTGCTCTAAATCTTTAGCATAGGCCCTTTTGTGGGCCTCGACCCCGGCGAGGTACTCGGCGTCGTCAACGAGCTTCGGGGGTGTGGGTGTATAGAAGCGGTTCTCGGTTACCCTGACACCCTCGGGGGCATAAAACCCAACAAAGGGAACTGGAGAGCGCCACAGGTGCTGTATAACCCCGAGAGTTACATTGCGCCGCCCCCGGGCATCTTCCAAAGTCTCGGCGTAGCGGGTGACGGCGAGCTTCATGTGTCGGGGTTCCCACGGGTGCGGTTCCCCTACCGTACGCAGCCTCCGTCGGCGCTTGCTTATGCGCTTTACCTCTTCCACGACCGAGCTATTCTACAACCTGCGCCTGCTCGATGCTCAAGGCCAACCGCGAGCACGAAAAAGGCGAGGGCCGAAGCCCCCGCCCCTCAAAGCTTATACCTGTGGTGCCCTGCTACTCGTTCTGGCTCAAGAAGAGCAGGTACAAGAGCGTCAACAGGGCTGTCAGCGCCGCCGCTATGTAAGTAAAGGCCGCCGCAGTCAGAACGCGCCGGGTGCCACCGGCCTCGCTGTGCGAGAGCACGCCGTAGCGGGTGAGAATGCCGTAAGCCCGGGTGGAAGCGTTTATCTCCACAGGCAGCGTCACTACGTGGAACGCCAGCACCGCCGCGAACAGGATAACCGCGAGCTGGATAAAGAACGAGCCCGCGGCCGTCCCCACGCCCATAAAGATACCCGCAAAGAACAGTAGGAACCAGACCTGGCTGCTGAAAGCCACGATCGGGAAGAGTCCTGCCCTGAGCTTCATCGGCACGTAGCCGACGGCATCCTGTATGGCGTGCCCGCACTCGTGGGCCGCCACGCTAACCCCGGCGATTGAGTTCTTGTTGAAGTTGCCCTCGGAGAGCCTGATCACCTTGCTCCGCGGGTCATAGTGGTCGGTGAGCTGCCCGGCTACCGGCTCGACCCTCACGTCCGAGAGGTTGTTTCGGTCCAGGATCATGCGAGCTACCTGCGCGCCCGTGAGCCCGGAGGCACTCATCTGCTTCGAGTACTTCTTGTAGGAACTCCTAACCCAGAGAGCCGCGGCCCCCGAGATGATCATCCCTACGATCATCACAAGTATGTAGCCGTAAAAGCCCAACAGCCGTTCCTCCTTGAAAAATCTACGCTACTACGACCATATTTTACTATGTATACGCAAAAAATCGCCGAAAGTTGCCTCCATCCCGTGCTTCCGGCCCATCCGCAGGTGTTACTGATTCCTGAAGGCTATCAGGATCTGGAGCACGTACCAGAACAGCAGGGCGACGGAGGCGAACAGGGTTATGGAGGCAGAGACGTACTGGTCGGTGCGGTAGTAGTGGATTATGTTCGAGGTGTAGTAAAGAATCGCCACCGAAGCGAACCCGACCATGGCTACCGAGAAGATCAAGCCGAGCGTAAACCCGAAGATATAGCTCGCAACTATAAGACCCAGTGCCACAAACCCGCCGATAATGAGGATCCCGCGCAAGAACGAGAAGTCGTCCCTCGTGGTGAAAGCCACGACCGTCAAGCCCGCGAACAAGAGGCCGGTGATCAGGGCCGCCGTCGGGATTAGGGTCGGGTCGTTGATAAGGAAGACGGCGACGAAGAGAAGTGGCACGAAGAGGACCGCTTGAGCCGCAACGTACAGGGTGAGTCCAGCGTACTGCACCTCTTGCGAAACCTCCGAGCGCGCCATACGGTCCGCGACCAAGGAAACGACCATGAAAAGCCCGAGCACGATGAGCCAGTTGAACCCCGTGGTCATGAGCCCCGCTAAGTTTTCGATCCCGGGTAAGTTGAGCAGCACGTACTCGAGCACGAGAAACCCGAGTATGGCAAGTGCCAGGTGCATGTATGTCCTGCGGATAAACTGGGCGCGCGCGTCCGGTAACGCGTACGCCGCCGAACCTGTGTAAGCGCCGTACTCCAAAGCCTTTTCTCCTTCCGATCTTGCAAGGTTTGCACCTTCGACGGTGTGCTCTTGATTATACGCCGCTACCCACGCCGCGGTTGCACCGCGCACGAAAAGGGGCGGGGAAGTACCCCGCCCCTCCCTACTTGCTCGCCGGTGCCTAGCTCCTCCTCCTCCTCCTACTTTTGGGGCCCGACCTGCTCCAGGATGGTATCCACCACGCTCGGGTCTGCTAGAGTGGTCACGTCCCCTAAGTCCTCCTCGCCCTCGGCGATGCGCTTCAGGATGCGCCGCATGATCTTGCCGCTCCT
>DATHAB010000125.1:0-6837 GCA_035296885.1 Rubrobacteraceae bacterium
CCATCCGGAGGGACACTAAGTGGCTGCGGTTAGGCTTCCCGACGGCAAAGAGTTGCCGGTAGAACCAGGCGAAAAGGTGCGCGATGTGGTCGCGAAGATCGGGCCGCGCCTGCTGCGCGACGCTGCGGTTGCTAAGCTGAACGGCGAGCTTGTAGACCTAGAAACTCCGATAAACGGAGGAGGAGAGTTCGAGGTGGTTACCAAGGACTCACCCGAGGGGCTCGAGGTCTTGCGGCACTCGACGGCCCACGCAATGGCCCAGGCCGTTTTGGAACTGTACCCGGGGAGCAAGCTGACCATAGGCCCGCCTATAGAGAACGGCTTCTACTACGACATCGAGGTCGCTGGAAAAATTACCGATGAGGATCTGCCGCGAATCGAGGAGAAGATGCGCGAGATCGCAGCCCGGGATCTCCCTATCGAGCGCGAGGAGGTCTCTAGGGCCGAGGCTGAATCTCTGTACGAAGGCAACCCTTATAAGCTGGAGATTATCTGCGGTCTCGAAGAGGGCGACATCTCGGTCTACCGGCAGGGCGAGTTCCACGACCTGTGCCGGGGCCCTCACGTGCCGAGCACCGGCTCTTTAGGTGCGTTCAAGCTACAGAACCTCGCTGGAGCCTACTGGCGCGGGAACGAAAAGAACCCGATGCTTACCCGCATCTACGGCACCGCCTGGCCAACGGAGAAAGAGCTCAAGGCGTACCTTAAGAGGCTTGAGGAGGCGAAGGCGCGGGACCATCGCAAGATCGGCAAGGACCTCAAGCTCTTCACCTTCTCACCGGACGTAGGCGCCGGCATCCCGCTCTTTTTACCTAAAGGCGAGATGCTCAGGCATCTTATGGAGAGTTACGTACGTGAGGTGCAAGAGCGCCACGGCTACGAGCACGTCTGGACGGGGAACCTGGTCAACGAGGCTCTTTACGCCAAGAGCGGGCACCTGCAGCACTACAAGGACGATATGTTTCCGCCGATGAAGGACGGCGAGACCAGCTACCGTTTGAAGCCGATGAACTGCCCGAGCCACATGACGCTTTACAACACCGAAGCCCATTCTTACCGTGACCTCCCGTTGCGCTACGCCGAGTTCGCGACGCTCTACCGTTACGAGAAGAGCGGGGAGCTTACGGGCCTGACAAGGGTGCGTGCGCTCACCCAAGACGACGCGCACGTGTTTTGCACCGAAGAGCAAGTAGGGGAAGAGTTCGCACGCGCTTTGGAGATCATCCGCGAAGTACTCGACACCTACGGCTTCGAGGATTACAGGGTTCGCCTCTCCTTGCGCGACCCAGACGACAACAAATATATCGCCGACGAAGAGAAATGGGCCCGGGCGGAGCGCGCTTTGCGCGAGTCCCTCGACGCCACCGGCATCTCGTACGAGGCCGTCGCCGGAGAGGCGGCGTTTTATGGACCCAAGGCTGACTTCCTGGCGAAGGACGTGCTGGGGCGAGAGTGGCAGCTTTCCACGATCCAGGTGGACTTTATCCAACCCGCCCGTCTGGGGTGCGAGTACGTCGGTGAGGACGGCAAGACACACACGCCGGTACTCTTGCACCGGGCCGTGACCGGAACCACGGAGCGTTTCATGGCGATCCTCATCGAGCAGTACGCCGGCGCGTTTCCCTTGTGGCTCTCGCCGGCGCAGGCGGTAGTCATCCCGGTCGCGGATCAGCATCTCCCTTACGCCCGTGAAGTCAAAGAGAAGCTCCTCGCGGAGGGTTTTAGGGTTGAGGCAGATGAGGCCCTGATGAGCATGCAAAAGAAGATCCGGGAGAACGCCCGGCAGAAGGTGCCGTACCTGCTCATCGTTGGTGATAGGGAGGTAGAAGAGGGTACGGTCAACGTCCGCAAAAGGGGTGAGAAGGCCCAAGAAGCTCTAGAGGTTGGGGAGTTCGCGGGGCGGATGCGGGATGAAATTGCGGCACGCGATTCTTATAGACGGAGGCAGTGAGACGAGGGTATAATCTAGGGTGTACGTAAGGGTCTACGTCGCCCGCTCGGCGCTTCTCTCAGAAGCTTCCTTCGGGTTCGACGGCCCTAGATCTATTTTGGAAGGAGTGGTGCGCAGTAGCTGCGGAAGAAGAGCCGAGGATCAACGACCAGATTAGGGCCCGCTCGGTACGTCTCATCTCTGAGAGCGGGGAGCAACTGGGGATCAAGCACATAAGAGAGGCGACGGATTACGCCGAGAAGCTCGACCTCGACCTCGTGGAGGTCGCGCCGAACTCGGACCCGCCTGTAGTCCGCATAATGGACTACGGTAAGTACAGGTACCAGAAGGAGCAGGCCCGTAAGGCTGCCCGCAAGAACCAGGTTAACGTCGGCGTGCGCGAGATAAAGCTCAGGCCGAAGATAGGCGACCACGACTTCAACACCAAGCGCAGCCATGTCGAGCGCTTTTTGCGCAGCGGTGACAAGGTGAAGGTCACGATCATGTTTCGCGGTCGCGAGGTGCAGCACCCGGAGCTGGGCGAGAAGCTCCTCCGTAGGCTCGAGAGCGACCTCGAGGAGTTGGGGCGCATCGAGAGCCAGCCGAACCTCGATGGACGCAACATGGTTATGGTCATGGCCCCCAGAGGCGAGGCCGGAGGCCAGGCTAGGGGCCGACAGCAGGAGAGCGCTGCCCGCAGCTAACGTAACTCTTTGCTACAATAGCTCTCGTTATCGTGAGGCGAACCGGCTACTCCCGTGCCGCGAGCCTCTTTCAATCAATGCCTAAGGAAAACGCGGAGGAAGATCGCAGATGCCGAAGATGAAAACCCACAAGGGTGTCGCTGGGCGCTTCGAGGTCACGAAGAAGGGTAAGCTCAAGCGTCGTAGGAGCGGCCACAACCACATCTTGGAGAAGAAGAGCTCCAAGCGCAAGCGGCGCCTGAACCAGCCGACTACGGTAACCCAGTCTGACGAGAAGCGCATGATGCGCCTTATGGGGGAGCGTTAGATGGCCCGCGCGGCGCGGAGCGTCCACGCCCGTAAAAAGCGCAGGAAGATCCTAGCGCAGGCAAAGGGCTATAGAGGGACAAAGAAGAGCTCGTACAGGCGGGCCAAGGAACAGGTCTGGAAGAGCGGCGTCTACGCCTACGCAGGGCGCAAGCAGCGCAAGCGGGACTTTAGGTCGTTGTGGATCCAGCGCATCAACGCCGGTGCCCGGGAGCATGGGCTATCGTATTCCCAGCTCGTGCACGGTCTAAAGCTGGCCGAGATAGACCTGGACCGCAAGGTGTTGGCAGATCTAGCCGCAACCGAGGCCGACGCCTTCGCTGCCGTCGTCGAAAAGGCCAGGGACGCCCTCGAAGCGGCTTAAAAGCCCGATGCAAACTTGACCCGGAGGCTCTCCGCCCCACGCCTGATCGCGCTCGGGTTCGCGGCGTTGATGGGCCTAGGGACCTTACTACTGAAGCTACCGGCGTCTACCCAGGAGGGCATCTCCTGGGTAGACGCCTTTTTCGTCTCGGTGAGCGCCGTGAGCGTCACCGGGCTCTCGTCTGTGAACTTCCCGGCGACGTTCACGACCTTCGGCAGCGCCGTGGTCATGCTCCTTATCCAGGTTGGGGGTCTTGGAATCATGACCTTCACGACTCTGGGGGCTCTCTTTGTCGGGCGGAGGGTGGGCTTCCGGGGGCTGCTCGCCGCTCGTGAAGAACTCGGGAGCATAGACTCGCCACGAAATACTCTAAGGCTCGTCGGACAGATAGCCGGGATCACGCTCCTCGTCGAGGCTTTGGGCGCTGCTGTTCTCGCCGCCGGTTTTATAAGAGGTGGGCTTGGCTATGGGGAGGGTCTGTTTCAAGGAGCATTTCACGCGGTCATGGCCTTCTGCAACTCCGGGTTCGCCACCCTGCCGGGCAGGGATCTAGCCTCGTATGCCGGCGACGCAGCCGTGAACCTGGCGCTTATAGCCCTCATAATCCTTGGGGGCTTTGGGTTCCCGGTCCTCGTTAACCTCTATCATTACCGGCAGGCGCGGCGACTCACCCTACACTCCAGGCTCGTCCTAGTTACCACGGCGGCGCTCGTTTTGGTCGGCTTCTTGAGCGTGGCGCTGCTCGAGTGGAACAATCTAGCCACGCTTGGGGGTAACCCGGTAGGAACCCGGCTGTGGATGTCTCTCTTTCAGGCCGTTACGCCACGCACGGCGGGGTTCGCGACCGTGGACTACGCCCAGATGCGAGACCCTACCCTATTCTTGCAGATCGGGCTGATGTTCATAGGGACGGCCCCGACCTCGACCGGCGGAGGCATAAAGGTTACGACGCTGGCTCTCCTGGTGCTCGTCGTGGTCGCGCAGGTACGTGGTCAGGAAGAGGGGGTGAGCGCCTTCGGACGTCGCGTACCCCAGCAGCTTATCCAGAAGGCGTTCGCGGTGCTCTCGCTCTCGGCGCTCTTGGTAGTTACGGCGACGCTCGCCCTGATGGTCTCGGACAGCCTAGCGCTCCTGCCGGCCATATTCGAGGCGACCAGCGCCTTCGGGACGGTAGGGCTTAGCATGAACGTCACGCCGGAGCTTTCGCTTTTCGGCAAGCTGCTCATCGCGGGGGTTATGTTTCTGGGAAGGGTAGGACCGATCACCCTGATCCTGGCGCTCTCGGCCCGGCAGAAGACTAGGGGCTACGTCTACCCTCAGGAGGATATAGCGATAGGGTGACGCTGCGAGCAGCAGCTTACAGTCATAAGAAAGAGTGAAGAACGAGGCCCGCCGGGATTTACGGTTGGGGCGTGTCTTCTACTTGCGCTGTAACAAATGGTAGGAGATTTGGGTCATACCTAGGGGTGGAACCAGGGGATGCGAAACAAGGGCAGATGCTGGTATCATTCTGAAATTCTGAAGCGGGGTACAACCTGGCGGAGGTAAGCGGGCATGGGCAAGCGTCAGCGCCATAATACGAGATGACGGAGGCAGCGGGTTCTTTCCGAGTCGAGATTGCACCTGCGCTCGGCGAGTTGTGTCGCCACGTTACCGAACGTATCATGCTCGCTTGAAGCACGGAAGCCTCGCTTGGGTACTCTCCAGTGATTTACTCTCTACTCTCGATCGCCGAGGATACTGCGTTGATGAAGGCAATGCTCGCGTCCGTCACCTACCTTACGCCAAGGCCTTGAGAGCATGAGCAACCACCCGTACGATTCGCGAGACCATGAGCCAGATGCATATAGCGAAGACCCGAGCGATGGAGGTGAACACGACAACGACGAGGGCAGGACGGAAGACTCCGAAGCGCTGCCGGCTGCACCTGGACCGCTGGGGCGAGTCGTCTTCTGGCTCGTATGGTGGATCCTTCTGACCGGCTTGTGGATCCCGCTGGCGTTCGAGGTCGCGGTACCCGAGCTGATAGCGGGCGCGGTTGCCGCGGCCGCTGGCGCAACCCTGGCCACGGCGGTACGTGCCCAGCGTTTGATCTCCTTTCGTCCGCGACTGCGTTGGGCGCTCAGGCTGTGGCGGTTGCCCTCGCAGGTTGTGTTCGATACCGGTATCCTCTTCGCGGTGCTGTGGCGCCGGCTGGTCATGCGCCAAGACGTGAGCGGTTCTTTTCGGGCGATACCGTTCAGGGCCGTCGGTGAAAATCCTGAGGCTAACGCCCGGCGGGCTATGGCTATGACGGTAGGCTCGCTCGCGCCCAACACGTACGTTATCGATATCGATAAAGACTACGAACTTATCCTCGTACACCAGCTCGTGCCCAAACCTGGGGACTCGAAGTCTATTGATCCGCTGGAGCTAGGATGAACGAGTGGATCCTCGCTACGGTTGTACTCTTGATCGGTGGGATCGTCCCATGTCTGGTGGTGTGCGTGAGGGCCTCGGCGATGGAGGGGTTAGTAGCGCTCCAGTTAGCCGGGGAGATCGTTGCCCTCGTGCTGCTGTTGCTCGCCGAGGGCTTCCAGCGCCAGCCGTTCGCCGACCTAGCGCTAATTCTGGCGGTGCTGTCGTTCGTCGGTTCGCTGGTCTTTATGCGCTTCATGGAGGAGCGCGAGCCGTGACGCTTGGGGACGTTCTCGTGATGCTACTGCTGATCCTTGGCGTCGGCTTTGTACTGATCAGCTCCCTCGGGGTGCTAGTAATGCGCGGCACCTTCGACCGGTTACACTACACCGATACGGCGGGCTTCGGCGCCGTCTTGTTCGGGGCCGCCATCGTAGTGCGCGAGGGGTTCTCGGAGATTAGCGTAAAGGCCGTTCTGCTCGCCGTGGTCTTTCTAGTATTCTCGCCGGTGGTGGCGCACGTCTTGGGGCGTGCCGCCCGTCTGCGGGAGCGCGGCGACCTGCGGGCCCGGCCCCACGAGACGGAGGTGGACGACTGATGATGGTACTGCAAGGCGTGCTCTTGGTGCTGGTGGCCGTGGGGGGGACCACCGTGGTGCTGGTCCGCGACCCGCTGCGCCAGTCGATCGTGGCCGGCGTCTTTGGCCTGCTGCTCGGTGTGCTGTTCTTCGCCTTCCAGGCCCCCGACGTGGCGCTTTCGCAGATCGTCGTCGGCTCCTTGGTGCTGCCCGCGATGATCGTACTGACGCTGGCCAAGCTGGCTCAGCTGTGGGGGTTGGACGAGTGAGCCGGCGCGTCCGCAGTGGGCTCTTTTTGGTCGCGGCGGTGGTCTTCGGCTCCCTGCTCATCTGGGGGCTCTTGGGCTTGCCTGCTTTTGGCGACTATCAGGGTCCGTACGGTATCGTGCTAGAGGATGTTGCTGTGGAAGAGCGCGCGGGGGTCAACATCGTGGTGAGCACGACGTTCGACTACCGCGGGTTCGACACTTTGGGTGAAGAGTATATCCTCTTCGCCGCGGCGCTAGGAGCCGTCGTCCTCCTGCGCCAGCAGCGCGGCGAACAAAAGGACGAGGAAGAG
>DATHAB010000126.1:0-16351 GCA_035296885.1 Rubrobacteraceae bacterium
CTTAAAAATCGTGTCGCTTCGGGGTAAGAACAGCCGCTTGTAAGCGGCTAGCGCATAGCGGTCTGTCATTCCCGCGACGAAGTCTATGGTCTCGGTGATAGGGTCGGGGTCTGTCTTAGGTCGCTCCTCGGGCCTCTCGAGATAGTGTTTGAAGAGGGCAGCGACCACATCCTCGACCTTACGGCTCTCGCGCGAGAGCGGGCTGAGGTAAACGTTCTTGAAGAGCCAGGCCCTTAGCTCCATCAACGCTTCGTACACCTTTTCGGAGAGGGAGATCTTACCCCTCTCCCTCGACGTGAAGATCATGTCGCGCACCAACGTATCTATCCTCAGGCTCATCCGCTCGCCGAGCACCGCGATAGGCTCTTTGGGTAGGTCCTCGAACGAGATCACCCCCGCCCGCAAAGCGTCGTCGACATCGTGGTTTACGTAGGCCATCCGGTCAGCGACGCGCACGATCTCACCTTCGCGCGTTGATGGGTAACCCTTTCCGGTATGGTTTAATATCCCGTCTCTCACTTCGTAGGTTAGGTTTAGTCCTTCGCCACCTTTCTCAAGGACGTCCACGACCCGTAAGGAGTGCTCGTTGTGTAGAAAGCCGCGCTCGTGGGGAGCGAGAGCGCGGTCGAGGGCTTCTTCGCCGACGTGGCCAAACGGGGTGTGGCCGAGGTCGTGGCCGAGGGCGATTGCCTCGGTGAGATCCTCATTGAGATTTAAGGCGCGGGCGATGGTGCGCGAGATCTGCGTCATCTCCAGCGTATGCGTCAGACGGGTGCGGAAGTGATCGCCATCTGGGGAGATAAAGACCTGCGTCTTGTGTATCAGGCGGCGGAAGGCCTTGGCGTGGACGATTCGATCTCGGTCTCGCTGGAAAGGATTGCGTACCCCGTCTGGAGACTCCGGGATCGGTCGCCCGGAGCTTTCCTCGCAGGCCCATCCGTGGGGGAAGATGCTCATTTGCTCCTTCATACCAGCCGAAGTGTACGTCGACCGGGAGCGTCGATGGACGCGCTACCCGGAGCGTGAGCAAAGACGTGCGTCGAGACTACTCTGTGGACGCTCTTCTCAAGCCCCTCCTTCACGGCTGCCTCCCTTATAGGACGCGCGACGAGACTCTGTAGCGCGGCTAAAGTGCCGGGGGGCAGGGGGAAAGCGTCACTCGTCTCTGTGCGGCAGTCAGTACACAGCACGCCGCCCAAAGGCGGGGCGAAGTAGGTAGGATCGGCTTCGTCAAGGCTTCTGCCACAGCTTGTACAGGCGTCCATACTGGGAGTGTAGCCAGCGAGGATCGAGAGCTTCAAAGAGAAGGCCGCCTCGACGCTTTTTATGTCCGAGTCTCGGTTCTCCAGGGCGTCGAGGGCATGGTAGAGGAGGTTGAAGATTCGACGGTCGGCGTCGCCACCTCCTGATAGTGCCCGGACGGTTGCAACCATGCCGCCGACGACCTCGAAGCGAGCAAGGTTCTCTCGTACGCCGCGAAAAGAGCGCAAGACCTCGACCTGGGTTATGGTATCGAGGGTTCGACCTTCATAGGCTAAAAAATTTACGCACGAAAGCGGTTCGAGGCGGCCGCCGAAGCGAGACTTAGTGCGCCGGATGCCTTTGGCGATCGCCGAGACGAGACCCGCCTCTTGTGTGTACAGGTCTAAAATACGGTCGGCCTCACCGTAGCGGATTGAACGTAGAACTATCCCTTTACTCTTGTAGACTGCCACCCTCGGCCTCCTGCATGATCTGCACGCTGCTGCTCGTCCCGAGTCGCGAAGCTCCGGCGTTCAAGAAGACCAGGGCATCCTCCAGTGTACGAATGCCGCCGGAGGCTTTTATAGCCAGCCCCTCGGGTGCCTCTTCCCTCAAGAGGGCAACGTCCTCCGTGGTAGCGCCGCCGGGACCGAAACCCGTAGAAGTCTTGACGAAGTCTGCGCCACTCGCGGCCACAATCTGTACCGCCAGTCGCTTCATCTTATCTGTCAGGTATCCCGTCTCGATGATGACCTTCAACACAGCGTCGTTAAGCCCGTTGTTCATCGCGACAGCGCTGACCTCGCCGTTAAGGCTCGCCAGCTCCTCGGCCACATAGGTGAACTCGCCGGAGAGAAATTTCGAGATGTTCATTACCACGTCGATCTCAGAAGCCCCACCCTGGATCGCGTCACGGACCGCCGCCGCCTTGACCACAGCCGTGTCGGCCCCAAATGGAAAAGAGACGACCGTCGCGACCTTCACGTCCGTCCCGCGCAACTCTTTCGCCGCGAGCCTAACATAGCCTGGCAAGATGCACACCGCTGCGAAGTGGTAGTGGGCCGCCTCCTTGCATAGCTGGCGAACGTCCGCTTCCGCGGCGTCGGGCTTGAGGAGGGTGTGGTCCACCGTCTTCGCGAACTCCCGCACTCTCATGCCCACGTCCTCTACACTCCTCCCTGAAAAGAAGTATCCACCAAACCTACAGAAAGATTATAACCCCAACCGTTCCAGGAACCGGGTATTGTTCCGCCAGCCGGGAGTTACCTTTACCTTGAGATCGAGATAAATCCGGGTGCCGAGGAGGCGTTCGACGTCGTGGCGAGCCTCGGCGCCTATCTGCTTGATGGTCTTACCGCCTTTGCCGAGTACGATCATACGCTGTGACGCTCTCTCGACATGGATGATGGCGTAGATAACGATAACGTTGTCCTTACGCTCGACTTCGTCGATCTCGACGGCTACCGCGTGTGGCACCTCTTCCCGCAACGCCAGCAGCGCCTTCTCTCTGATGTACTCTGCGAGAATAAGCAACTCTGGGTAATCCGTCACCACCTCCTCGGGGAAGTAGCGGGGGCCGGGCGGAAGGAGCCTGACCACCGCATCCATTAACGGCTCGACGTTCAGCCCTTCCGTAGCGCTTAGAGGGAAAACCTCCTCAAATTTTGCGAAAACGGAGACCGCCTCAACTACCGGAAGAACCTCTGAACTATCCCGGAGCAGATCTATCTTGTTGAGACAGGCGATCGCAGGTGTCGCGGCTTCGGCGACGAGCCGGCTAATGTAGCGATCGCCGACGCCGATCTCTTTCTGAGCCTGTGATGCGTCGAAGAGAAGTAGTACGATGTCCGACTCGGAGAGGTTGTCGAGAACCTGCTTCTGCATACGGTTCCTTAAGCTATCGCGAGGCTTCTGAGAGCCTGGGGTGTCCACAAAGACCGCCTGGTAGTTCGGCCCGTTACGGACCCCGCGAATAGGACTGCGGGTCGTTTGAGGTCGGGGCGAGGTGATCGAGACCTTCGCTCCTACAAGCTTGTTCACTAAGGTAGACTTGCCCACGTTCGGTCGCCCCACCACCACGACGAAGCCACTCTTGAAGCCGTTGTTAGAGTGTTGTTCGGTCACAGGCTCTCCGGACCGAAGGCTTGCGGGAGTAGTGTATCGAACGGGTAACCTTGAGGATCGCCGGAAGCTTCTAACACGACGACTTCTTTGCATCCGAACTCGCGCAGGACTTGCCGACACGCACCACACGGGAAGCAGGGCGCGATGTTGGGGCTCACGACGACGACGAGCTTTATCTTAAGGTCTTGAACGCCCGCGGCGGCCAAAACCATGGCGGCGGCGTTACGCTCCGCGCAAAGAGATAGCCCGTAGGAGGCGTTCTCGACGTTACAGCCTGCGTGTAAGGCACCGCCCTCGGTCAAAATTGCTGTCCCGACTAAGAAGTTGCTGTACGGCGCATAGGCTTTTTTGGAAGCTGCATTCGCAGCCTCGATGACGTACATAAGATCTACATCGTCCATACTTCTCCATATTTTATAGGAGCCAGCTAAGTTAGAAGAGTTGGAAAACAGCGACGGCGAGGAGGATACCGAGAATTGCACCGGCGGCGACCTGATAGAAGGTGTGGATGCCGGCCTCGACGCGGCTCTGACAAACGAGCAGAGCCATAAGGAGCGTGACCAGAGAGATCAAACCCGCGTATATTCCAGCCCCGTCAGCCGCGATGAAGCTCACCGCGACCCATCCGGCGAAAGCAACTGCGGCATGCCCGGAGGGCATCCCTCCCAAGAACGGGTTCGGTGCTCGGGTGAGCGCCTTCACGAGGAGCACGGCGATGGCCACGAGCACGAGCGTAACGAGCGTGAGGTGCCCAGGCCATCGCCGGACACGCTCCAGAGTCTCTAGGGAGAAAGGCCCAAGGTCATCGCTCAGGATCAGGTACCCCACCACTAAAGCCGCAACGCTCGTCACGAGTACAGCCCCCGCCGAGACGTCCTTGGCCAGCTTGGCTAAGGGATGGTACTTGCGAGTAACGAGATCGATGGCGAACTCCAAAGCCGTGTTGAGCATCTCTGTAACGAGGACGGCCATGATGACGAGCACGAGCATCGCCAACTCCAGCTTGCTCACCCCCAAAAACAGGCTCAAGACTAAAATAACTGCCGACACCACGACGTGAAAACGCATGTTGCGCTGGGTGCGTACCGCGTAGATCAAACCGCGGTACGCATGAGCGAAAGAACGAGCGATCCTCTGTTGCCCCTTCACGGGCTTTGCTATCTGCTCCACGTTTTTCTTCTCCTTGCCCCTACCGAGCACCGCTCCCCCCTAACACGGCTTCTTGCACCGCCGCCATCTCGCTTTTCGCGAAATCTTCCCCGTGCTCCATTCCCGCCAGGTGCAGAGCCCCATGTACCACCAGCTCCTCTACCTGCGCCTGTGCAGCACGCACGTACCCTGGAGCCACCACGATCTCGCCAACCATCTCCCCGTATGGACCATCAATCTCAAAGCTCAACACGTCGGTCGGGGAATCAATCTCTCTAAACGTTAGGTTTAATCTATGAGTAACAGATAGGGTTACGAGGGCTACAGAAACCTCACCCAGGAGGCTAACGTCGAAGCCTCGAGCGGAGAAGGCTGCAGCGCAAAGTTCCGTCGCCCGCTTGGAGGTCAGCTTTTGGTAATTTACTTCGTCAAGGACGGCTACGGAGAAGGGCATCGGGGTCTTTTAGGGGGTCGGGTTCTTGGCAGCGGCGGGCTTGGCCTTTCTTTCGGCGGCGTCTCCGGGGTACTCGATACGGGGACCGAGAAATCCTATGAGAGCTTCGAGGATAGCTTCTCCGGTTTCGTGGATTTCATGCATCGTAAGGGCACACTCGTCGAACTGGCCGTCCTCGAGCTTGCTTTGGATCGTCTTGGCGACGATGTCTTCGATGCGCTTGGGCGTAGGCTTTTCGAGCGATTTTACGGTGGCCTCGATAGAGTCGGCAAGCATTAGAATACCAGCCTCTTTGCTCTCTGGCCGAGGGCCAAGGTAGCGGAAGTCGGATTCGTTGACGCTTACGCCGGTCGCTACAGCCTCTTCAAGAGCCTTGCGATAGAAGTACTCGAGCCGGGTCGTGCCGTGGTGCTGTCCTATCATATCGAGGACTTCTTGAGGCAGGTTCCACTCGCGCCCGAGCTCGACGCCGTCCTTGACATGGCGCTTGATAATGCGGGTTGAGAGCGCAGGCGTAAGACTCGTGTGTGGGTTCTCACGTGATATCTGGTTCTCTATAAAGTAGTCGGGGTGCTCGAGCTTCCCAACATCGTGGTAGTAGGCTCCGACGCGGGCGAGTAGGGGATTCGCGTCTATGCGCTCGGCGGCGTTAGCGGCGAGGCTACCGACCTGTATGGAGTGGGTAAACGTTCCGGGGGCGCCACGCAGTAACTTCTGCAAGAGGGGGTGTCCGGTATCTGCTAGTTCAAGGAGTTTCATAGGGGTTAGGATATTAAAGGTGCTCTCTAGAAGAGGTAGAAGGACCATCGCCAGCATAAGGGAGAGGAGACCGTTCCCGAGACCGAAAACGCCCTGTCCCAAGGCCGTTTGGAGGCCACCGCCGCCGATCAGGGTGATGGCGAAGGTTACTATTCCCGAGACAACAGCGATGAGGAGCCCGGCCCGCAAGAGCTCCATCCGGGGCCCGACGCGTAAGACGGTATAGATCGCGAACCCCGACACCAAAAGCAGGGCCGAACTCAGTAAGAAGTCATTGTCAGCGATAATACCAACGTTTACGCTGGTAATGACGACCATCAAAAACATCAGGCGGGGTCCCAAGAGGATAGTACCCAAGATGCTCAAACCCGCGAGTGGGATGACGTATGAAGGCAGCGAGAGCAACACGAAGGCTCTCGCAAGCGCGGTGAACAAGATGAGCAATGAAGCCGCAAGCAAGATGCGGATAAGGGCATTGGTGCGCAGGATCCTCTTCCCAAAACGCTCAAGGAAATACCAGGCGATCCACATCTCGGTCGCCACCACTATCCCTACCCCGAGCAATACCATCCAAGAGTTTGGGTTTCCGACAAGCCCAAGGGCCTCTAGGCGGGCGAGGTCCTCACGGTCCACCACCTCGCCCGCGCCAACGATGCGCTCGTCCTGCAGCACCCGTCCAGTAACCGGCCCAACGTCCGCAGCGGCCTTTTCCTGCGCCCTCTCGGTCGCTGCCCGGTCTACCACATAGTTTGGTTCAAGAAAGCCGCTACTGAGCACAGCTACCAGATCGCCAACCTCCCCCGAGGCATCTCTCCGGGCAGCCTCCGAGAGCCGTGTTTGCCCTTCCGAGAAGGGTGCCACCGACGCCGGGATCTCTTCGAGGCCGTCGACGCCTACTGCGGTTACACCGTAGAGCTCCCTCAAGTTCTCGGTCGTGAAGCGTTCAGCATCATCTATCTGCCCATCGTTCAAGAATACCAGCGAGCGGGCCGCATGCTCCGGTAAGGAGAACGGCGCGGCGTCTGCGACCTGCGAAATTTTCTCCTCGTTTGGCGCTTCGGAGGCGCGGATCTCACGCACCCGCTCGAAGAAGCGCTCGGTAGCCGCGAGCCTCTGCTCGGGAACCGAGCCGTCCTGGCGATAGGCCTCCGGCGCCCGGTTGCGGGCCTCCTGGCGGGCAGCCTCTGTGGCGCTCGGATCTACGTAAGTGACGCTGCGCTGGGCGTAGACGTCTTCTTCGGCCACACTCCCCACCTCGTAATTCCCCTCCTCCTGCAGCCCAATCGAGACTAAAGGACGGGGATCTACACCGATCAGAAGCGTAAGGCAAAACCAGGTAATGAGGAACAACACTACGTACAGCCGCACCTGTGGTAGCCCCTCAAGCCAGGCCCTAAGCCTCTCCATCCGTGTCGGTGGCCGGTGAAACCCCTCCGCTCTTCCGTTGAAGGGTGTATCGTCTGGCACAACAGAGACCGAAGGTTCCTCTAACGCCCCATTTTTCGAAACGCCGTTTTGCGCAGAGATGTCGTCCGAGGATTTCTCGTTTTCGGAAGCTTCGTTCTCCGGGGCTTCGTGTACGCCATCTGGCATCTTTTTTCGTCCTCTAAGCTCGGGTCTCAGGTTGGTCTTTGGCCCGTTCGTAGGCGTCAACGATCCGCATAACAAGATCGCTGCGAACTATATCATCGCGCTCGAGCCGCACGAAGGAGACATCCTCGACTCCAGCGAGCTTCCTCTGAGCGTCCTGAAGGCCACTCATCTTCCCTTTGGGCAGATCCACCTGGGTGGTGTCCCCAGTTATTACCATCTTAGAGCCGAAACCCAGACGTGTTAGAAACATCTTCATCTGCTGCGGGGTCGTGTTCTGTGCCTCATCGAGGATAACGAACGCATCGTTCAAGGTCCGGCCTCTCATAAATGCTAAGGGCGCTATCTCGATTATACCCCGCTCGAGATGTGCCTGAAATTTGGCTGGGTCGATCATCTCGTATAGGGCGTCGTAGAGGGGCCTAAAGTACGGATCGACCTTCGCCATTACGTCCCCCGGAAGGAAACCTAGGGACTCCCCCGCCTCGACCGCCGGCCTGGTCAGGATGATCCTGTTTACCTCACCCCGGTTCAGGGCATCGACCGCCAACGCCACCGCGAGGTACGTCTTACCGGTCCCGGCGGGTCCAATGCCAAAGACAATCTGCTGGCGTCGGATAGCATCCGTGTAAGCCTTCTGGTTGCGGGTTTTGGGCGAGACGCGCCGTCCCCTGTGGGTAAGGATTACGTCTCCCAAAACCTCCTTGCCACCACCCTCGGCGCCCATACTATACAAACGCTCGGCCGTCTCGGGTGTTGGCGGGTTGCCGGCCTCCGCGAGCTCGACCAATCCGTCAAAGACCGCCTCGGCCCTCTCGACCTCCGTACCATCCCCGCGCAAGACAATCTCGTTGCCATGAACGATCACCTCGCACTCGACGAGATCCTCAACCCGCCGCAATACCGCATCCCGGTCTCCAAAGACCTCCAGCATGCGCCCCGGCGGCACCACCAGCTTGGCCTCTACTCGACTGTTAGACGTGATGTTCGTTTTCCCTCCTTAGCCCTTTACTACAACTTCAGTTCTGCAACCGCCCGCGTACCAAGGTGGCTAGCCTCCTCCCGTCCGCTCGGTCCCCGGCACGCTTCGTTGCCTGGTTCATCACAACGCCCATATCCTTCATGGTCGACGCCCCGGTCTTCCGGATAGCCTCGTCCACTATCTCCTTGAGCTCTTCGTCGGAGAGGGGGGTAGGGAGGTAATGGCGTACGATCTCGGCCTCCCTCATCTCCGCTTGGGCCTGGTATTCGCGGCCGCCTTTGCGAAACGCCTCCGCTGACTCCTCGCGCTGCTTGAGCTGGCGTCTGAGTATGACCATCTCCTCTTCTTCGGTAAGAGACGCACCCTTATCGATCTCGGCATTCTTCAGCGCAGCGCTAAGCATCCTCAAGGCCTCCACGCGGGGCTTGTCTCGCTCCTTCATGGCCTCTTTTGTTTCGCGCACGATTGCGTCCCGCACGCTCATGACATCTCCATTCTCTCGCCGCCCATTACGGGCGCGTGCAAATGGAAGACCTCCTGTCCCGCATGGGGACCGTTGTTGATCCTCACGACGTAGCCAGACTCGGTCACCCCAAGCTTCTTTGCCGCCTCATGCGCTACCTCGAAGATGCACCTCACCGTAGCATCCGAAAGGCGCCCCACCTCCTCCATCGAAGGGACGTGCTCCTTCGGCACGACGAGCACGTGCACCGGCGTCTTAGGGGTTATGTTCCAGAAGGCCAGCACCCCCTCCTCGTCATGCACCACCTCAGACTCCATCTCCCCACTCACTATCTTACAGAACACGCAGTCGCTCTCGCTCACCGGCTTCCCTCAACGTTCCATTGTGCGCTCCAGAACAGCGCAAGCCCGCGCCACTGCCACTATCCCAGCCGTTTCGCTCCGCAGCCGAAAAGGTCCGAGCGACGCGAGCGAGAGCCCAGATTCCTCGGCTACTGCTAGCTCACTTTCGCTCCAGCCCCCTTCTGGTCCCACAAAAAAGCCTACCGTGGCGCTTGACACTCTATCCTCTAAAGGTGGTAGTTCCGGCCCATTGTGCAGGAGCACCCCGATCTCGCCCGCCTCGCGTGCCCCCTCCAAAAAGGAGATGACCTCTCCTATCTCCGGCACACGAAGCCTTAGAGATTGCCGGGCAGCCGCCTCAGCGACCCGGCGCCAGCGCCGCACTTTGCCTTCCCCCTTCTCAAGCCTGCTTACGCCCCGCTCCGCGGAGAGAGGCACGATACGCCCTACCCCGAGTTCGGTCGCCTTCTCCACAACAACGTCCATATGTCGCCCCTTCGGTACCGCCTGGTACAAGGTGACGGTGCCCTTGTCGCCCTCAACAGGCCGCTCCTCGAGGACCTGTACCTCACTCCCTCTTAGGAGTTCAGTGACAAACAGCCTCCCCGCGCCGTCCACGGCCTCTATCTCGTCCCCTATACGCCCTCGCAGAACCTTGTAGACGTGATGGCTATCCTTCTCAGAAAGGCGCAGGACCTCGCCAGTTTGCAGAAGGCAAGAAGAGAAGAAGACGCGTGTAATCGCCAAAAGCTAGCGCCCTACCTGAAGACGCCCCTGAGACGGTCGAAGAACGAAGCCCCCCCGTGGTTGTACGTCTCCTCACCGCTGGCCGCCTCGAAACGCCTCAAGAGCTCGCGCTGCTCGCCCGTAAGGCGCGTAGGCACCATCACGTCCACGACCACCTTAAGGTCGCCGCGCCCCCGCCCCCTCAGCCGAGGCATCCCTTCACCCCTCAAGGTGAGCGTCTTACCAGGTTGCGTTCCGGGCTCTATTTGTATATCAGCAGTCCCCTCGAGCGTCGGCACCTCCGCCTCCGACCCCAGAGCCGCCTCGACGAAGTTGATCCTCATCCGGTAGATCAGGTCCTCCCCGTCCCGCATGAGCCCCGGATCCTCCTCAACCTTCACCCTCACGTATAGATCTCCCGGCGACGCTCCCTTCTCACCGGCATGTCCCGCTCCCGGCAGCCGGAGCCTCATCCCGTCCTCGATGCCGGGGGGCACCTGGATCTCTCGCATCACGGTGTTCGAAACCCGGCCGCTTCCCCGGCAATTCTGGCACTCGACCACGATAGTCCTGCCACTTCCCGAGCACGCCTGGCACGTTTGTGTGCTCACCATCTGCCCGAACAAACCTTCCCGTACCATTCTCACGGCCCCTACCCCCCCGCAGGTGCTGCAAGCGCGCGTCTCCGTTCCCCCCGCTCCATCACACACCGAGCACTGCGAGATAGTCTGCACTTTAACCTCACGCTCTGTTCCGAACGCCGCTTGTCTTAGCGAGACTAGTACTTCAACCTCGATATCGCTACCGCGGCTCGGAGCGCGGGTGCCAGCGCCTCCAAAAAAGGAGCCGAAAGAACGGTCGCCAAAGAAGGCCTCGAAGATATCCTGGAAGCCACCGAACGGGTCGCCGCCCGAGGCTGCTCCTGCGCGAGGCACTTGGTGGCCGTAGGTGTCGTAGGCCCTGCGCGACTCGGGGTTGGAGAGGATCTCGTAAGCTTCGGTGAGCTCCTTGAAGCGGTCCTCGGCCCCAGAGTCGCCGGGGTTTGCATCGGGGTGGTGTTCGCGGGCGAGCTGGCGGTAAGCCTTCTTTATCTCCGTTTCCGAGGCTCCGTGGGAGAGGCCCAAGACCTCGTAGTAGTCGCGCTTGTTGCTCGCCAAAATCTAAAACCTTGAATCGAGGCAGTAGGTCAAGGTCTCAGCCGCCGAGCGAACTGTAGAGATGGCAGCGTCGTACTCCATCCTTTTTGGTCCGATAAGGGTCACGACGCCGTAAGGGCGCTGGTGGTGTCTGTAGGCTGCGGCGACGAGGCTCGTCTCTTTAAGATTGTAGAAGCCCAACTCAGCGCCGATAGAGACTGCCACTCCGGAGGGATTCGAGACCGAGTGGACGAGGGCGTCTCCGACGAGCCTGAGCAGCCAGCGACGCCGCTCGAAGATCTCTACGACCACCGAGAGATTCGCGGAGTCCAGGTCGTCCAGCCGGGCTAGGAGGGCCGAGGCGCCACGGATAAAGAGGCCGCGCTCCGTCGCTCGGCTCAAGACCTCGACGGCCTCCAAAACAGCGCCGACGGCAAGCGGGTTGTAGTCGGCGAGGAAGCAGCGGGCGGCGTCGATGGAGGGGGTGTCCGGAGCCCGGTTACCCAAGAAAGCATTGAGGGAGTGGAGGATCTCTCGCAGCTCCTCGTCCTCTACATAGGAAGGCAGGGTTATGGTCGTGCTAGACGAGAGCCCACTGTCCGTCGAGACCGCTATAAGGTGGGTCCCTTCGCGCAAAGGCAGGTGGTCAACTCGGGCCACCGTATCCTCTAGAGCCGAAGGCCCCGCGACTACCGCCAAGAGACGCGTCACCTCGCTCATCCCCTCCGAGACCTCCTGCAACAGCTCGTCCACGTTCCCGTAGCCCTCCGGCGTCCTGAAAGGTGCCCCCCCTTCCTCCTCTCGCGGCTCCTCGGCCATCAGGGCATCGACGTAGTAACGATAGCCCGCATCGGTCGGAACACGTCCGGCGGAGGTGTGGGGATGGGTAAGGAGCCCCTCGGTCTCCAGAACTGCAAGCTCCGCCCGAATAGTAGAGCTGCTCGCGTCAACCTTATCTGCCAAGACGTTGCTGCCTACCGGTGCGCCCGTCTGGATGTACAACTCCAGGGTATTAACGAGTATCTCGTGCTGTCTGGCAGAGATTTTCACCCCAGGAATTTTATCACGAAGGCTGTTGGCTCTTTGGTGTTAGCCTCTTCCTCAGCTCCTCAAAGCTGCGAGGAAGGCTTCCTGTGGGATCTCAACGCTCCCAACCTGCTTCATCCGCCGCTTGCCGGCCTTCTGGCGCTCCAAGAGCTTCCGCTTGCGGGTGATGTCCCCACCGTAACATTTCGACGTTACATCTTTACGATAGGCCCGCACAGTCTCACGTGCGATAACGCGCTTGCCAACCGACGCTTGCACCGGCACCTCGAACTGCTGGCGCGGAATGAGCTCCTTGAGCCTCTCCGTAAGTGCCCGGCCCCGGGTGTAGGCCTTGTCGCGGTGAACGATGATCGAGAGCGCGTCCACCAGCTCACCTGAGACCAGAACCTCGACTTTCACTAAATCTGCAGCCTCATATCCTTTGAAGTCATAGTCAAACGAAGCGTAGCCTCTAGTCCGGCTCTTTAGCGCATCGAAAAAGTCAGTGATAATCTCCGCGAGCGGCAAGTCGTAAGTTAGCTGCACCCGGCGCGTCGAGATGTACTCCATCCCCACAGAGATTCCACGCCGCTCGTGACAGAGGCTCATAACGGCACCCACATAGTCCTTTGGGCAGATAAGCGTTGCCCGCGCTATGGGCTCCCGGACCTCCTCAAATACATCCGGCAAACCGCTAGGATTAGTAATCTCTAAAACCTCGCCGTTTACAACGACCTCGTACTTCACGCTCGGCGACGAGGCTATAAGGTCGAGGCCAAACTCCCTCTCTAACCTCGCCTGAATAATCTCCATATGTAGGAGCCCTAGAAAGCCGCACCTGAAGCCGAACCCCATTCGCGAGTTCTCCGGCTCGAAGAACAGCGAAGCGTCGTTAAGCTGCAGCTTCGCCAACGCGTCCCTGAGGCGCTCGAAATCGTCCCCCTCCGTCGGGTATATCCCGGAGAAGACCGTCGGGAGTGCCCTAGCGTAGCCGGGCAGGGGTTCCGTCGCCGCCTTTTGCGCCCGCGTCACCGTATCACCGACTCGCAAAGCCTCAATATCCTTGAGGCCGGCGATCACGTAACCAACCTCGCCGGGGCGTAACGAGGGCAGCGCCGTGGGCTTGGGCGAGTAACAACCGACCTCTAAAAGCTCAAACCGCTCCTCGCTCCCCATCGCCCTAACCTCATCGCCCTTCTTCAGCTCGCCGTCCACAAGGCGGGCCAAAGAGACGACGCCCCGGTAGGGGTCGTAGTGGGAGTCGAAGATGAGACCACGTGTCTCCTCTTGCGTAGTCTTGGGAGCGGGAATGCGGTCCACTACAGCGTCGAGCACGTCTATTATGCCCTCGCCGGTCTTGGCAGAGATCTTTAAGATATCGTCCTCGTCTACTCCTAAGAGTTCAACTAACTCCTCGGCCACCGCGGGCACGTCGGCGATAGGTAAGTCGATCTTATTAAGCACGGGTATAATCTCGAGATCGTTCTCCATTGCCAGGTACAGGTTCGCGAGCGTCTGAGCCTGGATGCCCTGGCTCGCATCCACAACCAGAAGTGCCCCCTCGCACGCCGCTATAGCCCGCGAGACCTCGTAGGCAAAGTCGACATGCCCCGGCGTATCTATAAGATTCAGCGTCCAGTCGCCATCACCACGATGGTAGACAACGCGTACGGCTTGAGCCTTTATGGTGATTCCACGCTCGCGCTCGAGGTCCATCGTGTCGAGGATCTGGTTCATCCGCTCCCGCTCGGGTACAGCATCCGTGATATCCAGGAGCCGATCGGCGAGGGTACTCTTACCGTGATCTATATGGGCGATAATGCAAAAGTTGCGCGTACATTCGATGCTTCTCACAGGTAGAGTTTACCATGATTGCTTACTTGTTCAGCGTATGTTACATTCTCTCGGTTGGAGCTAATGAGATAAGAGGAGCCCCCAAGAGTGCCCGCACGTTCTAAGCGCGACAATCAGAGTCTTCAAAGGCATAAGAAGAACAAGGCCGTCCACACTCGCCTAAAGAACCTCTCCAAGGCCTTCTTTAAGGCCGTTAACGCCGGCGAGATGGACAAGGCGGCCATCCTGCGCGAAGAGGCCCAGAGATCCCACGATAAGGCGGCCACAAAGGGCGTCATCCACCCAAACAAGGCCGCCCGCAAGACCAGCCGGTTCGATAAAGCGTTGGTCAGCGCTAGAAGCGAGAGCTGATCTCGTTTACTATCTCGTATCCTCCTCGGTGAAGCTCGAGGAGGTTGTACCCTGAGGACGCTCGAAGGTATGGTACGTCGAAATGTTCGTTCTTGTCTCCGAGGACTTTGGCGGCAGGATACTGGACTGCGCAGGTGGTCCTGCGAGCTTTAACGCAGAAGCGAGCCGCCAAGGGTGTATCTTAGTCTCGTGAGATCCGCTCTACAGGGTCACCGCAGACCAGATCCATAACTGTAGAGAACCCACAATACTAGCGTAGAGGTCAACCAAGACCGCTATGTCTGGGACGAGATCGAACCACCAACCCGATTAGTAGTAAGAGACGGGAGAGCGTCTATGCTACGCTTCCTCTATAATTTCCAACGTAGCCCCGAGGAAGGGCGTTACCACAAGGACGAGCTCCTCAGTCTTGGGTTTAGCGATGGGGATTTTCACTTGGCCCTATGCTCCCCCACTCCTTGTCCACGTACTCCAAGCAGCTTTCGAGAGGTTTTCACGTCGCCGCCACCAAGGAGATGTGCCGCGTCGCCGGGGAAGCACAATCTTTCCGCTGTGAATTACGATGTGGGAGACTTCCCACCGGCTGTGACCAGTCGTGGACGCGCTGCGAGCACAAGAGTACAGAACCGAGACGAGGCGAGTACCCTACGAATTCTAACGCGGAGGAAACCAGCTACTGTCGAACTGCGGGTTGCACTAAGACTAGCGGGAGAGCTTCAGCACGGCAAGTTCGACCTGTAGATCATCCGTGAGGTCGCTACCACCCTTGAGGCCACTTTCGAGGTCGAGCGCGAGGGCGAAAGCTGTCTCGAGCTCATCTTCGCTTAAGCTTCGACCCTGCCCTTCGAGCCTGCGGGCGACGAAAGGCGGGATCTTGAGCGTGCCAGCCACCTCGGAGCGTGAAGCACCGTTCGCGAAAAGCGTACGGGCGCGAGCGAGGAGGCGGAACTGGCGTTGTATCATGTACACGATACGTAAGGGGGGCTCGCCGGTTCCGACGAGAGTTTGGAGCAACTCTAACGCCCTGCCCCGATCCCCCGCGGCCAGAGCGTCCACGAATGCGAAGATGTTCGACTGCAAGTCTGGCGGACACAGCGCCTCTACGTCCTCCAGCGTCGCCGTCTCGCCAGCGTAGAGCGCAAGCTTCTCGATCTCCCTCGAAACCCTCATCTTGCCGTTTGAGCAGCGTGCCACCAGCTCCTCGGCCACGTCGTCCGGCATTGCGAGGCCCTGCGCTTTCGCGTAGTCTACGGTCCATTTAACGAGGGCCTTGCCGGTAGGTTGCTCGAACTTGTGAACCTCGCCTACGTTCTGTACCGCTGCGAGGAGCTTCTCGCGGGCGCCGAGCTTCCTGCCGAGCAGCACGAGGTCAGTGTCTGGGGCAGGGTCTTTCAGGTAGTCCACTATCTTCGATTTCTGAACGGCGTTCCAGGCGTCTAGATCCCGGATAACCACGAAGACTCCCTCACCGAAGAGCGAGTAAGAGTTGCAGGCGGAGACCACAACTTCCGGATCTGACTCCGCGGCGTCATAGGCGTCGGCAGACCGGCCCTCGCGCAGCTTGTCTACGCTACGGGCCTTTCGTTCCTCGTCGTCTCCTAACAGCAAGTAGACAGCCATAAGTGCATTCTAATCTTAAAGCACGGCCTCGAGTGTGATCCAGAGCGCCGCCCAAAGCAGCCCAGGCAGAAGAGCTCTAACGAGTAATAGTGTCGCCCCCGGCGTCTCGCCAGCGGCAAATGGGAGGACCGAAGCAGCCTCAGCATCCACCCGAGGACGGTAACGAGGAAGCCGTTACAGGCGTTGATGAGATAGGCTAGCGGTACAACGAGGTGGCCGACGAGCGCTCCCCAGGAGTCTTAGAGTGAGTATCGGGCCAAAAGCGGCACGGCGACGAGGTTGGTCAAGAGACCCCGATTACGCAGACCTTTCGAAGCTCACGGCTACAGGCGGTGCTTCAGAGATCTTCCTGAACGCCGACAGGATACGAAGGAGCCTGAACCACAGGGCCTTCGAAGGGGTATTCGCCTACCCAACCTGTTACGAAGGGGCTGTTCCATGATCTGCGTGAGGCGTTTACCGAGGCGGTGGGGCACGCCCGCGAGGTAAGTGTGGGGTGTGTGGGCTGACCACACGACGGAGGGGTTCGAGGGG
>DATHAB010000127.1:0-10450 GCA_035296885.1 Rubrobacteraceae bacterium
AAGCGGCGAAGTGGTTAGGTCCCCTCGGCCGGTTTAAGGGCGTAGGTAGATTGATACATATATTACTGCACCTCTCGTGCAAGGGTTCGGAGAATGTCAAAAATCTATCGGTTAGGTTTTCTGTTACCACCCGAGCCCTTCTATTTTGCTGCGTCTCCTAGCTTCCCTCGTGGGGACCTCCGGAGATCTCCTTAAGATGCTGGCTTAGGTTATCGAGGAGGTTGGGCAACCTATCAACTGTTAGCATGTAGTCTCGGGCTACCTGGGCAAAAATGTGTTCTGGCACCTCTCCACCGATATAGGTTATATCAGCCCAGTTTCGGGCAAACTGGTACAGCTGACGTTCGTCGTTGGGATCTAGTGTCATGTCCTCTAGCTCACTCATTACACGTTCCTGTTTTAGCAGTATAGCAACCTCTCGCCACCCCTTACGGGCTTCCTCGTAGGCGTCCAATACGGTCTTAAGGTCGTCAAT
This sequence comes from Rubrobacteraceae bacterium, assembly GCA_035296885.1. Taxonomy (GTDB): domain Bacteria; phylum Actinomycetota; class Rubrobacteria; order Rubrobacterales; family Rubrobacteraceae; genus Rubrobacter_F. The sequence goes on from DATHAB010000127.1 coordinate 476, forward strand.
AAGTGGTTCATCTCCGTGCTCGGCCATTGGTTGCTCCTTCCTCTCTCTTTAGAATCCCTTACGCGTAGTGTAGGGCGGCGTGTGTGCACAGGCGATCACGCTAGGCTGGTTTAAGGGTGTAGGTAGGTTGGTACAAACATTGCGCTATCATGGCGCAAGGGCTCGGAATTTTCTTGCTGGGGACTCCCTAGAGAGGGGTGATATCAGAGATTGAACTTGTTCGAGAGATTGAACTGGTTCGAGGAAGCAAGATTCGACATTCGTGGTCAAGACGCGGAGCACGTGCGTGACCGGTTGCGAGTGTGGCTCGACGACCGCGTGTGGGTTAGCCAGACAAAGGCTCCCATCTTTTTTACTAGCACGCCGACGGTATACGCGTACACAGAACTGAAGAGCGCCTTTACCGTTGTCGGGCTCGTTATCGGCCTCGCGCTCGTTGTCGCTACCTTTGGCGTGTGGCTCGTGGTAGCCGCCGTCTACTACGCGTATCGGGCGGTGGTGGAGCCACCGTTTATCAAGCTCGAAGCTTACCCGGACGGCGCGGGCAATACGCGGGTGAAGCTGAGCTGTGTAGGAGTCAAGCGGAAGAGCGCAGATGCGTACCTGGCCGAGATAAACGAATGGCTCGAATCGGAATTCGACGTTGAGAAACTGGCTGGGTCTATCGAATAGGGCTCCGACTCTTCTTGTTGCCACAAGGTAGGGCTAGGGCGCACAACACAGCCACGAGGTTACCTTCTAACGGCCAGGTGCAGGCTCCCAGCTGGTTTAAGGGCGTAGGAAGATTGGTACAAATGTTACTGTGTTCTTTTGCGCACGGGCTCGGGACCAGGCGCGTACTTTTTATCTCCCCCGAGCCCTTCTTTGTTGCCCATAGCCCCGGTCCGCTGTGCGGGTGCGTGGGATTCGTCTACTTGCGGTGAGGAGGTGGTAGACATCATAGAACCTGACCCCGGGCGCATAAGACCTAGGGGCCACCACCAGCCAAGAGGTGGTGGCCCCTTATCCTAGAAGTTGGCCGGGGTCCTTATCGGGGCTCCGGCCCTTTCTGTTTAGGATAGCCACTCGGCGGTAATGTACTTCTCTGTCTACATCTACGCCGGGGAGAGGAGAGCGGGTGCAGGGACCATGGGGTCATGAGATATCCCAAGGGATAGACGGCTACGAGCAGATGGTGAACACCTTCGCCGACCAAGCAAAGCTTTTTGGCGGTCGTTGGGACCGGCGGGCGAGCCGATGGTTATGGGCATAGAAGCCTGGGCGCAGATGCAACACGCGTATATTCAGTGGCTTAGGCAACATACAGGGGCTGGTGGCCGACCCTAACCTACCGTCTACTCCGGGCTTATTCCTCCTATAGGATAAGCGGGCTTTAGAGAGAGGAGACGCCGTGAGTGAACAAGAGTTCCAGGAACCCTTTTTGTCCGTATCTTCCTTGAGAAGGAGGTATTCATGAACCAACAACATTAGGTTACGGAAAGCCAGCTAATTGCAGATACCAGCAGAGGACATTACGTCCTGGAGATCCTCGGCATAGTGTCCTTCTTCATGCTCGCGCTACTTATGGGAGCGGAGGTCTACCAGGGGATGGTGACCTTCGGCTACCTGTGGCTCCTGCCGGTCGTCGCGGTCCTGGCGTACCTGGCGGCGGACTTAATCTCCGGGTTGGTGCACTTCCTGGCGGACAATTTTGGATCTTCCGAGATGCCGATCATCGGACCCGGCTTCATTAGTGGCTTTCGTGAGCATCACGTGGATCCCAAGGGCATCACTCGCCACGACTTCATAAATACCAACGGTAACAATAGCCTGGTGAGCCTTCCCTTAATGCTGCTGGTGTGGCTCGTGGCGCCGGCTCAAGAGTTTGAAAAAGCGGCCCGCGCCGCGCCTCCTTCCTGCTAGTATCTCTCGGGCGATTCTACTCGACTCGAACAGTTGTGCTTGCGGTTGTAGCAAGCTTCACCAACTTGGAGAAAGGTACATCCTAGTCTTGGCTTCTCCTGTGGACTAGGTTCCCGGATTGCCAGGGTTTCATCAACTGTGGCTGGAGAACAGTGCGGGATGAGCTGCTTCAGGTCGCTGCTGGCCCACTCGAATCGGGGACACCACGATCTTTAGTCAAAGCCTTATAAAGCGATTACCACCTTCTTGGGCTTCCGCGAGTATTTCCTGCATCACCGCTGCAGGCTCGAACCTGTCTTATATCCCCTCCTTCTAACCCGCCGCCACCCACTCGAAGCGCACCTCTCTCGCGCCGTCGGTCAGCAGGGCGTGGAATCCAAGCTGGGGAAAGTTTGTAAATCCGGTACTGCGCGTTAGCGCGGTACTGATAGCACCCAAAGTTCGTACCAATCATCTAAAAGCTTGTGCAAAGGGGCGGATTTTTACGGTTTCTCGCGAACCTTGGCCTTGTTTGGCTACGTCTTTACGATGAAGTACGTACCCGAGCGAACCTAGACGAACTTCTTGTATACCCCGATGTTTGTCGTATCACGTACGCCCAAAGCAGCTTTTAGCTCATTGAGGGTGGCGCCGTGCCTCAAGAATCTTATAGCGAAGGTGTGGCGCAAGACCATAGGAGAGATGCGAGGAAGGCCGACCTGGTCGCACCGCTTCCAGAGGGCGTTCTGGAGGGACTTGGAGGTCGTCACCGGCCGGGCGGCCCTTCCTATTATGAGCTCCGGGGTCTCGTCTTTGCGCCGCTCGAGGTAGCGCCGCAAGGTCTTCACAGTCTCTTTAGAGAGGAGGCGGGCGCGAGGGGCGAGGTGGGAGCCGGGGCCGCCAAGCTGTACCTGGGCGGCGTCGAGGTCTAGGTCGCTCTTTAGTAGGCCCCGAATCTCGCTGACCGTCACACCGGTGTCGAGCATGAGCCGGATCATGGCGGCGTCACGTAAGGAGTCGAGGGCACCCTGAGGGAAGGAGAGGAGTTGCTCGGCCTCTTCGTCTTCGAGAAACGTTATCTGCTGATCCAGGGGCTGATGCATAGGCTCTATGGGGTCGAGGTCCAGCCCCGCCTCTGTCGAGGTGCGGATCCAGTCGAGAAAGCGCCGAATCGCCGCATCTTTCCGGTAGACGGTAAAACGTTTGCGCTTGCCCTCTAAGAGAATGTTGCGGAAATCCATCACCCCACCGATGCCGACCTCCTCGACCCGCGTGACGTTCTTCTCCGCGAGAAAGCGGGCGAACTCCTTGAGGTCAGCCTCGTAGAATTCCGCCGTGCGGGGGGAGGTATTCGGGTCGTCAGCGAGGTGTACAACGAACTCGTCTATAAGAGCCGAGATCTCCATGCGCTTATTCTACCCACACGGGAAGCCAAAAGGCGCTCAAGAGGTATCTAATACAGGTCTTGTATCAGTACTTCGGTAGTGTTAAAGCGCTTGCAGGTACATAATCCTCCTGAACCGTCGCTGCAAACCCTACCTCTCTTATGCCTAGTCACACCTTTAGCTACCGTTTATCCGAAGCGGCGCATAGAATCTCGGGCGATGGTCAAGAGCCTCAAACTTTCGGTGCTTTTGACCTTTCTGGCGCTGTTGGTGCTGGCCTAGCTCCCGACCTACCCACAGCTGGAGACGGCTTCAGTAGAGTTGCGTCCGGTGGAGGTGAAGAATGCCCGGAAGCTCCTCTGCGAGAACCCCAGGGGCGAGCGCCCGGACTCTGCACGTCAGGTAAGCGCTCAGAAGGGAGAAATCGGTAGCGGGACGATTACGATCTCGGTACCATCAAAGCTCGGGTTGGAGGACGTCCCGATACCATCGGCCGACAGTAAGGTTGGGCTAGACCGAGAAGGCATTATCCACCTCAAAGACACCGGCGCACCTTGAAAAGAAGGTTCGAACACCGTGATCGTCGACCATGCCCTCGGCTTCCTCTAGACCAAGCCACCCTACGTCTTTTACCAACTCGACCAGCTAAAGCCGGGGACGAGATCGTAGCCAAAGACAAAAAGCAAAAAGAGTACTCTTTTGAGGTCTACGACATCCTGAGCGTCCGGCCCGAAGACTTCTGGGTCACCTACCCTGTCCCAAACAAGACCGTCATCTCCTCGCAGAGCTGCACTCACATCTCCACCTTCGAGAACCGTCTCATCGTTCACGGAGAGCTAGTCTCTTAACCGCCAATCATAATGGCTCAACTGCACACCAGGTAATGTTCGACCGTGTCGTGTGCGGCGTTGATCTCCGCGGTCTGCTTCTCGGCGCACTCTCTGTGCTCGGGGTCAACAAACCGGTCCGGGTGATGGCGTTTGACGAGCTCCCGGCGCCTTTTGCGGACCTCTTCCAGGGGGCTGCCGGCGCCCAAACCGAGCCGGTGGTAGGCGGTGATCACATCCAGCGGAAACTTCTTAGGCGTATAGCGCGGCGAGGAGTAGCGCCACCCGTAGGTGCGAGTCCCACAGGCCCGTTCTTCGGCGGAGACGCGGGCAGCGCGCCACTCTTCGGTGGCGCCTCTCCAGGCAGCTTCAAAGGCACCTTTCAGGGTCTCGCTGCGCTCGCGGCCAACACGGACAGTCTCTTTAAGGCGCTCATCGTTCAGGTTTGAGGTCAAACCCCGGGCGAGACGGCCCAGGCGACGCGGGATACTCACCGCCCGCTGGTCGGGTCGTAAGGATTTTGAGGAGCACCGCTGTCGAGATCCGCGAGGGGGCTGGGGTGCCCCGTCACTTGCGTTCTGTCCGAGGTATCGAAGGGCTCGAACCTCTGCGTCTCATCACCCTCCGGATCTGGCGCCGGTTCGGCGATCTCCTCTACTTCAGTACCGGGGAAGCCGAAGAAGGCGCGTACCCGCCTTACCTCTTTCAAGCTCTCTGAAGCGCGAGAGATGTTCTCTTCCTCCTCGTCGACCCCGGAGTCGCGGGCCTCTTTAGACTTTCTTATAGCAGCCTCAAGGGAGCGCACCGCCTCTTCGGTCTTCTCCCTAAGCTCCTTTTGCCGGCTCCGGGAGAGGTCTATCTCGGACTCGAGCTTGGCCTCGCGTGCCCGGGTGGACCGTTCAAGATCTTCGACCTTGATGTCGGCCGCCGCGAGCGTCCTGCGCACGATGTCGGCTACGCTCTCCCGAGGAACCTCGGGGGGTAGGTCGTCGATGATCCTAGCCGCCCGCTCGACGGTAAAGCCCTGTGGCTCCTCTTCTTTGGGCTTTTCTTCTTTGGGCTTTTCTTCTTTGGGCCTTCTCGTCCCGATCTCCTCGGGCGAGTAGATCATGGTCTCTCCCTCGCCCATATCTCCTCCCCCGAATATCCTCGCGAAGAACCCCTTCCTCCTCCAGCTCATCGCGCCGGCATCCTTTGGGTTAGGGCCTCCGTATCGCTGCCGGACGAGCCGTCCGGTAGATGGTTCACGCTCCTCTTCACCTCATCGAGGCTCCGCCGGAAGTAGGCAACCCGCTGCTTTAACTCTGCAAGCCTCGATTCCGTAGAAATAGTGGTAGGGCTCGCGTCGAGGGCCAGAAGCTCGCCGCGCAGGTTGCCGAGCAGGCTCTCGATGCCCTCGAGCTGGGCGTTGATCATGCCTATCGCCCGCGGTATCTCGTTGTAGATATCGAGCTCTCCACGACGCCCCTCAAGCGCCGCCTCGAACGACGTCCGTAAAGCCGAATCTTTGTCGAGCTCCGCAAGCTCGCGCTCGAGATTCTGGATGCGCCCTACAATATCCCTCAAGTCTACGCTCTCCAGATGGCGCCTCAAGGCCGAGCGGCGACGGGCCAGCAGGGCAGCCGCCCCGACCTCGTCCACGACTGTGTAGAGGTCCTCCAAAAGGAGCGGTCCGTACTCTTCGGGCAAGAGCTCCCAACTCTCCAAAAGCCCCTCCTGGAGCCCCGCAAGCCGCCTCATCTGGGGGGCGGCGATCCCGTCGGCGCGCGCTACCCGGTGTAGCTCCGCAGCGTTCGTCCGCGCCCGACGCTTGAGCTCCTTGCGGGCGTTCCCCCGTCGATCTAAGAGCCGTCGCCCCGCAAAGGTCGCGCCGAGTCCGAACAGCACCGCGAGAAAGTACTCCCCTCCCAACGCTGTCAGCGTCCCGAGGCCGGCCATCGAACCGAAGGGTGCAAGCCGGAGCAGGTGATAGGGTAACCCTCCGCGTGTCCTAGCCATAAAACCTACTACGTCCCTCCGCGATCATCCTCGCGAGGACGACCGCCCCACGGCTGCTCGCTCGACGCCCGTTCTGACGCGCCATCATCCTCGCCCGCCTCAAGGGAGGCTACAGGCCTCAGCCCCATCTGGTGCTCCATCGTCTCCAGCTCGCGCTCGGCATACAGGCGCTTGACGTCCGCCTCGACGGCGGTGATCTGACGCTCCGTCTCGCTCGTGCCCAGCTCGCCGACGGCCTGAGCCTCGAATGAGGCCTGCCTTATAGCCTGTCGCGCCTTCTCGAGGTCGCGAGAGGAATCCGTTAAGGAGATGTTGGAGCGTGCTTCGTTAGCCGTGCGCAGGGCCTTCGAGCGCTGGTGTTCCTCCAGGAGAGCCGTACGTTGGCGCACGAGGTCGTTGTAGCGCCGCTCCTGCTCCCTGAACGCCCGCGCCACCTCCTCGGAGTTGCGCCGGGCCTCATCGATACGCACTTCGATCTCGGAGAGGCTAGATTGCGCCTCCTGCTTCTGCTGGACAACCTGTATAGCCGCCTCCCGCTGGCCGCGAACCGCGAGCTCCCGCGCCTGGCGCTCCTTAGCGGTGATCGTCTTTTGCTTCTCGGCGGCGTCGCTCGCGAGCATCTTCTCGTAGGCCATCGTCCGCGCCGCCGCCACCTGCAGCTTCTTGAGGTTTTCAAGCTCATCCTGGACGGCGTTTTCGAGGAGGATCTCCGGGTTGCGCTGCTCGACATCGGTGAGGAACCGGCCGAAAAATCCCCGGATCGTCCTCGTGAACCTGCCCATACGCGCCGCTACCCCCACAAAGTCCTTAGACTCGTCTCTAACTACTTCGCGCCAGATTATACCACCGACCCTTAAGAGCTCCGGCAACTACCTTAACGGGCTGCCCGGAAAGAAGACTCCAAGCCGGGGGGCATGTCGCGTCCGGCGAGGACGATAGCGCCGGTCCCCTCGATCTCGAAGGCAGCCTCTAGCGCTTTCCCCGCGGCGATTAGAAGGTCCTCCGGCGAGCGGGCATCGCGTGGGTAGATCGCCGCCCCCGCTCGCATCTCTTCGGCCCCTAAAGAGCTCGCTGCTACGAGAGCGCGCCGGGCTGCGCTCTCGACCGTCCGATCGTCGGCCCCGGTCAAGACCAACCCGAAGACCGCACCCTCGCCTAGTAAGATAGGCTCCCCAATCCTGACCCTCACCCGCTCCATGAGTAGGTCCACGTCCTCAACCTGGCGCCCCGGGTCCACGAGGATAGCCCCGACCTGCGCCCCCCGCCGCGCCTCGATCTCGCCCGAGACCCTCTCCAAAAGCATCGAACCGTCCTCATCGAGCGCGTAATCCTCCTCACCGCCCGTGATGCCCCTGCCCCCCACTACGAGCGCGAAAACACTCATGAACACAAAAGCTACGAGCCTGAAGAAGATCAAGCCCGGTCCGTTTGCACCCTCGACACCTTCTAGGGCGCCAGGAAGCACGGCCAAAGCGTAGCTGACCAGCGCCGCTCCCTGAGAGAGGAGGCCCATCCGCCACGATCCGTGCAGCGCAGAGGCGAAAAGAAGCGGGAAGAAAAGCACGAACAACTCGCTAGAGACGCCACCAGTAAAGAACGCCGCCGCCGCTAAAAAGATTGCGTAAGAGACGTAGAAAGCTGCGCAGAATCCCTCGCTAAAAACGCGCGCGGGGAGCAAGAGAAGTGCCGCCGCTGCAATGACCAGCACAGAAACGGTAAGGTAGAGCGCTACGTACGAGACGGCTGGCCCGTACGACTCGCCGTGCACGAGCCAGAGCGCCGCAAGCAGGAGCCCGAGATAGAGGAGCGCAAGCCTCCTTAAGATTCGGACGTTTCTTCCTCGGCTGGTTCTACCGTTCACGTCCGGCTATCATACGCACGCAAGAAGGCTCCCGCCACCTGGAGGTCCCGTTCGTGGAAAATCTATTCGGAGAGAACCCGTTCAGAGAAGAAGACGTCGGCGTAGAAGACGCGGAGGGTGCGAGTGACCAAAACCCGTACACGGCTATGGAGGGCTATAAGCTCCAGGACACCTCATACGAGGAGGTTGGTAGGATCGAGGAGACCGTCTACGACGCGGTAAGCGGCGTTTTCAAGTACATAGTAGCGAAAGGGCGCGCGATCCCGGCCGACAGGATCGAGGTGGACGCCGAGAATGGACGCGTCCGAGTACCGTACGATAGAGAAACCATAGAATCTGCGCCCGCCCTGGAAGACCCTTCCGGCGAGTTCGATCGGGCGCTACGCGCGCATTACGGGGAACCCGGCTGAGAGATTGCCAAAGGCTTGTAGAACCCGGTTACGGCCTCTTCACGCTGCCGTTTAGATCGGGCGAATCCACGGGCGGTCGGAGTTTGCGGTTCTAGGCGAGGCGACGAGATCCGCAGCGCGCAAGTTGTCGAGCGTACGGCGGACGCCGCCCTCTCTCCATCCACCTTTTTACGCAGGCGACGAGCGTATACGATGGCAGCCCTCTACCGAAAAGTCTCCCTTTAAGTCTCCCTTTAGAGGGTCTCAAGGGGCGCGTATAATCGTTTTAGTGGCCGAAACCTTGGACATTCGGGACAGGATCGAGGAGCTTAGGGAGCAGATCCGATACCACAACCGCCGATACTACGTGGAGGACACCCCGGAGATCTCCGACGCCGAGTATGACGCCCTCTACAACGAGCTCGAAAACCTAGAAGCCGAAAACCCCGAGCTAATCACCCCCGACTCCCCGACGCAAAGGGTAGGCGCCGAGCCTCTCGAAGAATTCGAGCAAGTACGCCACGCCGTGCCCATGCTCTCGCTCCAGAACGCCCGCACGCTCGAAGACCTCGGCGAGTGGGACGCCCGCGTCCGCCGTCTACTGGGCGAAGACGAGGAGACCCGAATCCACTACGTAACCGAACTGAAGGTAGACGGCCTCGCAGTCTCCTTACGCTATGAAGGGGGTCTTTTCGTGCGAGGAGCCACGCGAGGCGACGGTACCGTTGGCGAGGACGTTACGATGAACTTGAGGACCGTACGGTCCATCCCAGAGAGGCTCTCGGGCAAATTTCCCGAGGTGCTGGAGGCACGGGGTGAGATATACATTCCCCTGGACAAGTTCGAGGACTTCAACAAGCGGCAGGAGGCGCAAGGAAAGAGCACGTTCGCCAACCCACGCAATCTGGCCGCGGGCTCCATCCGGCAACTGGACCCCAGGATCACCGCCACCCGTCCTTTAACCATCTTCTGTTATGGAATCGGGGAAGGTGGCGAGGTCTACGAAAGCCACTCAGCGGCTTTAGCCGCCTTGAAAAGCTACAGCCTGCGGGTCAACCCTTACAAGGTTCATGAGAGCATAGAGTCGGTCGTCGAGGAGTGTACTTACTGGGCAAAGGCCCGAGGGTCGGTCGGGTACCAGATCGACGGGGTAGTCGTGAAGGTAGATTCTCAAGAACAGCAGCTTTCTCTGGGGTCGGTGGCGAAGGCCCCACGTTGGGCTATAGCGTACAAGTTCGAGCCACTCGCGGGCCGCAGCAGACTCGAGGAGATCGTCGTGAACGTCGGTCGCACAGGGGCTGTGACGCCGCAGGCAATGCTCACCCCCGTCAACGTCGGCGGCGTGACTATCTCGCGTGCGACCCTCCACAACGAGAACTACATAAAAGAGAAGGGTATTTTGGTAGGCGACGTGGTAGTGATCGAGCGGGCAGGAGACGTGATACCACAGGTCGTAAGGCCTATCCCCGAACAGCGCACCGGCGAAGAGTACCCCTTCGCCATGCCGGAACGTTGCCCGGTCTGCGTCGAGCCCGTCTCACGCCCCGAGGGCGAGGCTGTAACCCGCTGCGTGAACGCCCGCTGCCCCGCCCAGGCTTTGGAGCACATCATCCACTGGGCATCGAAGACGGCGA
>DATHAB010000128.1:0-5529 GCA_035296885.1 Rubrobacteraceae bacterium
TGCTCGCAAACGATACTTTCCTTCCTTGTTCCGCTTTACCCTTGGCTATGCCACACAAGACCGCGACATCTGCTGTGCGTTTTGTCGGTAGCGCGAAACCCTCAATTCTGTTTTCTTCGGATTGCGAAGATACTTCCTCCCGCCGCTTCTTATCCCACCACGTTATACTCCCGTGCGTCATGCTACCACGACCTCATATAATGCGGGCGTGTCGGCTCGCAGCACGCCCCGCAAGGACAGGGTGGAGATTGTCCCGTCATGCATGCGCCCACGCCCACGAGAGCTTTATCAGGACTTCCAAGAGCCGCTCCTCCCGGCACGCCTTTAACTACGACCTCATCGACAACCCGAATCCCAATACTCAGGTCTCCTCCGTCTGGCACATCCCAACCGTCCCAAAACACGAGAAGCTTCAAGCCTACCACTCAACCCAGAAGTCCCTGCGTCTCGTTCGCCTCGCTCTACTTGCTTGCACGAAAGAGGGAGGAGGACTCGTCTTCGATCCCTTCGCTGGCTCCGACACCACCGCTGTTGCCCTCAAGGAGCGAAACCGCGCCTTCGTCGGTGCCGAGCTAGAGGAGGAGTACGCCGAGCTCGCCGCCCGACGGATAGCTGCTACCCGACGAGGCAGTCTCTTATGTGAGATCTCCGAGCAGTTCTGGAGCGGTAGTTGAACTCTTTAGTTATTGTTCTCGCCGATACCCACATTCCTCGTCGGGCCAAAGCCCTGCCGGAAAAGCTGGTCCCCTACCTCAAGCGCGCCGGCCTCATCCTGCACGCTGGGGATTTGATCTCTCCGTCACTACTCGAGGAGCTCGCTCTCTACGCCTCTGTCCGTGCGGTTAAGGGCAACGTCGATCCTCCCGAGGTAGAGCTGCCTGAGACGCTGGAGTTCGACTTCGGTGGCGCGAGGATAGCCATGATCCATGACTCTGGCCGCAAGGAAGGCCGTCGTAGGCGCCTCAAGAAACGCTTTCCCGAGGCCCGCGTGGTCGTCTTTGGGCACTCGCATATACCCTTTCTCGAAGATGAGGATGGCTTCTTGCTCCTCAACCCCGGTAGCCCAACTGATAAGCGTCGTCAGCCGGATCACACCTGTGCTCTGCTATTTGTAAAGGACGACAAGGTGCGGGCCGAGATCGTGGTTCTTTAGTATTTTCTCAAATATTGTGTGACCCAGTGGAGCTGGCGGTGTAGAAAGGTAGTGTGGGAGTCGCCGGTGATATAGCGCTTATCCTGATAGCCGCCTTCTTGGGGGGGGGTTGTCGCCCAACGGCTCGGGTTGCCGCTGATACTGGGCTACATCCTCGCCGGCGTTCTGGTTGGTCCAAACACCGGGGGGCCCACGGTCGGGGAGATCGAGGAGATCGAGCTGCTCGCCGAGATTGGGGTGGCGCTCCTGCTCTTTACGGTCGGTCTGCACTTTCCTCTCGGCGAACTCGCGCCGGTCCGGCGTATCGCGCTCCTCGGCACCCCCGTTCAGATGGCCCTTACGATCGCCTTCGGCTATGGTGTCGGACGATTTGTCGGGTTGAGTACTTTAGAGGCTATCTGGTTCGGAGCCCTGCTCTCCATCTCGAGCACGGCGGTGGTTCTCAAGACCCTCGCGGAGCAGGGGGTGCTGAACACTTTAGCCAGCCGCGTGGTCATCGGGATGCTCATCGTGCAAGACATCGCCGTCATCCCCCTGATGATCTTGCTGCCCGAGTTGGGGAACGTCGGAGAGGGGTTCTCACAACTCGGTATAGCGGCCCTGCAAGCTGTAGTTTTCCTCGCCGCGATGGCCCTGTTCGGTACGCGGGTCTTGCCATGGCTGATGTCGAAGATCGTGGACTTAGGCTCGCGCGAGCTGTTCCTGATCTCCGTAGTGGCCACCGGGCTCGGTATAGGGTACGGTACCTACCTCTTCGGGTTATCATTCGCCTTCGGAGCTTTCGTCGCCGGGATGGTTTTGAGCCAGTCCGACTACAGCTACCAGGCCCTAGCTGACGTCACACCCTTGCGGGATATTTTTGCCATGCTTTTCTTTGTCTCGGTCGGCATGCTCATAGACCCGGCGTTCCTGTGGGAGAGGGCTGGGACCATTGTGCTGATCGTTCTGCTCGTCTTTGTCGTTAAGGGCTTTATCTTCGGCGGGCTCGCGAGATCCTTCGGGTACGGTAATATAGTGCCTTTCGCAGCGGGTCTCGCGCTCTTTCAGGTCGGGGAATTTTCTTTCGTGATAGCGCGGGTTGGGATAGACGCAGGCGCGATCTCGCAAGAGACCTACTCCCTCGCTCTAACAACCGCGGTCCTCACGATGGCGCTTACCCCGTTCGCTACCCGCTTAGCGCCTGTTCTTTACGGCCGTTGGCGCGAAAAATTTCCGAGGGAACTCATGAGAACCTTCAACCTGCCGGACGCGGGCCTGCGGGACCACGTAGTTATCCTGGGACATGACCAGGTCGGAACCTTCGTGGCGCAGCTACTGCACAGGCTTGGTCAGGCGTTCGTCGTTGTAGATATCAACCCAGAGCGCATGGACGCAGCGCGGGGCTTGGGGTTCCCCACCGTCTATGGCGACGCGGCGGCGGAGCCGGTTCTCGAAGCGGCGAGGGCCGGGACGGCGCGGCTGATAATCGTTACGGTGCCGGACCCGGTGGGCATGCAGCTCGTGGTCGAGCGTGTTCGGAGGATCAACCCCGAGGTCCACGTCGTGGCCCGCTCGACGAGCGTAGAACAGCTTGAGGAGTTGAGACGGCTTGGGGTGTACGAGGCTGTGCAGCCGGAGTTCGAGGCGGGGTTGGAGCTCGGTCGTCAAGCCCTCTCTCACCTGGGTATCGGTGCGGGGGAGATCCAGCGCTTCAGCGACCAGGTACGCCGCGAGCTATATGCTCCTATAACCCGCGACACTGGCGGCAACGAGCGTCTCTACATGTTACGGCGAGCTTCGCAGATGATCGAGACCGGCTGGATAACCCTGGCCGAGGAGAGCCCGCTGATCGGGCAGAACATCGGAAATCTGCAGGTACGAAGCAAGACGGGAGCCTCGGTCGTGGCGATCGTACGCGGGGAGAGGGTTATCGCGAACCCCGGACCGGAGGCAGTGTTTGCGGCTAGCGACGCGGTGGGCGTACTCGGAACCCCTGATCAACGCGCGACTTTTCTAGCTCTGGCACACGGTTATCCAGGGCAATTTTCCGGCGTCGAACCAAAATAAGTTTGCCTATAATGCTGCTGTATGGTGGAGAACAGGCGCGCGAGTACTGACAAACGGTTCGCTTTCTCGGAGACGTACGAACCGCGGGTAACCCTACGGCGGATTTGGAGCGCTTTTTTGGCCCTGGGTGTCATCACCGCTATGGGGGTGCTTGGGTACATTTTGTTCGAGGGCTGGAGCTTCATGGACGCCTTGTATATGACCGTGATCACCCTAACTACGGTTGGTTACAGGGAGGTCCATGAGCTCGATACGACTGGGCAGCTATGGACTATGGCCCTCTTGATAACGGGGGTTGGCACTCTGTTCTACGCAGCGGTCTCCTCCGTGGAGCTCGCGGTGGAAGGGGCAGTTGGGGGTTACTTCGAAAGGAGGAGGATGAGGGCCAAGATCAACAAGTTGAACGGACACTACATACTCTGTGGCTTCGGCCGGGTTGGCCGCCAGGTCGCCCGTGAGTTTACCCTCGACGGTGTTCCCTTCGTGGTAATAGACAATGACCCCCAAAAGGTCGATGAGTGCCTAGCGGAGGGCTACCTTGTCGTACTCGGCGAAGCGTCCAACGACGATGTGCTCGAACAGACCAGCATCCGCCGCGCAAAAGGCCTCGTCGCCGCCGTGAACTCCGACGCCGACAACGTCTTCGTCACCCTCTCCGCTCGCAAGATGAACCCGAGCCTACACATCGTCGCCCGCACCTCTTCGGACGAGTCAGCTGCGAAGCTCGAGATGGCTGGGGCCGACCGTACCATCTCGCCCTACGCTGTAGGTGGGCGCAGGCTTGCTTCTCTAGCTACCCAGCCCCTGATCGTGGACTTCCTCGACATCGTCACCCGCGGCGAGAAGGACATCGAGTTCAGACTCGAGGAGTTCGGCGTGCCTAAGGAGTCACCTCTGGCCCACCGCACCATTGGCGAGCTAAAGATCGGAGACAGGACCGGTGCCATGATCCTCGCTATGCTCAGTTCGGAGGGCAAGTTCGACACTACCCCCTCTGCCCAGGACACTATTCGCCCTGGTGACACCCTTATAGTCCTCGGTGCCAAGGATCAAGTCGCCCGCCTCGAAACCCTTATGGCTGGACGAGAGCCGGTGGATGAGAGCTCCTAAAAGCCCCGCCCAACCTTCTACCTCAAGCAGTTTGACACAAAATACGGATAAAAACCCCATATAGGGGGTTCAAGAATCTTTACCTCAAGAGGTTGCATCCTTAAGAGGGTTTTGCACGAAGCTACCACAAGTAATATTCTAGCAACATCTTGTTCTATATTGACACACTTTAATACTGTGGTAGCCTCTCCGACTTGTCGTGAGAGCGACCTGGAGGGAACAGATGAAACCCATGTTCAAGGCTGCATTTGCGGCCGGAGCAACGGCCGCGTTTATGGCCGCGTACGGTGTAAAGGCCGAGGCTGAACCGGTAGTGAGTAGCTGGTATGGTCCTGGCTTCGAGGGTAGCGAGACCGCTAATGGAGAGGTTTACACGACCGGCGGGTACACGGCAGCCCATCCCAGCTTGCCATTCGGTACGGAGATCCTCATCACCTATGGAGAGCGGCAGGCGGTCGTGCGGGTGAACGACCGGGGGCCGTACGCCGAGGACCGGGGCCTCGACCTCTCTCAGGCGGCCGCCGAAGAGATTGGATTGGACGCTTCCGGTGCCGACGAGGTTGACCTACGCGTTCTCGCCGACTCTACGAGCTACGACTCTACGAGCTACGACTCTACGAGCTATCAGTTGGGCCCCTCGGACCGTGTTGGCTGGGCGCGTGGCGAAGACGCGGATGAAGGTGTTTCTATGGGCTACCAGACACATCCCTCAGGCAACGACCTACGCCGTTCGTACGACCTGCGTCGTTCGCGCGGGGATCGCGACGAAGATGTTGCGTTCCTACTCGAACCTCGACCTTCTCTCAAGTTTTGGGCCCGGCGTTCACTCCGTATTCGAGACCGTCTACCAGGGCGTGCCATGAGGCCTCGATAATGTTTTCGCCGACCCCGACGGCGCCCCAGACGCGCTTGCCATCGGTGGAATCTATGAGGACGCGGGTCGTGGCGGCGGTCGCTCGGTGCTCGTCGAGAATACGCACCTTATAGTTAGAGAGGTGTATCTCTTCGAGCTCCGGGTAGTGGGGGCCTATGGCCTGTCGCAAGGCGCGGTCGAGGGCGTTCACCGGACCGTTACCTTCGGCGGTTGAGATCGCCCGCTGACCTTTTACGTGCAGCTTTATCGTCGCCTCGGTCATCGTCTCGCCATTGGACCTTTTTTCGGAGATGATCCTGAACGTTTCTAACTCAAACAACGGCGTCGCGTCCCCCGTCGTGCGCCC
>DATHAB010000129.1:0-17688 GCA_035296885.1 Rubrobacteraceae bacterium
GGCTTGCTACTCAACCCGCTCGTCGGGGAGACCAAGTCCGACGACATCCCGGCGGACGTACGGATGCGTTCCTACGAGAAGATCCTGAACTCGTACTATCCCAAAGACCGCACCATGCTCGCGGTCTTTCCGGCGGCGATGCGCTACGCGGGGCCGCGGGAGGCGATCTTCCACGCCATCTGCCGCAAGAACTACGGCTGCACCCACTTTATCGTCGGGCGGGACCACGCTGGGGTGGGTAGCTACTACGGCACTTACGACGCCCAGCACGTCTTCGAGGAGTTCGCTCCCGAAGAGCTCGGGATTACGCCGCTCTTCTTCGAGCACGCCTTCTTCTGCCGCGATTGCCAGAATATGGCCTCCTCCAAGACCTGCCCACACGACCCCTCCTCGCACGTATTCTTCTCCGGCACAAAGGTGCGGGAGATGCTCTCCAAGGGTGAGTACCCACCCCCGGAGTTCAGCCGTCCCGAGGTCATAGAGGTGCTGATGGAGGGATTGCGGGAGGGTTAGCTACATCTAGGGAGAATCAGCCTTTGTCCTGTCCGATCGAGGAAGAACAATCCGACAAAGACAGGAAAGGCGCCGAAAGGAGGATTTCAAGAGATGCTCGTAGGAACGCACACCGGGACAGTTAAGTGGTTCAGCGACGAAACGGGCGAAGGCTGCATTATCCCTGACGACGGAAGCGAGCACCTTTTCGTCTGCTTTACCGGTGTGGCCGCCCTACAAGGCGGCGCGTTTAGGGTGCTCGTGAAGGGCGCCCGAGTGTCCTACGAAGTCGCTAAGGGCAAGGTCGCCCTGCGGGCCGAAAACGTACGGAGGATTGATTAGGCTACCGTTGAGGTGCTTGCTTTCAGCGAAGCCTCTAAGCGAGAAGTCGACGGAGCAACGATCTCGGATTCGAGGCCGGAGAGCTGGGCAAAATCCATTTATTCTTCGGGTACATCTTTCTCTCCGCCATGAAGGTTAGAGAGATGCTTATTAAAAGGCGAGGTACCTATCACCGGGATTAAAAAGCCGCCTACGGTCGTGGAGGTCCTTATGCAAGAGATATAAGGACCTCGCAATTTTAAGCAAATAAGCATCGAGCAACACTGATTCAAAGTATAGTATCTAACACCTAACTCTAAGCCCTCTCGCAGCGAATGCCTAGGGAGTATCGTCAGACTCGGGCCTAAGGGAGACAGCCAGGAGCCGAGGCCTCCTCTCTCTGTAGGGCGGTGGTTAATAGAAGGCGAAGACGCGGTAGAGTAGGCGCATAGGTAAGGATCATCAACACCCTGATCATCCACCGCAAACACACCGCGCATATAGGTCTGCAAAAAGTCTAAAAGGCCTTCACAGACGGTGTTTTCAGTACGGTCTGTATAACCCTAAAGGGGTGCGGGCCGTGCTTGGAAACACCTAATTCCTCCATCACCATCGCTAGGCCCTCTGCCTCCTCTACGCTGTCTCCTCTACGACAGCAGTGTCCTCTTGGCGTACTATCATCACCGCGAAGGCGAGCGCCGCTACCCAGATCATGACGATAACAGCATAGATACTCCAGGTGAGAACCGGATCACTGTTCAGCCCAACAGCCTTTAGAAAGGTCCGCATGTTCGTTACGAGGATGAGACCGCCGACGGCCGTCCCCAGTATTCGCGTCGGCAGGATGCGGACTACATATGCCGCAATCGGTGCCGCAAAAATCCCTCCGATTAGGAGCGCCCCGACTACCTGCCAGGGAACCTCCGCAAAGCTTAGAGCGTAGAAGAATCCGAGGCTCGCGCACACAGCTACGACGAACTCGCTGGTGTCTACGGTACCGATGACCTTGCGCGGCTCCATTCTTCCCGAGGTGAGCAGGGTAGGCGTGGAGATAGGTCCCCATCCTCCGCCGCCCGCAGCGTCCAGGAACCCGGCCACAAACCCTAAGGGGCTCAGGAACTTCTTGGCGATAGGTCTCACGACTACCGGCCTCTCGTTCCTTCTGAACGAGAAACGAGCCAAGACGTACGCGCCAAGGCAGAAGAGGAAAATAGCAACCAACGGCGCGGCTGCCTCAGCCGAGATTGAGCTCAACGCCACCGCCCCGAGAAACGCTCCTATACCCCCCGGAACGGCCAGCCAACTGATCTTTGACCAGTCCACGTTGCCGAACCTCCAGTGCGACGCCCCCGATACTAAACAGGTACCCACCTCTCCGAGGTGGACGGCGGTGGAGGCAAGTGCGGGCGCGATGCCAGCTACGCCAACCAACAAGGTGGAGGACGTGGCTCCATAAGCCATCCCGAGAGCGCCATCCACCAATTGGGCAACGAAACCTAGCAAAGCTAGGATAACGAAGTTCCGCATCTGCCTGTTCCTTTCCCTACTCCGATGTTTCTACTACTTTACCTGATTTCCACTTTGTCTGTTGTTTTAGTCGAGATTAAGAGGATAAACAAGAGCGTGTGTGGTGTCAAGGGTCCGAGCGTTGCCAAAAGTATCTATGCGCCCTCCTTATCTCATCACCGAGAGCACTACGATTAGCTTCTGAGGATTCTTCGAAGCAACCATTTGAAAGCGGTTGTAATCACGGTCCCCCCCAGTTCTTCATAGAAACCGGTATCCCGGTATATATAGCTAGCGTGAGAGTTTCAACGCCATCTTCTACATCGCCAAAGCGGCTGTGGGTGGCGGCGGCTTCTGCCCCACGACTTCCCTTATAAGCCGTTTGCCACCACTTCAGAGCTGAAGCCTGAACCGAACCCAGGAAAGGAGATCATGCCGCCTCGTGCAAGCGGATGTTGATAACTATATCGGGAAAACTCTGTGTTTAATAATGGCTCTCAGGCGCTTTTAAGGACAGCCCTATGAACAAAACGAACCACCGGAAGTACTCAAGCTAAGTTCAGATTTCAGATTTTTGAGGGTTTTACTGAGAATCAGCTGGTGAAAGCTCCTCGAGCTCCGGCTGGAATTTGTAGGTTTCACGTTTTTAGTGGCCGTCGCAAGCTACGCTCTAGGGTAGTGAGTGTTTGAGAGCAGCTCCTCCGTCCGATCAATTACCGCAAACAGATCGCCTACCGCGATGTCTTCTACCCTCGATTCTCCTTGCCCTTGGACGTGGATGGTAGCGTCCGAACTGTGATACGGCACCATCACCCAGGAAGGAACATTCTCTCGTACCGTCGCAGTAACGGCGTTGCACACGACCAGGTGAGGCTCAAAGCTAGCCGTCTCCCGGTCAAGGACGTCCGGGTCGGCTATCCGCACCTCCAGATCCGGACGGTATCTCAGGAGGGCAAGCTCTAGCGTCTCCCAGTACATGGTGGGCGCTATAGCGATTAGTACACGCACTATCCGCTACCCCTTCCTCACTCGAATGTTCGCATAGAATGTTCGCATATAGTATTCGGACGGATTATACTCGTATTGCTTATCCGCTTCGCGCTTCCGACACCAAACCGATGGAAATGTTCAGCTCGGAAGTACTTATAGAGACTCCATGCCGACAAATTCGAAGCCGAGGCCGGCGATGCGTACGGCAGCATCCTCTTCTACGGCAGCAGGTAATCTAGACCGTTTTGAGCGAGGTCTACCACCACCACGATCCCAAGCGAGATCAGCATGAAGACGCACCCGGCGTCGAGGGCATCTCGGACACCTACCAGCACCGGTAATAGAATCCAGGCGGCGAGCAGGGCGCACAAGAACACGGTTCCAGCCCCGGCGATCGAGGAAGCCGACACCGAAAACAGCAGCAAGCCCACGATCAGTGGGCCAAGCAAGGATCTATCCCCGCACCAATCCTCCGGACGTTCTCGGCCTGCACGGAGATCCAAGAACCACCTCATCGGATATTCTGGCGTCCTCAACGAGTGCCCTGAGCGCACCGCCCTGAAAGGCGGCTACACTGGTGAAGCAGACCAAAAGGTCGCCTCCCCCATCTTCTCCGACGATGTAGCCCTCGCCTATCTCGTCGCTGAACCCCATGACCACCCAGGTTCGCGCTCCCACGATTATACCTTCAACCCTGCTTTCAACGTCGCTTCCATCTCTTGAAGCCCACCTCTCGATACCAAGACCTACCACATAATTCTATTTTGTCTATCGGACTCATATGTTTATCTAACGGTAAGCAAGAGCTGAGCCAAGGAGAATAAGCAGTCTCGGGGCGTGCTCTGCATGGTGGGGAACGAACCGTTTGCTCCGTTGGTTGCTCTACTGGGGTGGCAGCTTCGTCCCCGACGCTGCAGGCTGGCCCCGTTCACGAGGACGTCCCGGTAGAACGACCGTAGTTTTTCTACTAATATTGTAGAGAAAGTTTACTTTGTACCAGAAGATATCGATAGAAAGGGAGTAGAGACATGCGAAGATTGGCGAGAACGAGCAGGTGAGGCGGTAGTACGATGGTACCGAAGCTCTCATATCTGATCTGTGCGACGCCGCGCAGCGGGAGCACACTCCTCTCTCAAGCGCTCAGGGACACGGGGATCGCGGGCTGTCCGGAAGAGCACTTCGAGGTCCTGTTAGAGACGGGACAGCGCAGACAACCGCGCGACTACTTCCAGCGCTCAAACGACCCAGAGGTATGGGTGCTCCTGGACGATCCTGAGTTTCAGGATGTTCTCGGCGAGTACGGAGGCCGGTACGCCGAGCATCCGGCGCACCGCGATCCCTCCTGGCACCCACCTGACTTCGAGAGGCTGCTGGAGGAGGCGCTGCGCAAAGGCACGACCGAGAACGGTGTACTCGGGACCAAGATCATGTGGGCCTACTTCCGCGACTTCGTCCGCCTAGCGCGCCGGACACCGGGGCTGGAGAACGTCAGCCCCTGCGAGGTGCCGGCTTCCGTACTGCCCAACCTAAGGAAGTTCGTCTGGATCCGTCGCAGGGACACCACCCGTCAGGCGATCTCCCTGTGGAAAGCACTCCAGACCCAGGAGTGGCGCCGGGATACCGAAGAAGACGTTGGCGGGCAAGGGCTACGTTTCAGCTTCGCCGCAGTGGATCATCTCAAGCTGCGCATTGAGGAGCATAACGCGGCGTGGCAGGTATACTTCGAGCGATGCGGCATAGAACCCTTGAGAGTCGTCTACGAGGAGTTCGTCGAAGCCTACGAGGAGAGCGTGCTCGGCCTCCTAGAAGATATCGGTATCCCCCTCCCGAAAGGCTTCACCGTCGTGGAGCCGAAGATGAGGCGACAGGCGGACGAGACCTCGGACAAGTGGGTGCGCCTGTACCATCAACGCAAGGCTGCTGAATCGAGCAGTCGGACCTAGAAAGGACTATGCGTGGCGGACTATCCCAACATCCTCTACGTACACTCCCACGATACGGGTAGGTGGGTAGAGCCGTACGGATACCCTGTACACACGCCGAACATCCAGAAGCTCGCCGAGGAGGGTGTGCTCTTTCGCAAGGCGTTCTGCGCTGCACCGACGTGCTCCGGGAGCCGGGCGTGCCTCCTGACGGGGCAGTACGCGCACTCCAACGGGATGGTAGGCCTCGCTCACCGCGGCTTCCCGCTTAACGACTACCGCCAGCATATCGTCCACACCTTGCACAAGCTCGGTTACTGGTCTGGGCTTGTAGGCGAGCAGCATATCTCAAAAAAACCTGAGGTGATCGGTTACGACGAGGTCATTAAGATCGACACCAGCCACGTCGACGACGTCGTGCCGGTTACCCTCGACATCTTGAATCGGAAGCACAGGCAGCCGTTCTTCCTCTCCGTCGGGTTCTTCGAGACGCACCGTGAGTTCTTCCACCCCAGCTCCCCTAAGAAGGCGAACTACGTGCTCCCGCCGCCGAACCTGCCCGACGCTTCAGAGACGCGCCAGGACATGGCTGCATTTCACGCGAGCGCTCGCTCGCTCGACCAGGGCGTCGGCACGGTTCTCGACGCGCTCGACGCGTCCGGGCTCGCCGAGAACACACTAGTCATCTGTACGACGGACCACGGGATCGCCTTCCCGGGCTGCAAGGCTACACTCTACGACCGGGGCCTAGGCGTCATGTTCATCCTGCGCGGTCCCGGTGGCTTTATGGGCGGAAAAGCTATCGACGCCCTCGTCTCCCACATCGACCTCTTCCCCACGGTCTGCGATCTCATCGGCGTCTCGCACCCCGAGTGGCTCCAGGGCGAGTCGCTCCTGCCACTCGCCAACGGACGGGCAGATGAGATCCGTGACGCGCTCTTCGCCGAGAAGACGTACCACGTCGCGTACGAGCCGGAACGGTGTGTGCGTACGCACCGCTGGAAATACATCCGGCGGTTCGACGACTATCCGTGGCTTGTTCTTGCGAACACCGACGATAGCCCGAGCAAAGACCTTCTCCTCGCACACGGCTGGGCGGAGCGACCCATCCCCACCGAACAGCTCTACGACCTCGTCTTCGACCCCAACGAAGCGCGCAACCTCGTCGACGAACCCGCCGTCGCGGATGTGCTCAAGGAGATGCGTGGGCGTCTGAAGGCGTGGATGCAAGAGACTAAAGACCCACTCCTCGACGGGCCCGTGCCAGCCCCGAAAGGTGCCGAGCTGAACGGCCGCTACCAGCTGTCTCCCCAGGATCCAACCAGCTTCGTCTGAACGCCGGACAACTCGGTAGATATACAACCGGAAAGTTCTTGCACCCTTGATGGTGGCTTTCCGCCGCGCCTCGTAAGAAAGACCGCGAACCTGTAAAAACGTCGAAACCTGACGTAGCGGCTACTTGACAACCCTGAAACCAACTGGGTAGTATCTCAATTGTGTACTATGTAAGTAGACAAAATAGATAATAGAAACGGTAAGGAACAACGTTCTATGGCTGGTTTGGCGAGAAGCGCTTACCTGGGCGAGGTAACTAAAAAAGTAGCAGAAAGCAACCCCGCTGTCGGCATCGAGGAACTCGACCGTCGGGTTCTCTGTGTGGGCTTTCGATGTATCTTCGTGGCTCAGTGTGTTTTTAAGTGGTTGAAAGGCTTCTCTCTTTCTTCGGAAGGGGAGTGCATAGAGGGAGAGCACAACGTCAGCAGTTTCGCGGCTTACACAAAATCTAGAGGGGTTAGTCGGCCTTGATCTCGCCCATGGCCTGCAAGAGGACCGCTAATAGGGTATTCGAGCTGTTCTCGAGCGGATAGATGGGCGGCTTGCCCGGTAAGAATACTACACACGTTTGACAGATCACGCGGTTGTAGGGTCCGTTGGAACTAGCGGCCGCCGAAGGTCGTTACCTAGGGTGATGCAGAAGGAGAACAAGCCCAGGATTCTGACTAGATCACCTCTAGCGCCGCTACATAGGATTCTGCAGAGGGTCATCGTCTATGAATACGAGCTTCAAGTTCACGCCTCGTCAGGCCACCACTGCCAGAGCCGGATCGTTGATGTCCATATCTCCACCTTCGGGACGCCTGCGTCTACCGATGCCCCGGCAAACCGTGAGTTTGACCTCACCAAAATGACCGTATAAAGTGCCGCACGTTGATTCTCTATTAAGGTAGTAGACAAAGTAATCTATAAGGAGATCCCTAACCAGGGACAAAGAAACGCGGAGAGATGCAGACAAGAACTACGAACAACACCACGCGCCAGATCGCAGATTTCTTGAAAAGCCTCGATAGAGCCGCCGCTACCACCCATAACGGCGACGCCGACGCCATAGGTAGCGCCGCCGCCCTCGTGTGCCTGGATACAGACTACCACGAGGACAACCCCCTCTATGGACGGCTAAACCTCGTGGACGCTTCGGCCGCCGCCAGCACCCAGATAGTAGCCGCGCGCTACGC
Organism: Rubrobacteraceae bacterium; assembly: GCA_035296885.1. Taxonomy (GTDB): domain Bacteria; phylum Actinomycetota; class Rubrobacteria; order Rubrobacterales; family Rubrobacteraceae; genus Rubrobacter_F. The sequence continues at coordinate 7,745 of DATHAB010000129.1, forward strand.
CGAAGCGGGCGTGCCTTTGAGCAGGGAGGCGGCCGAGGCGATCTACGCCGACGTCTTTACCGACACTGGCGGTTTTCGTTTCCGCAACATCTCGCCCGCAGCCCACGAACTGGTCGCCAAGCTCTTGCGCTTGGGGGTAATCCCGGCGGAGGTCAACGAGCGCATAAACCGCACCGGCACGATAGAGCAAATGAACGTAGTAGGGGTCTCCATGGCAAACGCCGAGCTCTACGGGGAGGCGTTGATCTCGATAGTAGGCGAGGAGGACTACGAGCGCACGGGGGCGAGCGAGCTAGACTCCAAGGAGGCGATAGACCTCCTGAGGAGTGTATCCGGAGTAGAGATGGTGGGGCACCTCAGGCAGGTAGAGGGAGGAACGAAGGCGTCTTTACGGTCCGAGAGCGTGGATATAGGGGAGATTGCACGGCTGTTTGAGGGAGGAGGCCACCGGCTGGCGGCCGGCTACACCACGCCGAAGTCCCCCGAAGAAGCCAGGGAGGAGTTGCTGGCGGCCCTGAGGGGATTGGTGGACCTTGGAGAAGATGCATACGTCGGGGAGGTCGAAAGGGCTTGATCGCTTGTCCCTGATACGATCGTGTAGAGAAACCAGGACGGCACAGGAGACGGACATGTTCGAGAAAGGCGGAAGCTAGACTTGCCAGACTTTCTGGGCGAAGATTTTTTTGTCCGGCTCTTGTTCGTGCTTGGGGTCGACCTAATTCTCGCTGGCGACAACGCCATGGTAATCGCCCTGGCTGTTCGTGGGCTTGAAGGCTCCAATCGCCGCAAGGCCATTGTCTGGGGAGCCGCCGGGGCCGTGTTTCTGCGGCTCATCTTCGCGGCCTTCGTCATCTACCTGCTCAAGATCCCGTTCCTCCAGGCGGCTGGAGGACTGCTACTGCTATGGATCGCCTGGAAACTGGTGAACGATGACCCCGGAGAAGGACACGACGAGGTACAGGCCGGGAAAAGCACTTGGGAGGCGATCAGGGTAATTATTCTGGCCGACGTGGTGATGTCGCTCGACAACGTGTTCGCCCTCGTTGGCGCCTCGGGCGGCAACCTGCCGCTTCTCGCAATCGGGGTGGCGATGACCATACCACTGGTGATTTTCGGCAGCACCCTGCTGACCTCCTTGCTGGATAGGCTTCCCATGCTCGTCTATGCTGGAGCCGGGCTCCTCGTATACATAGCGGTGGAGATGTTCTTCGAAGACCCTGCCCTCCACAACTACCTCGAGTCGTTGGCACACATCGAGCGGCTCTTGGGCCTAGGCTTCGCCGCGCTGTCCGTCGCCGTGGCGTGGTTGTGGGGCCGGCGCGTCGGGAGGATAGCATAGGTGGTCGAAGACCCGGGAAGAGCTAAAAGAATAATCCGTCAGGGCGTTTTCAGAAAGGAATAGATATGGAGAAAAAGCGTGGGTTTACGTTGTGGTTCACGGGGCTCTCCGGGTCCGGGAAGACCACCATCGCCGAAATAGTGGAGCACGAGCTGCGAGAGAGAGGTCGCCAGGTGGAGGTCCTCGATGGGGACATAGTCCGTACGAACCTCTCCAAAGGTCTCAGCTTCAGCCGAGATGATCGCAACATAAACGTTCTGCGCATCGGTTTCGTGGCCAACTTGCTCGCCCGCAACGGGGTAGCGGTAATCGTCTCGGCCATCTCCCCATATAAGGAAGCTCGCGACCAGGTGCGGCGGAGGATTATAGACTTCGTGGAGGTCTTCGTGGACGCCCCGCTGGAGGTCTGCGCAGAGCGGGACGTGAAGGGCCTCTACAAGAAGGCGTTCGCCGGAGAGATAGAACAGTTCACCGGGGTTTCGGACCCCTACGAACCTCCGGCGGCTCCGGACCTCGTCCTCAAGACCGACGAGGAGATGCCGGAGGAGAGCGCCCACAAGGTTATAGAGAAACTAGAGTTCTACGGGTACCTTTGGTCCCCGGCAAAGGACACGGAGTACAACTGGGACTCCCGCTAGCAAACCGCTCTAGTTCATTTGTGTCGAGCACGGCGAAAGGAGCTGACCGTGAAAGGCACAGAAGAAACGGAGAGAGACCAACCTGACCAGGCCCCCCGAGCAGCCGGGACCGACCCGTTTCAGGCGACGACGCGGAATCGGACGCGGAAGGCGCGAGGGCTACTATAAGGGAGAAAAGTGTCGGGTTCGGGAAGGCGCTCCGGTTCTGGGTGAAGCTCGGCTTCATCAACTTCGGAGGGCCGGCGGGCCAGATCTCGATCATGCACCGAGAGCTGGTCGAGCAAAAACGTTGAGTCTCTGAGAACCAGTTCCTGCGGGCGCTCAACTTCTGCATGCTCCTACCCGGCCCCGAAGCGCAGCAGCTCGCGACCTACATCGGGTGGCGGCTGCACGGGATACGAGGTGGCCTCGTCGCGGGATCTTTTTTCATCATCCCGTCTATCTTCGTCCTGCTCCTTCTCTCCTACCTCGCCGTCGCCTACTCGGACGTGCCCGCAGTCACGGGGTTGCTCTACGGGGTAGGGCCCGTCGTGGTCGCCGTGGTTCTCGAGGCCGTGCTCCGCATCGGCCGTCGCACCCTACACCACGCCGCCCTCGTGGCCTTTGCAGTAATCTCCTTCGTAGCCATCTACTTCCTCTCCGTGCCTTTCCCCCTCGTAGTGTTAGGGGCCGATCTTGCAGGCTTTCTGCTGCACCTCCGGTACCCGGACGTATTCCGGGTTCGCGGTCACGGCGAGGCAAGCGTGGAGAGCCCACCCGAAGAGACCGCTTCGAAAGGCCGTCCTTCGAAGCTACGTGCCCTGAAGCTTTTGGGGATATTTCTCCTTCTGTGGATCACCCCCGTAGGTGCGCTGTGGCTGTGGCGGGGCGGGGAGGATGTGCTCCTGGACCAGGCATTCTTCTTTACAGGCGCTGCTCTCGTTACGTTTGGGGGGCGTACTCGGTCTTGAGCTACATCGCGGACGTGGCGGTGAACCATTACGGGTGGTTAACCGCGGAGCAGATGGTACAGGGTCTGGCGCTCGCAGAATCCACGCCTGGACCCCTGATCATGGTCACCCAATACGTCGGGTTTTTAGGCGCGTGGAAGTTCTCCAGCGCCTTGGACCCCCTGCTCTACGGTACTTTAGGGGCGCTCACCACAACTTACGTCACCTTTTTGCCCTGCTTCCTGTTTATTTTTCTACTCGCGCCATACATCGAGCTCTTGGGAAAAGAGCGACGCCTGCAGGCAGCCCTGGTGGGCGTGACAGCGGCCATCGTCGGCGTGATCGCCAACCTCGCCGTCTTCTTCGGCGGCAACGTCCTCTTCCCCAACGGGCGATTCGACGCCTTTGCTTTGGTTCTCGCGGCCATCTCATTCGTCCTGCTCTACCGGTTCAAAGCACAGATCTACCTGCTGGTCCCGGCAGGAGCCGTCGCCGGGATGTTGTGGACGTTGCTGTGAAAAGCTAACCAGCTGCTAGTCGGCCTGTCAGATCCTTGTTTTCGCCGGCCACCCCACCCGCTATGTTGGATGCCACGATATATGCTCGCGCTCCCGGCACTAACCCTGCTCTTTAGCGAGCTAACCTTCTTTATTCTCGGCCTGAAGCTCCATCTCGAACAATCGGACGCGGTCTTCCTGATCGGGGGTCTCCACTGCGCCCTCGCGTGCCCCGCGTACCGTCTTGATAGCCGCCTCGGCGGAACGGCCCAGCGCAACAAGGATCGAGGCAGCGACCAGACCGCTACGCCCCAGGCCCCCGCGGCAGTGGACCACCACGGTCTCGCCTTCCTCGATGCGATTCGCTATATCTTCGATAAAGGGCCTGTAATCGTCATCCTCGGAGGCACTCGGGACACCGTAGTCGGGAATGGGCAGATAGAGCACTTCCATACCCTGCTCCTCGGCCTTCTGAGAAAGATCGGGGATCTCGAGATCAGAGTACTCATCGCGCTCCATAAGGGAGGCAAGCACCCCAACCCCGTACTCCTCCCTGAGCCTCTTAAGGTCGGTCTCGAGGTCCCGCTCCCACCGAACGTCCTTCTCGTCCGTCTTCTTGCCCGGCGCGAGGGTCAGCCCGAGCTGCCCGGGTAGCTCGAGCTCCTCCTGGGGCAGGAAATCTACCACGATAGGGTCTGATTCAGAAGTTTTTTCGTGGTCGCTCATCGGTCTCTCTTTCCAAAGTATCGAAGCTTGCGCGTTCGTCTTGCGTGGCCCGGTCTTCCTCGCCCGGAGAAACACGGTATACAGACCCTACACCCCACCAAAAGCTTCGGCTTTTACGTAAAGATGTCTAGCGGTAGCAAGGCGGTCACCAGCGGGTTCGGCACGTCAACCGTCTGGCTGATGCGTAAGTCTACGGCCGCGCTGCAAAGCGCGTAACCCTGCTGGGGCGTGTACCCCCGCGTCTCGAGGTGATCGATCATGTTGAGCAGCGCGTTCTTGGCGGCGACGTTCAGGTCTTCGCTCTTGTTCGTGCCATCCTTACGCACACCGATACCGGTGGTTGCATAGAACCGGCGCGGCACGGCCAGCTCAGGCGTCAGGAAGTAGTCGTCCCGGAAGAGCTGCAGGTACTCGATGCCCCGCCGCTCGGCCTCGCCCTTCTGGACCTGAAAACGAAGGTGGACGCGGGAGCGCATCTCGATCGCCGTACCGGAAGCCTCGCAGTCGCCCTGGGCATAATGGACGTCACTGATCGAGGCCAAGCCGCCATCGACGTACACCGGCAGCAGCAGGGTGGCGCCGGGGGAGAATTGCTTTATGTCGAGGTTGCCGCCGGTCTCGCGCGGGGGGAGGGAGCGCAACCCCTCCTGCGCGATCTTCTCATCGGCTGGCACGGCGTCCGTCGGGTCCGGCGGCAGTACGAACCCTCCCCGCTCGGCCAGCTCGGCTTCGCGCTCCGTGACGCGCTGGCGCAGCTCGGCACTAGGAGCCAGCCCGATGATGCCCGGGTGCGGGTTGCAGCGGATACGCACCCCGGGCAGCTGGTCCGACTCCGCGTACTCGTTGCCCTGGAGCCGCCAGTGGACGATGAACGGGTCCGGGAACTCGTCGCGCAGGAAACCGAAGCCCGGCACCTCCATCGTGTAGCCCCACTGCTCCCATGGATCAGCCTCGACGGCTAAAAGATGTGCCTCGAGCAGATCCCCCGGTTCCGCGCCCTTTACGTAGACGGGACCGGTCATCGGATGCACGACGTTCAGGTTCAGCTGCTCGACATCCTCCGCCGTCGATTGGCTGTTCAGTTGCCCGTCGAAGGCATCACGCGTCTCGAACACGACCGTGTCGCCCTGCTCGACCTCCAGCACCGGTTCGATGGCTTCGTGCCAACGGTTGTGCCCCGTCTCAGGCTCCTCAGAGAGCGGCTTGAGCGGATCTACGCTTAACACATGCTCTCGTGGCATGGCTTTCCTCCTTGCGGCCTAAACCACACTTCCCTTCTTCCCTTGTGCACCTATAATTCTAACTCAGTACTTTCTTCGTTAGTAAAGTGTGAAACCTGGCTCAACATGTTGTCCGGGCGTCACATCCGTTCCGAAGCTAGCTATAACTCTAATGATGGATCCAGGCTTCGGGGTCGCGGGTGAGTTTCTCAATGGGGGTGGGGAGCGAGCCTCCGACGAGGTCCGCCAACGTGACGGTCTCGAGGACGGCGCGCAGGTTGGCGCGGACCGCGATCCAGACCTCCTTGAGCGGTTCGGCGGCGCCACGATACTCGACGGCCTCCGGCCACTCTCCCCGGATGTTAGCTAACGGCCCTTCGACGGCCCGTATCACCTGCGCCAGCGAGATCTCCGAGGCGGGACGAGAGAGCCAGTACCCCCCCGCGGCGCCCCGCTGGGTACGCACGATTCCGGAGTGCTTCAGGTCAAGCAGGATGTTCTCCATGAACTTCTTCGGGATGACCTGCTCCTGGGAGATAAGTTCCCCTTTGAGTGGTCCCGTCCCCTCGATCGCCGCACGCGCGAGCTCGGCTGCCGCCCGAAGCGCGTAATCCGCCCTTGCCGAGACCTGCATATCCCTACTACCCTCCTTCTACAAGGGTCGTTCTCAGCCGATCTTTTCCTCGACTCGACGCTGCTCCGGAGAGCGGGCCGACGTTACCACGAACCAATAAGAGCCGATCAAGATAACTACAAGCAGGGCCACCGCCCCCGCGAACTGTACGTACTCGGACAAAACTTCTCCTCTCTCAACCACCGCCGGGTGCGGGACACTGCCCTAGAATTCTACGACAGCCCGGACCCCTCCGTTACGAAAAGTTAAGAGAGCAGGCTTAGGTAGCCTCCTGTACGCCCTTATCTTCCCCGAGGGCCTCTTGATAGAGGAGCTCGGCCTCCTCCTCTTCCCTGCGCCGCTCTTCCTGTGCCCGTTGCTGGGCGTAGCCATCGCCCCCCGAGCCGCCTCCCGGGAGGTAAGGCCGGAAGAGGTCCATCGGCACCGGTAGGATAACCGTAGAGCTCTGCTCGCTGGAGATCTCGGCCAAAGTCTGGAAGAGCCTTAGTTGCAGCGCTGTCGGGCTCTCCAATCTCTCGGCGGCTTGGTGGAGACGTTGCGAGGCCTGGTACTCGCCCTCCGCCGCGATGATCTTCGCTCGCCTCTCGCGCTCACTCTCGGCCTGGCGTGCCATCGCCCGCTGCATCTGCTGGGGGATCTCCACGTCCTTGACCTCCACCACGCTAACCTTCACCCCCCAGGGATCGGTCTGCTCGTCGATTATCGCCTGGAGCTCCTCGTTTATGGTCTCGCGGTTGGTAAGGAGATCGTCTAAGTCCTTCTGGCCCAGGACGCTCCTTAAGGTGGTCTGACTGATCTGGCTGGTGGCCAACACAAAGTTCTCTACCTCTATCACGCTCCTGTTGGGATCCATCACCCTGAAGTAGACGACGGCGTTGACCCTCGCGGGGACGTTGTCGCGCGTGATCACATCCTGCGGCGGCACGTCCATGGTAACGGTCCTAAGGTCCACCTTGACCATCCTGTCCATTATCGGGATTAGAAAAAAGAGCCCCGGGCCTTTAGCCGTCCCCTGCACCCGCCCGAGCCTGAAGATAACGCCCCGCTCGTACTCGTTAACGATGCGCACCGCGCTGGCCAGGACGAACAGAACGAACAACGCAGCCGCGAACAGAACTATGATGAGCCCAAACCCGATCGTCGCTGCCTGTATTAGACCCAAACTCATCTCCTGAGATCCTCCTTACTTTTCGGGCGGATGGTCGAGTGCACCGGCTCAAAGGGTATTATCACGACTTTTCCGTCTCTAAGTCCAACCACCTGCACCGTAGCCCCAACCCCTATCACTCGCTCGTGCTCTTGCTTGCGCGCATCTTCAGGCGCAACAGCGGCTATAGCTCTCCACCACTCGCCATGCACGAACACCCAGCCCGGAAAGCTGGTCCCGACCAGTCTTTTGACGACTCCTACCTCCCCGATCATGCCTTCGAGGCCGGTCGTTACCGGCCTCCCTTTCGCCGCACGCACTTCGCTCAAAGCCACCACAAAAAGCACCCCTGTAAGGATCGCAACCACTACAACCACTACAAAGGTTGCCGACAGTATCCAAGAATAAGGGGCTATCACATCAAAAAGCATCAAGCTCCCCAGGACAAGCACCGTGATTCCTCCGATGGTAGGCAGCCCGTGGTTGGTCGCTTTAAGGTCTACCGCGAACAACACGAACGCCAAGAGCATAAGAGCTACCCCAAGCCAATCCGCTGGCAGAACCTGAGGTGCGTCTGAAGGGAGGGTCAACGCATCCCTCCCACTATCTTCGGAAGTTCATTCTGAGACTACACAGTTTTACAAACATTCCCATCACCTACCGACCCTGATTATAACCGCCACGCCGGGATCCACCAGTATCCGCAAGAACTTTTCGGTGGCGAGTTGGGTAGCTGCTAATCATTGACGACCCTATCACGTGGTAGCGTCCAAGTCCGAAAACACCTGTCAATCAAGCGTACCAGTACCGGTGCCACCTTCGGCTCTTCGGGTGGTTTTTATTCTCCCTGATCGAGCGGCGCCCCTCGGCACATCCCTATAAACGGCCTGCCCGGACGGGTTGATAGTGGACCAACGCAAGAAGAACTTCGCTCCGCTTTACCCGGCCTCTATTGCCGAGCTGTATGCGCCGACCGCCAGGATCTAAGTCCTACGAAATAAGATACGTAAGTACGCCTGAAACGCGGCGAAGCTGGAGCGTTGTTATGCCTAGAAGGCAGACAAGCGTACGTCTACCATCCCCAAGCCCGGCCCAAAAACTAAAAAACGCCAAAGAATACCTCCACCCCCCCGCTCCTGGCTCGTGCTGCACTTGCGTTGAGTTTAGTAGCTTCTCGCAGAACACACCGAGAAACCGAAGCCTTAAAGACGAACCTCAAGCGTTACGCTGTATCGCCTCCCGGTGTGTGGCAACGCGCTCGATATAGGTGCGTACGCCCCGGGCGATGTCTCGTGCCTGCTCTTCCGTCACCTCACCAAACCGCCTGGCCGGGACACCGACTACGAGGCTTCGGGCAGGGAACTTGCGTCCCTCGGGGACGACGGCCCCGGCTGCCACGATTGAGCCTTCGCCTATCTCGGCTCCGGTGAGGACCGTGGCGTTTATTCCAATGAGACACCCGTCCCCAACTTGGCACCCATGCACGACTGCTTTGTGGCCGATAACACACCCTTCGCCCACTATCACCGGATACCCCGAGTCCGCGTGTAGAACGCAGCTGTCCTGAACGTTCGTACGCGCCCCTATCTGGATAGGTTCCGTGTCACCCCGCAGCACAGCCCCATACCAAACGCTCGACTCCTGCCCCAAATGCACCGTACCGATTACGTAAGCCCCCGGCGCAACAAAGGCGGAAGGAGCAACGTCCGGCTGCTTGTCACCAAGAGGTAGCAAGACCCCGCCGCTCAACGAAGCGCTCCCACAGACTAGACCTCCTTCGCCTGAGCGTTGCCCCGATCTTCGTCAAAGCAGATGGCCGCGAGTCCCTTTTCACCTCCATGCTTGAGCTCGTGAAGGAAGCGCCACCGGGATACGCGTCCAGCAGGCACCCAAGAGCACATTGGTGCGGCTTGGCAACAGGTTGATAATTCGCAACGGGCTCACCGAGAGATAATAACCTAAATAAGACTACAGGGGACGAGCAATACCGCGCCCGGATTTTTGAACTGTTGCTTGAAGGACACTGTACTTTCCAAGGGCACAGAGATCGAAGAACAGACAAGGAAGTGGGTCGTGAAGTAGAAGTTGCTGTTGCTGCTTGCCGCAACGTTGGCGTTGGCGATCCCAGTTGCGCCTGGCAGGAGAAGGCGCAGGACTTCGGTGTGGTAACGTTCGAAGAGGACACGACACTACCGACCGAGACTCCTCTCGGTAAAAAGACCAAGAGCCCGCATAAATAAGGAGCGTCACGCTTACGGGCGTGATCGAGACACCCGAGATCACTCCTTACATGGATGGCACCCACGCCATAACCGATGAAGCGTCGGGTGCCAGGTACGCGCTAGGAAGCGACGACGAAGCGCTATTAGACGCCTACACCAGCCAGAGGGCCAGCATCTTCGGCACGCCGGTGCCTAGCTACGAGGATGGGGCCATCGAGGGCGGTCCTCCCCTTTTCAGCATTACCCAGGTAGAGCCGACCACGAGGAGCGCGGCTACCGGCGAAGAGGTTGTCAGGTTCGATCTCTTTGGTTGAAGAAGAGGCGCCGGAGGACAGCTCCTTATATGAATAGAGCTCCGTAAGAAAAGAGCTTGAGAGTTCACAAGCTCCTGGCAGTTCTAAATAGCTACGCCTACCCTAGTACCCTCAATCGCCTAGCTATCCAAAAAGAGACTTCTGCTAGGCCAGCTTGTGTCCTCCTGTATCGCTTTATGTGTAGTAGCCTATGCCTTCGATGATCGGCCTCTGTGTTGGCTCCTTTACCACCTCGAAACTCACTGCCGCGTTCTCCCCCAGCTCTTCCCTGTCGTACC
>DATHAB010000130.1:0-13376 GCA_035296885.1 Rubrobacteraceae bacterium
GCTCGCGAAGGGCTGCCTCCCCTCCTATGGGTTGTCCTAGTGGTCCTAGCGGTCACCATCATACTTTTCACGTACTTCTTGGGAATGGAGAGTACCAGGCTGCATGTGTTGGCGGTTGCGGCACTGACGGCGGGCATCACCTTCACCATGTTTACGATCTTTACACTCGACTACCCATTTGGAGGAGATCTACGGGTAAGGCCGGATAGATTTGAGTTAGTGTTGGCTGATATAGAGGGACACAGCCAGCAAGGAGCTTGAGGCTACTCTAGAGAGCAAGTTACCCTTAAGGGTTGTACGGTCATGTCTTATTCACTCTATGGCCGAGAAGAGGTGTTCTCGGAAACTCAGAGACGGCATGAAAAGAGCCGGGACCAGGGGCCCCGGCGTCAAAGTGGATGCTACTGCTACTTACTAGAAGGTGCAGTTAGTAGCTACGAATTCCTCTATGGACAGCTGGCCTGAATGATTTGGCCAGGGTCACCGACGTTCTCTAAATAGTAGCGTAGCTGGGGGTGTTTTGTAGTTTCAAAGTGTGTCGAGCACAGCGCTCATCCGAACATGTTTCTCCCCCGCAGCCCATTATTCTTCACCCCGAAATGGGCGGCAACCGTTGCGCCGACGTCCGAAAAACCGTCCCGAACGCCGAGGCAATGAGGCTCATCGCCTCCGACTACGAGCAGCGGCACCCGTTCGCGGGTATGGTCTGTACCCTTGAAGGTGGGGTCGTTGCCGTGGTCGGCGGTGATGATGAGTAGGGTGTCTTCGGTAAGTACCCCGAGCAACTCCGGCAGCCGCTCATCAAAGCGCCTGAGGTTTTCAGCCATACCGCGTGGGTCGCGGCGGTGACCGTACTTCGCGTCGAAGTCCACGAGGTTGGCGAAGATTACACCACTCTCTATACGCTCCAAAGCTTCGAGCATGACATCTATCTTAGCCTTATCGTCCGGTTTTCCGGGGAGGTGCTCGGTTATCCCTTGGCCATCGAAGATGTCCCGGATCTTGCCGACCGCGACCACCTCGTGCCCGGCGCTTTTGATACGGTCCAGATAAATCTCGCGTGGCGGGGTGATGCCATAGTCGTGGCGGTTCTCGTCCTCGCGTTTATAGGTTCCCTTTTTACCGTGGTAGGGCCGAGCGATAACCCGTTCGATAAGGATTCTCCCCTCGCCAATAAGCATCCTGTGAGCCTTCTGGCAGGCTTCGTAGAGCTCTTCGAGTGGGATCACCTTCGTGTGGGCTGCGACTTGGAAGACCGAGTCGGCGGAGGTGTAGACGATCCAGACTCCTGACTCTTCCTGTTCTGGCCCCAATTCCTCGATAATCTGTGTCCCCGAGGCGGGTTTGTTTCCGATGACCTTGCGCCCGGTCTCTTTTTCGAAGCGCCGGATAATCTCCTCTGGGAATCCGTTGGGATATGTCGGTAATTCTTCTTCGAGCACCAGCCCCATCATCTCCCAGTGTCCAGCCAGCGTGGCCTTGGCTGCAGAATGCTCCTCCATAAGGCCGTAGGACCCCTTCGGGGATGGGACGGGCGGAGTTCCTTCTATCTCGACGACGTTCCCGAGCCCTAAAGAACGCAGGTGTGGAAGCTTCAGGCCGCCTGCGGCGCGGGCGGTGTTGGAGAGGGTGTTCGAACCCTCGTCGCCAAAGTCCTCAGCGTCTGGGGCGTCGCCGGCGCCGACGCCGTCTAGGACAATGATTACGGCCCTACGTCCCACGGTGCTCCTTTCAAGTAGGCACTGTATTCTCGAAGGCTACTGCGTCATGGTATACTGCGCTCAGGGCTCCGCTGGGACTTCGCGGAGTCTTCTGTCGGTGTTTGGGGTAAGAGACGAACATGGCCGATGAGAGAGAAACGACGCCAGGCTTCTCGACGGCGGTAGTGCGCGAGGCGACCGTCGAGGATGCTGCGAGTATTTACACCCTTGCTCTGGAGCTTGCCGACGCCCTAGGGGACCGGAGACCTCGATTCGAGGCGGTCCAGGCGCGGTTGTTGGAGTTGGTGGAGGAGCCAAGGGCGCGGGTTTTGGTGGCTGAGTGCGAGGGCGGCGTGGTGGGGGCGGCGAGCCTCTGGATTAAGCCAGACCTGGCTCACGGCGACAGGGTAATAGAGGTTCCTATGCTCGTCGTCTCCACCGATGCCCGTCGACGGAGCGTAGGCAGGCGCCTGCTCTCGGAGGTACAAAGCGTCGCCGCCGCCGAGAACGCCGCCCTCGTGGAGCTTGTCGCTACTCGCGAGAACGACGTAGCCCGCGCCTTCTACCGCTCCTTAGGCTTCGTCGAGACCGACCATATTGCCCTCGAATTCATTGGCGACTTGGAGGATCCGCCGGACCCGTAGGGGGTAGGCTCCGGTCCTCGTCAGCCTGGCAGGGCACGCCAAACGGTGAAGAGGAGGCCGGCTATGATGAGGCAGGAGAGAAAGGCCCTACCGAAGCTGATTTCTTTGACCATCGCGAGCCCGATCGCGAGTAACAGAACCCCCGCATAGGCTGCCACAATCCAACTCAAGCCTGGCACCGCCGTGAACGGCAACAGATAACCGAACGGGTAGGCGAGGATGCGCCAGGTGACGACGTAGCCGTGCCGGCCACCCCACGCGGCGAGGTGGTATGGCCCAGCAAGGATCAACGAGAGCGGTAGTGGCAGCACAAGCGCCGCCAGAGCGGGATAGACCCCTCCGGCGAAGAGCCACGTGATGGCTGCAAGAAACCCAGAGAACACCAAAAACAGAGCTGGGGCACGGAGGTCCGGGATCTTGGGTAGAAGCTCGAAAAAGCGTATCGGATGCGCGATCAAACGCCCTAGTAGCCTGAGGTAGCTCGAAAAAGGCCGCGAGACGTCCCACTCGCTCGCCCCGCCCCTTATGGTATCCCGGTTATAGCCCCGCTTCGCCACGGCTAGTATTAAAAGCTATCAGCGGCTGGCTGTCAGCGACTGACCACGAGTCAGCACTAAACTTCGAGCCTTGAACACGATCTTTTGCTGATCGTCAGAGTCTGGCCCCCTACAAGCGACTGCTATACTGAAGAAGGTTGACCCTGTTAGCATAATAATCGTAGGAAGGTTACGAGCATGCAGAGCAACGACCCCTTCGACGCGCGCACGAACCTAACACTCGACTCCGGCGAGGTAGAGATCTACAGCCTCAAGACGCTAAACCAGAGGGTCGAAGGCGACGTTTTTTCCCTGCCCTTCTCCGTGCGGGTGCTTTTGGAGTCACTCTTGAGGAACTGCGGCAGCACGTTTGTTCACGAGGAGGACGTCGAGGCTCTGGCCTCGTGGCCTGAGTCGATTGGGGGGGAGCTGGCGTACCTGCCGACGCGCGTCGTACTGCAGGACTTCACCGGAGTGCCGGCGGTCGTGGACTTGGCGGCGATGCGGAGCGCGATGAGGAGTGTCGGGGGGGACCCGAAGAAGATCAACCCGCTCGTCCCCTCGGACCTCGTCATCGACCACTCTATCCAGGTCGACGCCTTCGGCTCGCCGGCCGCCCTGCAGTTTAACGCTGAGCGCGAGTTCGGGCGCAACCGCGAGCGCTACGAGTTCCTTAAGTGGGGCCAGCAGGCTTTCGACAACTTCACTGTCGTTCCACCGGCGACCGGAATCATCCACCAAGTCAACCTCGAGTACTTCGCTAGGGTGGTCGAGGTCAAGGACGGGGTCGCCATGCCCGATACGCTGGTGGGTACCGATAGCCACACGACTATGATCAACGGCTTAGGCGTCCTAGGCTGGGGCGTGGGGGGTATCGAGGCCGAAGCGGTGATGCTCGGACAGCCCTACTATATGCTCGTACCCGAGGTCATAGGCTTTAAGCTGACCGGCGCCTTGCAGGAAGGCGTCACCGCCACCGACCTTGTCCTCACCGTAACGGAGATGCTCCGCGCCTACGGCGTCGTCGGCAAGTTCGTCGAGTTCTACGGCGAAGGTTTGTCCAGGCTCTCCCTCCCTGACCGGGCAACCATCGCGAATATGGCTCCCGAGTACGGGGCTACCTGCAGTTTCTTCCCGGTAGATGCCGAGACCATCACTTACCTCCTCGGAACGGGCCGCAGCGAAGAGCTCGCCGACCTCGTCGAGCGCTACACCAGGGAGCAGGGACTCTTCCGTACCGACGAGACGCCGGACCCGCGCTTCACCGAGTCTCTGGAACTCAGTATGGATACCGTAGAGTCGAGCCTCGCAGGCCCGCGTCGTCCGCAGGACAGAGTAGCTCTGGGAGACGTGCAGCACGCTTTCCGGCAGGCTTTTGCGGAGATGATCGACTCGGGGCAGACGGGACCCCCGGCTGGTGGCGCCTGGGACGAGTTTAGCGGCAAGGCGGGTGGCACCGTCTCCGATGGCACGAGCTACACCTCAACCGACGTCGAGTCTTTCCCGGCGAGCGACACCCCGGCGGAGGCCGTGGGCGTAACCGGCGACGGCGAACCGGACCCCACGGCCGGTGGCGAACCCGTCGACGGAGCGCCGGAGGCCGAGCCCGACGGAGCCGTCAAGGTTACCCTTGATGGCCAGGAGGCGACCCTCAAGCACGGTTCGACCGTCATCGCCGCCATAACGAGCTGCACGAATACGAGTAACCCCTCGGTAATGGTAGGGGCCGGCCTCCTCGCCAAAAAAGCTGTCGAAAAGGGCCTTAAGGTCGAGCCGCACGTCAAGACTAGCCTGGCCCCAGGCTCGAAGGTAGTGACGGAGTACCTCGAGACCTCGGGCCTCCTGCCGTACCTCGAGGAGCTGAAGTTTGACGTGGTCGGCTACGGATGTACGACATGTATCGGAAACTCAGGACCTTTGCCGGAGAAAGTCTCCCATGCCGTCGAGGAGAATGACTTAGTCGTCGCCGCCGTTCTCTCCGGCAACCGCAACTTCGAGGGTCGTATAAACCCCGACGTCCGCGCCAACTACTTGGCCTCTCCGCCGCTCGTGGTTGCCTACGCCCTGGCGGGCACGGTGGATATAAACCTCACGAACGAGCCTATGGGCACGAGCAAGGACGGCGAGCCGGTGTACCTCAAGGACATCTGGCCGTCGCAGGAGGAGGTCGCGCGCGAGATCGAGACTGCCCTCGAGCCGAACCTCTACAAAAAGCAGTATGCTAACGTCTATACCGGCAACGAACAGTGGAACGCCGTGGAGGCACCCTCCGGCGACCTCTACGCGTGGTACCCGGACTCGACCTACATTCAGGAACCTACGTTCTTCAAGGACCTTGGCCCCGAGCCCGAGGAGCTTAAGGACATCATAGGCGCCCACGTCCTCGTCAAGGTTGGAGACTCGGTCACGACCGATCACATCTCGCCGGCCGGCGCGATTCCCTCGAGGAGCCCCGCCGGGCAGTACCTCATCGAGAAAGGCGTCGATCCCAGGGATTTCAACTCCTACGGCTCCAGGCGTGGCAACCACGAGGTCATGGTGCGCGGCACCTTCGCGAACATCCGCTTGAGAAACCAGCTCAGGCCCGGTACCGAGGGTGGCGTCACGGTCCACTTCCCGGATGGGGAGGAGACCACAATCTATGAGGCGAGCGTGCGCTACCAGGAGGAGGGCGTTCCCCTTATCGTTCTCGCTGGCAAGGAGTACGGTACCGGCTCCTCGCGCGACTGGGCGGCTAAGGGTTCTTTCCTGCTAGGCGTAAGGGCCGTCATCGCCGAGAGCTTCGAGCGCATTCACCGCTCTAACCTGATCGGAATGGGCGTGTTACCGCTGCAGTTTACGCCTGGCGAGAACGCTGACTCTATAGGCCTCACCGGTGAGGAGACCTACGATGTCGTAGGTCTCTCCGAGCTCTCGCCCGGCGCGGAGCTCACGGTCAGGGCCATGGGCGACGAAGGCGAGAAGGAGTTCAAGGTCGTGACAAGGGTGGACTCTTCGGTGGAAGTCGAGTACCTCAGCAATGGCGGCATCCTCCAGACCGTCTTGAGACAGCTGCTTAAGGAGAGCGCGTAAAGAACGCGAAGTAGGGGGGAGTAGAGCCTGTGCCCGAAAAAGTCCTCGTTACCCGCGAGATGCCCGAGGCTGGGCTCCGCCCCCTCGAAGAGTTCGACGTAACCACCCTCTCTGAAGGACCACCCGAGCGCGACGAGCTCCTCAAAGCCGCTCGTGGCGTAGCCGGTGTACTCTGTACCCTCACCGAGCAGATGGACGCCGAGTTTATGGACGTCGCCGGTGACAGCCTGAAGGTTGTCGCCAACATGGCCGTCGGCTACGACAACGTGGATCTCGAGGCTGCAAAAGAGCGGGGCGTCGTCATCACCAACACCCCCGAAGTCCTGAACGAGACGACCGCCGACACGGCTTTCATGCTGATGCTCGTGGCGGCGAGGAGGCTCGGGGAGGGGGAGAGGATCGTGCGGGCCGGCGAGTGGGAGGCGTGGGGCCCGAAGATGCTCCTCGGCCCCGACGTGTGGGGTAAAAAGCTCGGGATAATCGGTTTCGGTGGGATTGGTCAGGCCGTCGCCCGGCGCGCCAGAGGCTTCGGCATGGAAGTCCTCTACTCAGGTCGCTCCCGCAGAGAAGAAGCCGAAAAAGAGTTCGAGGCTCGGTACCTGGAGCTCGACGAGCTGCTCGAGACCTGCGACTTTATCTCCTTGCACACCCCGCTCACCGAGGAGACTACGCATCTTATAGGTGAGGCCGAACTGGGGAAGATGAAAAAGGAGGCCGTCCTCGTCAACACGGCACGCGGGTCCGTAGTGGACGAGGCAGCGCTCGCGGATGCGCTCGAAGGCGGGCGCATCTTCGCTGCCGGGCTGGACGTGTACGAAGAGGAGCCGAGGGTGCATACGAAGCTCCTTGAGCTAGAGAACGTGGTCCTGGCGCCGCATATCGGGAGTGCCTCCTTCGAGACCCGGGACAAAATGGCGGTGACGGCGGGCGAGGACCTGCGGGCTGTGTTGCGGGGCGAGCAGCCGCAGAACCCCGTAAACGCATAGGGGAGGGGCTTTTGGCTTTGGAGAATCGCGTCGCGCTGTCGCGAGCCTTCCGAGCGCACTTCTCCTTCTTCTCGGCCTCGTCACGACAATTCTCTGGCTCCTCGAGTCCCAGCTTCTCCTCGTTCAAACTCTCCGCGATCTCGTGATTCTTGAGGCCTTCTATATGCTTGAGCTCGGCTACTCTCACGTCCCTGCGAAAGGTCGCCAAGGGTTTTTGTTCGCCCCCTGGCGGGGTTCGCCGTACTCTAGGTACGCCATCAGGAGCCGCAGGGCCTCACGAAAGTTGTGAATTCTGGAAAAGGTCTCAATCTTCAGGCCTTTCTGGATGTCGGACGAAAGGCTGTCGAAATCGTGGCGATAGAACCGCAGCAGGGCCTCGGGGAAGTCGAGCTCGGGCTCGTCACCGCGTATTCCCAAGGCTTCGTGGGCTCCACCTGGTCGGTCTCCATGATGGTCAGGATTGCCAGGATCGCCATGTCCCTCCTAAGAACTCGTCCCCCAGATGAGCATGCTCTTGTAACCTTGGGAGGTGCGCTCCCTACCCCGCCACATCAAAAGCGTCTGACTATCGTTTATCCTAAATCGGTAGACCTCGTCGAGCGGCGGCGTCTTTAGGGTGTCCTCGTGGTACAGATAATCGGTCGCCCCGTACCGATCCTCCTCGCTTGGCCTCCTCTTCGAGAACCTCAGTTCATCCGCGAGGGGAGCCCGGCTGACTATATCCTCGAACCACTTCATCGCTAGTTTCGGCAGGTGAGGCTGAGCCCTAGAGCCGCCTCGTAACCGGATCTCGTTCGTACTTGGGGTCTAGGCCGGATAGTATCGTTTCGAGATCCTCTCTTGACACGTTGCTTATGACCGTTGACGCGGACTGCTCGTTCTGATGGGACTTCCCACGTCGCTCCTCCTTTCTAGGTACGGTTCACGTCTGGGTGGGGTTCTCTCTTCGCTTACGCCGTCTAAGGCTCTCCCAGCTTCCATCGCCGTACCAGCCGCCGTCTACCGAGAGGGTGTGACCGTTGATGTAACCGCTAAGGGATGGTTCAGCGAGGAAGGTTACGGCCTGAGCTATATCTTCGGGTGTGGCGAAGCGACCCATAGGGGTGCGGCCCTTTATGTCTTCGTCGGTGTAGCCGCCCGAAGCTCTATCCTCTTGATCCATCTCCGTCTTGACCCAACCCGGGCAGACGGCATTGACACGTACGCCGTGACCACCCCACTCGGCGGCCAAAGTTCTCGTCAGGCCGATCAGGCCATGCTTGCTGGCATTGTATGCTGCCCGGTCGGCTATCCCCAGAAGTCCTGCCACGGAGCTGATGTTCACGATGCTCCCGCTCCTCTGGCGCAGCATCTCCTTACCGAACTCTCGGCTCATCAAAAAGGGTCCGGTGAGGTTGACCGCGAGGATCCTGTTCCAGTCGGCTAAAGAAGTCTCCTCGGCGGGGACTATGCTACTTATCCCGGCATTGTTGACGAGCACGTCTACGCACCCGAAGCTCCCTAGAACATGGCGCACCATCCCTTGCACCGACTCCTCGTCGGAGACATCCCCAGGGACCGCTAAAGCCTCTGCGCCGACCCGCTGGATTTCAGCCAACGTCTCCTCGGGCGCGAAGAGGTCGTTAGCGACCACCGCATAACCGTGCTCGGCTAGAATAAGGGCGGCCCTGCGCCCGATACCCCGAGCCGCCCCGGTCACCACGGCGACCCGCGTCTCTGCTGTCTTTTTGTTCATGAAGGATTATGCTACCTTTTTTCCCTCTCCGGGGCTTTGCACCTAAGCCTAAATGATATGCATAACTGTAGCTCACAGGACCTCCGAGGGACCTGTATAATAAGCGGGGATACGAGGCGGACGTCTCATAGTGGGTCCGTCGGCAAAAGCCGTTTGTGTTTGAGGACCAGGTACGGTGAAGGCAAGATGGGTTACTCGCAAAACAATATCTCTTCTACCATAGAAGTTAGCAGGAAGGAGCTCCTCGATCTCGGACTGCGTACCCCGCTTCTGAACTATCGTCCTTCTCGTGCCAGGGGTGTCCAGCTGGTAGAGTAGTTGCCGGAAGAGGCCGTCCGCATTCTAGTGCGCGAGCGCAAGTCTATGAGCTTCGCGAGGTAGTATACGACCGGCTGGTTAGCGAAGCACAGTGGCCTCTGTGCGGTGGTGCCGCGGTGCACCTGTGCTGCGCGAGCGTTATCCAGGGCGTAACGGCGTGGGGCATCGTTCCGGCCATTGTCCGCGCGAGGATTACGGTCGCGGGCTTGCTGGTGACGCTTGTTTTTACCGGGGCAGGTCTGAGCCAGGTAGCCTTCGTTGCCGTGCTGTTCGCGATCCTCACCACGCTCGTCGCCTTCGAGACCTCGCGCAACCTGCGCCCGGACGCCCATCCTGCGCCCGAGGAGGACGCGGTTGGTGAAGAACCGGTAGTTGAAGAGGAGAGGGCCTGAGGCATGCCCGCAATGTATCGTCTAAAGATGCAAGCTCAAGGAGAGCCTGATGGGCGAACAACGAGAACAAAAAGGAGCAGAACATGACCGAACAGAACATCCGACCGGACGCCGCGGCCGCCGGCACGTTCTCTATTGGCGGGGATCTTGACGTAAACCGCATGGGCTTCGGCGCGATGCGGATCACCGGGGAGGGCATCTGGGGCGAGCCCCTAGATCCCGAGGAAGCCCGCCAGGTGCTTAGGCGGACCCTCGAGCTTGGCATCAACCTCGTCGACACCGCCGACTCTTACGGTCCCGAGGTCTCGGAGCGCCTGATCGCCGAAACCCTTCACCCGTACCCTGAGGGCCTCGTCGTCGCCACAAAGGGTGGCCTTGTGCGCCCGGGGCCGGGGCGGTGGACGCCCGACGGTCGCCCCGAGCACCTGCGCGAGGCGTGCGAGGGGAGCCTCAGGCGGCTCAAGGTCGAGCGCATAGACCTCTACCAGCTGCACCGCATAGACTCAAACGTTAACCCGGAGGAACAGTTCAGCGCTTTAGCCGAGCTCAGGGAGGAGGGCAAGGTGCGGCACGTTGGGCTCTCAGAGGTCGGCGTCGAGGAGATCCGGCAAGCGAGGGAGATCGTGCCGATAGCCACCGTGCAGAACCGCTACAGCCTCGTCGATCGGGGCCACGAGGACGTGCTCAACTTCTGCGAGCACGAGGGCATAGGCTTTATCCCCTGGTTCCCCTTGGCGACCGGGGAACTGGCGCGGCCCAGCGGTCCTTTAGATGAGATGGCCGCCCGCCGTGGCGTCGCTCCAGGCCAGGTCGCCCTCGCCTGGCTCCTTAGGCGTTCGCCGGTAATGCTTCTTATCCCCGGCACCTCATCGGTTGTACACCTCGAGGAGAATGTCGCCGCAGCCTCCTTGAGGCTCGAAGAGGAGGAGTTCGAGGAGATCGCCACGGTTACCGCCCTATAGGGTTCGTGAAAACGAGTAGGAGTGATGGGGAGGAGAGTAGGGTGGACGTAGGCATAATCGGGGCCGGGAACATAGGCGCCACGGCGGCGCGACTCTTACACGGGCCGGGCATCGGGTCGCCATCAGCAACTCCCGAGAGCCCGGGTCTCTAGAGGCGCTCGTACGCGAACTCGGGCCGAACGTTTGGGCCGCGACGGTCGAGGCGGCAGCCGACTTCGGCGAGGTGGTGCTGGTGGCGATACCGTTCAAAGATTACAAGACGCTACCGGCCGACCAGCTCTCAGGAAAGGTCGTCGTCGACGTCATGAACTACTACCCACAGCGGGACGGCCAAATCGACTTCGGCGACCTCGCGTCAAGCGAGCCACTCGCCCTTCACCTGCCACGCACCCGCCTCGTAAAGGCGTTTAACGTGATGCACTACGAGACGCTCGCCACACCGAGGGCCGGCCAGCCGAGACACACGACGAGGAGCGCCTCGTGCTCTTTAGCGCGGGCGACGATGACGAGGCAAAGGCTCTCATCAGCAGGCTGATAGAGGAGATAGGTTTCGAGCCGGTGGATACAGCGTCCTTGAGAGATGGCAGCCGCCGGCAGCAGCCCGGCTCGTCCATCTACAATAACCCGATGACGGCCGAGCATGCCCGCGAGGTGCTGTCCGACCTTCGCTGATCAGACCTTCGAGCTCTTCCGAACGAGCTACGAGCGCTTAAAAGTCGTCGCCGAGCGGCGGGACGAACGGAACAACAGGCCGGCGGCGTGAACGAAATCCGAGGAGTTGCGCCGTGTTGGTCAACGAGAGAGCGCGCTTCTACTTCTTAGATATAAAACTCGCCGGACTGCTTTCGAGCCCTGTTGATCTTATCAAGAGCTGCATCTTCTAAAAGCGGACTGCGTCTCTTGTGCAGCCCGTGCTCAGGTGATAGCAGCTGCTCAACAGCAACATATGTCTTGTTTCGCGTCACGATCGCCTAATACGATCCGCCAAAGCCGCCTTGACGGCTGGACTAGCCCGGAAGGCGCCCAGCACGACGAGGGAGTCGATGGTCGCCGAGGCCAGTTCCGGGGAGACATCATCGGCAATGCTCACCAAGCCCAGCACCTTGATCTGTAGCGTCTCGCCGGCCGCGCGCACCGCCTCCAGGTCGCGGCGGGTGTAGTGCTGTAGGCCAAGCACTAGCGTCTCGCGGGCCACCGTCTGTTTGACCGCCTCGGCATGCGTGGTGAGTTGGTTACGGATCGCCGTGCGGATGAAGTCGGTGCGGTTTTGGTAGAAACCTTGTTGCACCAGCAGATCGATTTGCCCGAGATCCACCAGTCCTAGATTTATCGTGATCTTCTCTGTCTCGCTCACTTCGCCATCTCCTTGCCATCCTCACGGAGGGAACATACCCCAATAGTCTTAGTGTCATGCAGATCGAGCCAACCATTGTGGCTCTTCGCGCAGGCGTAGGCCTCAATCAGGTAGTGACCCGACCTGGATTGCAACCGCATCGGCGGCGAGGGTGATCTCGTGGAGATCGAGCGTGGTTGGCTCTTTACTTTCCGGGTTTCGAGTTTTAGGCCGACGAAAGGAGACTACCGCATTAGAACGAATCGAGGATCGAGGAGGCTATCGGGTTCGGCAACTGGAGCATGTTCACAGCAGTCCTCTTCGGGTGGGCGATCAGGTTGATCCCCGAGTTTGCGGTCGCCTTGCTGAATCGACTTCCTTACCAGGAGGTGGTCTTGAGCGCCCTCGAGTAGAAGCTGACTGAGGAGCGCGAGAACCCCTTCTGGGCTTTCGCACCCGGCACCGCCCTGTATACACAGCGCTGCTTCTGGCACAGTGAGGTCGACGTTACCCCAACTGTCGCCATTGTGCCCCGTGGCCCGTGACAACGAGGTGATTCTATGGCGGCAGGCGGTGACGGCTTTGTTCCGAGCAGGCCGGGGTAAGAAGCTAAACCGTGGAAGAGGTCCTGATCACGGCGGTTGCGTACTTGCGGTTGATGGTCGAGGCTATAGGGGCGGCCGTGGTTGGATTCGGCGCTGTAGCGACCGCTTTTCGGTACGTTTTGTCCCTCCTGGGTCTATGGGAGTACACCAACTCGGAAATACGGCTGTACCTGGGACGCTACCTGGCTCTGGGGTTAGAGTTTCAGCTTGGCGCCGACATCTTGAGTACGGCGGTTGCCCCGACCTTCGAGGAGGTCCAGCTTCTGGCGGCTATCGTCGTCATCCGAACGGTGCTCAACTACTTCCTCTCGAAGGAGCTTGAGCGCGAGCGTCAGGAGGTGGCCTCCAAGCCCGAGCGCGGCGCCTCCCGCGGTTAGAGGGCGTATGGGACTGTACTATGCTGCGGTAGACGCCCTGAGGATATCCTTGCTGCTCGTGGGGAGCACTGTGATCTTCATCGGCATAGCCTCTGCTGCCCTCGAAGCCCGCGGGGCTGAAGGCAGGGGCCGGGTTGCCACACAGATAACCGCCAACGCGGCCCTGGGACTGGAATTCTTCGTCGGGGCTACAATACTGAACTTGATCCTGAAACCTACGTGGACGGCGGTGGCTACCACGGCCCTGACCATCGTGGTGCGCAAGCTCATAACCCTTTCTCTTGGCCGGTGGGTGAGGGAGTAGGGCTAGCTGGAATCTTTTGGAACCCAGAGCCTTCTTTGAGGAGCCGAAACCACAGCTTCTTACCTACAGTACTTTCGGTCAGTAGAGGTTCCTCGAGGACGACTGCCCGAGTACGCCTGGCCGTGCCTCAGAAGATGCTCTAGAGGGGCTAGCCTCGAGGCCCCTGACACGTAGTACCCGAAGCCAAAAGAGAAGCCGTACGCGCCGCGTTAGGGAGGGGGATGCGCTTTGTGGTGCTCGAAGCTCTGGAGCGGCTTACTGCCCGAGAACTCCTCGGGGAGTCGAGTTGCTGCGGTCCTTAGGACGCTTGTAAGGATGAGTAATACTCCTCTTTCGCCTCATCGGAGAAGGCAAGCTTCTCTCCACAGTTGCACCTGAAGACGGGATTGAGAGGAAGCCAATCCTCTACCCG
>DATHAB010000131.1:0-15810 GCA_035296885.1 Rubrobacteraceae bacterium
GGGGCGAGTAGCAAGGAGGCGAGCACGAGCAGTAAGACGACCGAGAGCACGCCGAGGACCGCGACGATGGTGAGGGCATCGCCGTTGCCGGTGTAGAGAAGCACGGTAGTCAGCGAGCCAGGACCGGCGATTAAAGGTATCGCTAGCGGGAACACAGAGATGTCCTCCTCTTTCCCTTCGTTCGCTTCTTCCTGCTCGGGCGCGGTGGCCCTCCGCACCCCCGAAGGACGGGCGAAGACCATGTCAAGCGAGAGCAAAAAGAGCAGGGCGCCACCCGAGATCCTAAACGCCGGGACCCCGATACCTAGAGCATCCAACAACTCCTGCCCTACGAATGCGAAGAAAAACAGGATTGCCGCGCCCAAAGCAGTCCCTCTTATGGCCGCTTCATACTTGTACGTCTCGCTTCTACCCTGAGTCAGTCCTACGAACAGCGGCGCTAGCCCCAAAGGATCGATAACCACCAGGAGCGTCACAAAAGAGTTGAAGACCAGCTCAAGCACCTCTCAACTCTACATCAGGAGGAGAGCTTACATAACAGAGGATTCTTGGTTACCGCGTACCTCGTGAGCTGGGGCTTCTCCAGGAAAAATCGCTCGATTAAGCAAGGAATGGTTTCTTTGTTCGACCACCCCTAACCCGCCGCTGGTGTGGGGTGATGCAGGCGTTATACGGTGGCGTTATTCGCCCCACGTTGTGCTTTCCCTGAAACCTACTGGCAAGGGTTAGGGGTAGCTCGCCAGCTCTCGCGTAAGGCGCGTGCCCTCGCGAACGTCTCATCGCCAAGCTCCGCCTCTCTCACCCCGTAGCGTTTCCGGACTGCTTCTGTAAGCGCCTCGATCGCCGCTGGGACGTTTGTCCTGGGGAGATCCGCGATGCTCGCGGGCCTGAACGGTAAGCCTAGAACGTTGTAGAAGCGTGCGAGGATACGGGAGACCTCTTCGGTCTCTTTGACCAGTATGAGCGCCTCCAGGCGGGCTGCCCGGCGCGAAACGCGTTGCGCCAAACCAGCGATCTTGGTCCCAAAAGTACCGCCCGAGCGGACCGAGTAAGCGCCCGGACAGAACTCGCCCTCGACCTTTCCGGCCTCCGCCTCGATGCCGATCCGGTGGAGGGCTGCTATTAGAAGGTCTGTACCTTCCGTGTACCGCTCGTAGAGCCCGTGACGCAGATCCTCGACCGGACAGGTTAAGGAGAAGGAGATGCTCCCTTCGTTCGCCGCCACTGCGCCCCCACCCGAGTTTCGGATCAAGACTGGGAAGCCAGACTCCTCGGCGAGACAAGCTGCGAGGCCAAAGTTCGGCAGGCGAGTCTCTGGACGCGTGGCTCCGACATAGCGGGAGGAGGACCAGAGGAGAGCCGTGGGGCCGCGGGAACGTGCGGCCACCTCCTCGAGCACGGCCTGCTGCAGCCCAAAGCCGTCTTCGGGGCACGCGAGGCGCTGGGCGACCAGAATCTCCACAGTGCTAAGATAGCAGCTTGAGAGCCTGATGATTCGTCTAAAGAACATTCGTGGGGCCAGTCCTTGGGCGTATTAGCCCTCGCGGGCGGAGTCGGCGGGGCGAAGCTAGCGTCTGGGTTCCAGAGCGCTCTGCCCCGGGGGGACCTCTCGGTCGTTGTCAATACCGCCGATGACTTCGAACTGTGGGGCATGCGCATTTGCCCGGATCTCGACACGGTGATGTATACCCTCGCGGGTCTTGCCAACCTCGAGACTGGTTGGGGTGTCGCAAGCGACTCGTTTAGCGCTTTGGATATGATCTTCGCCTACGGTGAAGATACCTGGTTCAAGCTCGGCGATAAGGACTTGGCTACTCATGTCATACGTACGCAGAGGCTTCGGGCTGGGATGCGCCTTACGGAGGTCACTACCGGGCTCGCCGCCGCGCTCGGGGTGCGGAGTACACTTTTGCCGATGTGCGACGAACCTGTGTCGACCGTGCTCAAAACCCCAGAGGGCCTGCTGGATTTTCAGGAATATTTTGTCCGCCGGGGGCAGAAGGACGAGGTTTTGGGTGTGGAGCTTCGTGGTATAGAAAACGCTCGCGTTCCGGAGGAGGTCTCGGGGGCGATCTCCGAAGCGGAGGCGATAATTTTTTGTCCCTCGAATCCGATCGTGAGCATTGGCCCTATTCTGGCGGTGCCGGGGATGCGCGAGCTTCTGGCGGGATCTCCCGCGCCGAAGGTCGCGATAAGCCCGATTATTGGTGGGCGGGCGCTCAAGGGCCCGGCGGATAAGATGTTGAGATCTTTGGGGCGCGAGGTGTCGTCCGCGGGTGTTGCCCGCACATACGAGGGAACTGTGAACGGAATGGTTATAGACCATATCGATGTTAAGGAGGAGGCCCGGATCTCGGCGCTCAACATGCGTGTTTTGGTAACAGAGGCGGTGATGCGCGACGAGGCCGACCGCGAGCGCCTGGCGCGGGAGGTCTTGCGCTTTTGCTCGGAGCTGGCGACGAGATGACGCTCTTCGCGGTAGTGCCGGTAAAGCACCTTACCGGGACAAAGAGCCGGCTAAAGCCGGTTTTGAACCCATCCGGCAGGGCTGGGCTAACGATATACATGATGAAGAACGTACTCATGGCGCTCAAGGGGGCTGGGGTGGAACACTTTTGCGTGGTAAGCCCGGACTTGATCGTCTTGCAATATGCTGAAGAAGAGGGCGCCGCTACGCTGTTGCAGGAAAGCCACGGCCTGAACCAAGCACTAGAGGAGGGCCGAGACTGGGCGGTCGAAAAGGGAGCATCAGCCCTTCTAGTCTTGCCGGCTGACCTACCACTCTTGGGGGCGCCGGATGTAGAGGCTGTCGTAGAGGAGGCGGAGGGTGGAGAGGACCCACTCGTAGTGGCTTCGCCGGATGCCACGGGTACGGGCACGAACGCACTCTTATTGCGCCCTCCGGATGCCGTGCCGTTCTTGTTCGGCCCGAACAGCTTCGACGCCCACCTGAGCGCGGCTCGGGAGCGGGAGATTCCAACACGCGTGTGCGAACGTATTCGCCTCTCCTTTGATCTCGATACCGTGGGCGACTTAGCTCAGGTCGGTGGTGGGTTATTAAGCGCGAGTGTGGACCTATCCGAACCTACCGAGGAGCTGCGGGTGCTGGCCGTGAACGGTATCCCCGAGATCCAAGCCGGCGACGACCTGGCGGATATTATCGCCGAGGCTGCGGGGGATGGCCTGCTCGTAAACGGGGACGTTGTGGTAGTGACGCACAAGATCGTGAGCAAAGCAGAAGATCGTCTCGTACACCTCGATACCGTAGAACCGTCGGACCTCGCCAAAAGCTTTGCCGAGATGTACGACAAGGACCCGCGCCAAGTCGAGGTTGTCCTCCGCGAGAGTCGCCGCATCGTGCGGATGGATCGCGGCATCATCATCTCCGAGACGCACCACGGCTTCGTTTGCGCGAACGCCGGCGTCGATGCCTCAAACGTCCCCGGCAGCGACACGGTTTGCCTCCTCCCCGAAGATCCAGACGCCTCTGCCCTTCGCCTCCGCGACGCCCTGACCTCTAAAGTAGGGGCTGAGGATCTTGCGGTCATCGTCTCCGACTCGTTCGGGCGCCCCTGGCGAGACGGCATTACGAACGTTGCGATCGGCGTCGCTGGCATGGAGCCGCTGGCCGACTACCGGGGTCAGAAAGACCCCCACAACCATCCCCTCTACGCGAGTGTTCTCGCGATAGCCGACGAGCTGGCTTCTGCGGCGGAGCTCGTTATGGGTAAGACCGCCGGCATCCCCGTTGCCGTGGTGCACAACTACCCGTACGAAAAGGGCTCCGGGACCGGCAAGGATCTACTCATGGAACCCGAAAGAGACCTGTTTCGGTAGGTGGGTTAGTACAGAGCCAACCCCGGTTTCGAGAAATATTTGTCAAATCCGACAAAAAATGTCGTGTTTACCGTTGACGGAGGCGGTATTGTTGCCTACTATCTATGACGTGGAGCTACGAAGCACACGAGAAGTTTTGACGGGGCCAAAGGTACCCGACTTTATAGCGCACATGCGATGTAGCGTTTGTTGCCGCGTTTGCGGCTGATCTTTCCGATTCCTCAGGCATCAACGGTTTTTACATCTCCTTAAGGGAGGAGCACAATGTTTATCAAAGCTCTAAGGCGCGTGCGACAAGATGAGGTACCAAGCCCCGAGGACCTTTCGGCCATTAGCGAACGTCTCGAGGGTGCGCCGCCGATAGAGATACTCGAGTGGGCGACCGAGACCTATGGAGATGGGCTCGCACTCTCGGCTTCTTTTGGGGGACCTGAGGGGATGGCGTTATTGGATATGCTCTCCCGCATAACGGACGACGTCACGGTTCTTACCATAGACACGGGTTTCCTGTTCAGAGAGACCATCGAGTTTCGCGAGGAGGTCATGAGGCGTTATAAGTTGCCTCTCGTGGTCTTGAGGCCGGCGCTCTCTATCGAGGAGCAGGTCGAGCGTCACGGCGAAAAGATGAGGACGTGCAGCCCGGACCTCTGCTGCCAGATTCGCAAGATTCAGCCGCTTCAAAGGGCGCTCGAGCGTTATGACGCGTGGATGACTGGGATCCGCCGCGAGCAGACCCCCCAGAGAGCGAACACGCCGGTGATCTCCTGGGAGCCGCGCTACGGAGCTGCCAAGATCGCACCGTTCGCCTTCGTCAAGGAGGAGTGGGTTCACGAGTATGTCGCCGAGCACGACGTTCCCGTCAACCCGCTGCTCGAAAAGGGCTACAAGAGCATCGGCTGCGAACCGCAGACCCGCCCGGTGGCGCCGGACGAGGACGCTCGGGCGGGTCGCTGGTCGCGCCTGGAGAAGACCGAGTGC
Organism: Rubrobacteraceae bacterium; assembly: GCA_035296885.1. Taxonomy (GTDB): domain Bacteria; phylum Actinomycetota; class Rubrobacteria; order Rubrobacterales; family Rubrobacteraceae; genus Rubrobacter_F. The sequence continues at coordinate 4,816 of DATHAB010000131.1, forward strand.
GGCCTTCACTGGGCAGGAGGGCAGGCGGTACGTGCAGTTTCTTAGGGAACAGAAGCTAAATAAGGTAGAACAGATAAAACTCAAGCGTCACCCCTTGGAGGTGCGTGAGGCGGTCATAAAGACGTATTCCAAGAAGGGTGTAGGGGCGCTTGCCGAAGTGCCGGGCGAGATCGAGCGCCTCAAGTGGGTCGGCATCTACCCGCAGAACCAGGGTGGGGACGCATTCATGCTTCGCATAAAAGTCCCCGGCGGCGTGCTTACCCCCGAGCAGACGCAGGTTATTGGCCAAATAGCGGTGGAGTATGCGAACGGACCCATCCCAAACCCGCACTTTGGGAACAACTTCTTGGACATTACGACGCGCCAGGACATCCAGATGCACTGGATCAGGATGGAGGACGTGCCGGAGATCTGGCGGAGGCTTGAAGAGGTTGGCATGACGACCGTCCAGGCCTGCGGTGACTCGGCCCGCAATGTCCTGTGCTGCCCGGTCTCCGGATTGGGACGCGACGAGGTACTCGACGCCTACCCTGCGGCCCAGGCTATCTCGGACTACTTCACGGGGAATAGGGAGTACGCCAACTTGCCCCGCAAGTTCAAGATGAGCGTGACGGGTTGCCTTGAGGATTGCGCCCAGGCTGAGATCAACGACATCGGCATGCTCCCGGCGCGCCTCGAAGATGGCACCGCCGGCTTTAACGTGCGCGTCGGCGGTGGGCTCTCTGACGGGCCAAGAATGGCGTCGGATATAGATGTCTTCGTGAGGCCGGAGGAGGCCGTGGAGATCACGCGTGGCATCGCTCAGGTCTTTGGGGAGCTCGGTAACCGAGAGAACCGCTGGATCTGCCGGATGCGCTACCTGGTGCAGGAGCTGGGTCCCGAAGGCTTCCGGGAAGAATTGGCGAAGCGAACCGCTTTCGAGCTGACGCCCGCAGGCGAGGATTTGACCAAGCACTACCGGGGCGATCATATAGGTGTTCATCCTCAAAAGGAGGACGGCTACTACTACGTTGGCCTCAACGTGACCGTTGGCCGGATGAGCGGCGAGGATTTCATCGAGGCGGGAAGGCTCGCCTCTAAGTACGGCGGTGAGATCCGGCTGGCCACCGACCAGAACTTCGTCCTTACGGGCGTTTCAGAGGATCACCTCGACAATCTCCTCGCGGAGCCCTTGCTAGAGAAGCACTCACCGAATCCCAAGCCGTTCGAGCGCGGAGTGGTAGCGTGCACGGGTACAGAATTCTGCCGGTTTGCTATTGTCGAGACCAAGATCCGGGCAGTCGAGTGGGCGCGTGACATGGATAGGAGGGTCGGGGACGGCTTCGACCAGGAGGCCATAAGGATGCACTTCTCGGGCTGCTCGGCCTCGTGCGCCCAGCCCCAGATAGGGGATATTGGTTTCAGGGGCGAGACCGCGAAGACCCAAAAAGCCCTCGTCGAGGGCGTAGACATCGGCCTCGGTGGTTCTTTGGGTCGCGATGCCGCCTTCATAGACTGGGTAGAGGGGGCCAAGCCTGCCGACGATGTGCCGAATGCTCTGGTCGCGCTGATGGAGAAGTTCAAGGACGAGCGCCGGGATGGGGAGCGATTTCACGAATGGGCCCGGCGTAAGCCAAACAAGGAGCTTCGGGAGGCGCTCCGCAGCCGCGGCAGGAACAGGGGACGGGGCTAATGTCCGGCTTTGATATTCGGGAGTTGATGAACGATATCGAGGAGGCGCCGGGGAAGGTCTGGTTTTGGGACCTCGAGAAGGCCGTTATCGATGCCGACCGGTGCGTACAGTGTGGGGTGTGTGTGGCGGCGTGCCCGACCGACTCTATCGGTATCGGGGAGGATGACCTGCCGAAGCTCGTTAAGATGTGCACGGGCTGCTCTTTGTGCTGGGATTTCTGTCCTCGCGGGGGCCTGCAGTACGAGGCAACGTGGAAGATCGTGGGTAACGCCAAGGCGCGGACCATCAAGGGTATTGGACATTTCGAGGAGAGCTACACCGCAAGGGTGAACCCGATGATAAAGGGAGTTCAGGATGGCGGGGTGGTGAGCGCTCTCCTGATCTCGCTACTCGAAGCCGGGGAGATAGACGGTGCACTGGTAGCCCGCGAGAGCAAGACCGAACGCTGGAAGGGCGAGCCGTTCCTCGCGCGCACGCCCGGGGAGGTACGCGAGTGCGCCGGGAGCTTCTACAACCAGACGCTCGCTTTGGGACACGTGGACTTTAAGGGGTACGATCTTCCGCCGAACCCGAGGATCGCGGTCGTAGGAACGCCGTGCGAGATCGAAGGTATAAAGGCCATGCAGGCCCGCCCGTGGACGTGGGGAACCTCGCAGGTTGAGGCCATCACGCTGACCATCGCTCTTTTGTGTACCAAGAGCTTCAACTACGAGAAGTTGATGCTTGAGGAGATCCGGGACAAGCGCGGGGTGGACCTCGACAACGTGGGGCGCGTCGACGTCCACCGGGGGAAGATGATCGTGCAGGACCTAAACGGGGAGACGCTCGTGCAGGAGCCGATCCGAGACTTCCACGGGGCCGCGTTGAAGGGCTGCGACGAGTGCGCGGACTTCATTGGACACTCGGCGGACATCTCGGTCGGGAGCGTCGGGAGCGCCGATGGGTACTCGAGCATCCTCGTCCGGAGCGAGGAGGGCCTCCACGCGTTCGAGCACGTGCGAGAGAAGCTCGAGATGCGGGAACTTGACAGGCCGGAGGCTTTGGATAAACTCGACGCCTTAGACAAGCGAGTCGCGTTTAACAGCCTGAAAAGGGCCTTCGATCCAGATGCTCCTTTGTTCATAGACTACGAGGAGCACTTAGAGGCTTACTCCGGGACGGATCGGGCACCGGCCGAGCACGACGCCGTGAGGTACTAGTTGAACGAGACGCTAAAGGAGCTACCCTTGCCCGATGAACCCAAGGAGTTGCGAGCCGAGACGCGCGCACTCATCGAGGACTCTCCGAAAGAGGGCCTCCGTCTCGTGAACGACGCGCGATTTGTGGCGGATCCGCTCTGGGAGGAGTGGGGCGAGGCGCTGGTCGGGGCTGGCATGGATCGCGAGATGTTTCTCCGAACAACCCGCGGGTACGCCAGCGAGATCTGGCTCTGGGTGATGGGGGAGCGGCTGTGGAGTCATTGTGCTGCCGGACTCGCCGGGCGCTTGTTGCGGCGGTTGCCCCGTAAGGGTAGCGAGCAAGGAGCGGCACTTGCTTCTTGCGGGGTACAAGGGTGAAGAGCGCGACGGAGTACACGGCGGTTGCGCCGCACGGTGGGGATCTGGTCGACCGTCGGGCCCCGGAGGAGGAGCGTGAGGAGAGGCTAGAGCAGGCCGGGGAGCTGCCGAAGGTAGCTTTAGGCCCCCGGGTGCTCTCGGATCTGGAGATGATCTCGACCGGTGTCTTCAGCCCTTTGACCGGCTTTATGGACCGGGAGGACTACGAGAGCGTCGTCGAGACGATGCGTCTCGCCAACGGGCTCGTGTGGAGCATGCCGATCACCCTTTCGGTGAGCGAGAACGAGGCGAATGGCGCTAAAGAAGGCGACGAGGTGGCGCTTACAAACGGGCAGGGACGGGTCGTCGCTACCATGACCGTCACGGACCGCTACACCTACGATAAGGGCCGTGAGGCTAGGGAAGTTTACCGGACCGACGATGGCGAACATCCTGGTGTTGCCGCCCTTTATCGGCAGGGCGATGTATTGATAGGCGGGGAGGTTACTCTGCTCGACGAGCAGCCGAACCCGAGGCCTTTCCCCGGGTACTACTATGAACCTGAGCAACTCAGGGCACTCTTGGCCGAGAGAGGATGGAGGCGGGTCGTAGGCTTCCAGACGCGCAACCCCGTGCATCGGGCGCATGAGCATATCCAGAAGAGCGCCTTGGAGACCGTGGACGGCTTGCTTCTAAACCCGCTCGTCGGGGAGACCAAATCCGACGATATCTCGGCGGCGGTCAGGATGAGGTCCTACGAGGTTATTCTGGACCGGTACTACCCGAAGCAGCGGACGGTACTCGCGGTCTTCCCGGCGGCGATGCGCTACGCGGGGCCCAGAGAGGCGATCTTTCACGCTATGTGCCGCAAGAACTACGGCTGCACCCACTTCATCATCGGGCGCGACCATGCGGGGGTGGGTGACTACTACGGCACCTACGATGCCCAGCACATCTTCGATGAGTTCGATGTGGACGAGCTCGGGGTTACACCGCTCTTTTTCGAGCACGCCTTTTTCTGTTTGAACTGCGAAGGGACGGCAACCACCAAGACTTGCCCGCATGGTAAGGATTCACACGTCTTCTTCTCCGGCACGAAGGTTCGCCAGATGCTTGCCAGAGGCGAGTACCCGCCGCCAGAGTTCAGTAGGCCGGAAGTCGTCGAGGTACTCATAAAAGGCCTGCGGGACGAAGAGAAAGTCATTAAGCAACCTCGAGTATTCGAAGAATAGTTCGATAGTCAAAGGAGCTTAGCATGGAGGATGGGACGAAAATCGAACGCGGGTTTACGCTGTGGTTCACGGGGCTTTCGGGGGCCGGAAAGACCACGGTGAGTGAGATAGTCGAGAAGCAGCTACGCCGCCGCCGCGGCAAGGTAGAGGTTCTAGACGGGGACATCGTCCGAACGAACCTGTCCAAGGGGTTGGGTTTCTCGCGGGAGGACAGGGACACAAACGTCTTGAGGATCGGGTTCGTGGCGAAGATGCTAACCCGCAACGGCATTGGCGTGGTCGTCTCGGCCATCTCGCCGTACAAGGAGGCGCGGGACGAGGTGCGCCGGGATATTGGAGACGGCTTCATCGAGATATACGTTCACTGTCCGATCGAAGTGTGCGCCGATCGGGACGTCAAGGGGTTGTACAAGAGAGCTTACGCCGGGGAGCTTCCGGCGTTCACCGGTGTTTCCGATCCCTACGAACCGCCGGCGGCTCCGGAGCTCGTCCTCAATACGGATCAGGAGAAGCCCGAGGAGAGCGCCAGGAAAGTCATGGCCAAGCTCGAGGAGCTCGGGTATCTAGATCCGGTAGAGGAATTTAGCCGCGCGTGATCGAACCTGTCCCTGCCCTCTTCGGTCTCCTTGTGGGCTTTCTGGTTGGCCTCACGGGGGTGGGGGGCGGGTCGCTGATGACACCGTTCCTGATCGGGGTTATGCAAGTGCCCGCGCCTACGGCGATCGGGTCGGATATGGTCTACGCGACCGCGACTAAAATGACCGGCTCCGTGCAGCACTACCGGCAGCGCTCGGTGAATCTGGAGGTTGCGATCTTCTTGGGCTTAGGAAGCATCCCGGCAAGTCTTTTGGGGGTTCAGACCCTGGAGTGGATCAAGGGCGCCTTCGATGCCGAGACGGTGCGTAATGTCATGGTCACTATTATAGCCACGACCCTCGTTTTGGTGGGGGCCTCGCTTATATTTAAGGCCTTTCTGCCCCGGCGGTGGGTCAGGGGCAGCAAGACCGTCTGGGATGGTGATTCGAGAATGAGCCTCAAGCGCCGCCTGTTCACCATCCTCTTCGGGGCGACCGGCGGCTACCTCGTGGGGCTCACCTCCATAGGTAGCGGGAGCGTAATGGCGGTGATACTCCTCCTGCTCTACCCTTTGGCTCCGGCCGTGGTTGTCGGTACCGACATCGCCCACGCCACCGTACTCTCGCTTGTCACCGGCTTCGCCCACATGCTTCACGGCAACGTGGACTTCACCCTGACGGGAACGCTCCTTTTGGGCAGCATCCCTGGCGTACTCATCGGCAGTCGGATGGCCCCGCGGCTACCAGGGCGGCCGCTCACGATCATACTCGCCATCATGCTCATCTTCGTTGGCGCCCGGTTGCTTTTTAGCTAGTCACCTTTTATTACAGCGCGTAGTTGCCGGTGTGAGCCTCTTCCAGGTAGCGGGCGAGGAGGTCTATGCAGCTCTGCACGTCCGAGGCGTTCACCAGCTCGTTTGGGGTGTGGACGTAGCGGCAGGGGATGGAGAGCGTGATCGAGGGTACGCCGCCGTGGAGGCGCTGTACCCCTCCCGCATCGGTGCCGCCGCGGGGCAGGATCTCCATCTGATGCGGTATACCCTCGCGCTCGGCTGTGCGCCGGAAGTGTTCGACGAGCGTTGGGTGGCTGATCAGGGAAGAGTCCATAATCTTGATCGCCGCCCCCTTGCCGAGTTCGGTGATGGTCTCTTCGTTCCCCCCGCCCGGGATGTCCATCGCGATAGTGATATCCAGTGCAACCGCAACCGTAGGCTCCAGGGCCGAGCCGCTTGCGGTGGCCCCCCTTAAACCCACCTCCTCTTGCGAGGTCGCTACTGCGTGGATCGTCGCCTCGTGTGCCTCCATCGCTCTCAAAGCCTCGAGCATCACGAAGACGCCGATGCGGTCGTCCATCGCCTTGCCCATATAGCAGTCGCCTACCTGTTCCAGCGTCCGGTCCATCGTCACGTAGTCGCCGATGCGTACCGCTTTCTTGACCTCGTTGGCGTCCATGCCCAGGTCTACGAAGAACTCTTCCGCCTTTGGGGGCTTCTGCTCCTCGTCGCGCTGTAGGTGCGGTGGCTTGCGAGTAGGCTGCAACGCACCCCGCAACGTCGTACCGTCCACAGTCGTTACCAGGACGCGCTGCGAGACCATATTCGCCGGGTCGTGACCACCCAAGGCCTGGAGCCGCAAGAAACCCTTGTCGTCTATGTACTTGACCATGAAGCCGATCTCGTCCATGTGCGCGGCGATCATTACCCGGGTGCCGTTGCGCCCCTTCTTCGTGCCGATGACGCTGCCTAAAGGGTCGGTCCGGACCTCGTCGGTCAGAGCCTCGAGCTCCTCACGGGCGATCTCGCGCTGCTGCTCCTCGCGGCCCGGCACACCAGGCGTCTCGGTCAAGCGTTTCAGCAGCTTCTCATTAAGTAGTGCCACGGCCTTGTTACTCCCTTGTACGCGATATACGTGAACCCTTTCGCAGAGCGTAACAGCGGCCTGGCGATACTTCAAAGCTGGTTTGACCCCTCTGTTAGGCGATGTTTTACTCTGCTTACAGGCGTCGCAACTTTGGTGCTCACGTCTTTAAGCAGAAGGTCGTGCGTTCGGGAGGTTCGTAGGTTGTCGACGCAGAATGTGGCCAACAACAGAGAAAAGTATTCGCTCGCGTTCGTGGTGGTCGTCGCCCTGTTTGTTACCACCCTCATAACGGCGAACATAACGGCGGTGAAGCTCGTCGGTCTTTTCGGGCTCGTGCTGCCAGCGGCGATTGTGGTGTTCCCGATCAGCTACATCTGCGGCGATGTCCTGACCGAAGTCTATGGCTACCGGATGGCACGGCGCGTGATCTGGCTGGGCTTCCTCTGCAACCTGCTCGCCGTCTTTGCTATCTATCTTGGAGGCATCCTGCCCGCTGCACCGGTCTTCGAAGCGCAAGAAGCCTACGACCGTATCTTCGGCTACACCCCGCGTGTCCTCGCCGCCTCCTTCCTCGCCTACCTGGTTGGCGAGTTCGCCAACGCTATCGTACTCGCCAAGATGAAGGTAGCCACCAACGGACGCTTTCTCTGGAGCCGCACCATCAGCTCTACCTTGGTAGGCCAAGGGCTTGACTCGCTCGTCTTTATAGTTCTCGCCTTCGCCGGGACCATCCCCGTCTCAGCGCTGCTTGCTGCCGTCGTCGCCCAGTGGCTCTTCAAAAGCGTGTATGAAGTTCTCGCCACGCCGCTAACATACGTCGTCGTAAACCGTCTCAAGCGCAGCGAAAGTTTAGACGTCTACGACCGCGGTACTCAATTCAATCCGCTTCTGATTGGTAGGTAAATGCCTAGTAATGCTGCCGTTGGCGTAATATAACGGGGCAGGAGAGCAGCGATATGATGGGCCAATACTAGACCATATATAAGGGTTGGCTTAGATGATTATAGACTTACAGCAAATAGCATTGGTAGGCTATCTAAGGGCACATAATGACCTTTACTGTGGCAAAGTTTTAGGGCTTCGTCAGGTTGTGCAAAACTGGTTATCTTACATTCCGCAGACTTTTTCGCATTATACGCGTCACACCGTGCAATACAACGACGATATCGTGGCGCAAGTTTCTGCTACGGTGGTCGTCTTCACTGCGCATAAGACGACTGAGTCCGTTTATGAGCATGGTCTGCTTAACGAAGGGTATTCTTTCGTCCAGCGGTTGATCTGTGCTAGAGACTGCTGTGCCCAATTTGATGAAGGAGCAGCATGAGTGGCTCGCTTCCTTGTTAGAAGTGCCGATAAGACGCGGGGGGCATCAGCTCTCCGAGTTGACTACGTATCTCGATGGGTGGCGAAACCTTCTGGGCTGCCCTTGGATCTATACCCGCCTGCGGTAAAACTGACGCCGGATATGTTCGTTATGAAGAAGGAAGGCAATGGTGACTCTTCAAGGCAGAGAGTGTCTGGAAGCGATTGAGAAGGCTAGGGTGTGCGAGGTGGTGTGAACACAATGAAGACTGAGCCTCCCGTTTTTACCGCCGAGCAGGCTTCCTTCCTGGTCCACCAAAGGGTTGCCCGGCTCGCGACCGCCTCCTCCAGCTTGGGGAATCCGCATGCGATACCGGTTTGCTACGCCTTCGACGGGCGCCTGATCCACATAGCCCTCGATGAAAAGCCTAAAAACGTTCCTCCAACTCGCCTCAAGCGGGTTCGGAATATCCTCGAAAACCCGAACGTCGCCCTCGTCGCCGATCGGTACTCTGAGGACTGGGATCTCTTGGCTTATGTCTTGGTACATGGCCGGGCAGGTCTGGTCGAACCCGAAACCGAAGAGCACGCTGCCGCTGTGCGGCTTCTACGAGGCAAGTACCATCAGTACGAACGGATGGGGATAGAGAAGAACCCGACCATCTTTATCCGTCCCGAACGCGTCGTCTCCTGGGGAGCCCTCGATGCTCCGGAGAGCGTGGAGCCGATCATGGAGGCCATCTTGGGCCGTCGTTCGGTGCGGCGCTACCTTGATCGGGAGGTGCCCGAAGGAGCCGTGGAAAGGGTGCTCGAAGCCGCCCGCTGGGCGCCCTCACCGCATGGTCGTCAGCCCTGGCGCTTCGCTGTGTTGACACGCGAGGAGTCCAAGATGCTCTTGGCGGAAGCGATGGGGGAGGAGTGGCGGAGCAACCTTCAGATGGACGGCCAGAGCGTCGAGGTCGTCGACAAGCGTCTCGAAGGCTCCCGAAATAGGCTCCTCAACGCGCCGGTCCTCGTGCTGCTCTGCCTGTACCTGGAGGACCTAGATGTCTACTCGGACGCCGAACGCCAGCAGAACGAGACGATGATGGCCGTACAGAGCTTGGGTGCGGCGGCTCAAAATATGCTGCTCGCCGCCTATTCTTTAGGCCTCGACCCGGGGTGGATGTGCGCTCCTCTGTTTTGCCCGGAGAAGGTGACGGGAGCGCTTGGCCTCGACCCCAAACTCATCCCGCACGCCCTCCTAACCCTGGGCTACGCGGAAGGCGACCCTCCGAAGCGCCGCTCGCGACGCTCGTTGGACGAGTTTGTGGTGTACAAGGACTGAGAGCACGCCCGCTTATTCGCCTCTCCTTCGGGGGTACGCCTTAAGCGGGAGGGGCGTTGACGTATGTTCTGATGAGTATTACAGTCTGCGCGTGAGAAGATCGACGAGGTAAACGCCGGCGTATCCCACAGTTTATCGTCTCGCCCGGACTACTAAGCAGCGGCTTAAGAGGCGTGTTTCGGCTGGCTAGAAAGGTGTATGAAGGCGAGTTTTAACATATGGTGGTTAATGCCGTTGGGCGTCTTGATCGCTTCGGCGCTGGTCGCGTCGAGCATCGTCGTCTTCGAGCCCTCTTTCGTAAACGGTTTGTTCGCGGAGGCAGCCCAACGAGCGGCGGGCGAGCAGGCCGAGACTGCTTCCAAAGGGAATTCGGCCGACGAAACGGCCCAGCAAGCGGTGAGCGAGCCGACCGATAAGGCGGACGCGGACTGCTCCGGCGCTCTTTCGAGCGACTACAACTGCCAGCAGAGTCGCTACCAGAGTCTTGTCCGTGGTTCTGGTGTTCAAGCTGCCTTCGCTGATCTTAAGGATGAGTATACGAAGAATAGCTTTGTAAGGTCTAACTGCCACCAGCTGGTCCACATCATCGGTCGCGCCGCCGCGGACATCTACGGCGACATAGCGAGTACTTATGGTCGGGGAGATCCCTTTTGCACGGGGGGGTACTACCACGGGGTCATGGAGGCTATCGTGGCAAAAATCGGACCAGACAAGATACTGAACGAGGCCAACACGCTTTGCGTCAGCTTTCGCAAGGGTCAGAGATACTCCGATTCCCACTTTGACTGCGTTCACGGGCTCGGCCACGGCTTTATGGGCATCCTGGAGAACGAGCTGTTCGAGTCGCTCAGGATGTGCGACTCGTTGACGGACGGGTGGGAGAAGGAGAACTGTTACGGCGGGGTGTTTATGGAGAACGTTCTGGCAAAGGAGAACCCAAACCATCCTTCGAAGTATCTCAAGGAGGAGCAACCCCTGTACCCTTGCACCGATGTAGAGAGCCGATACAAGAATCTATGCTACCAGCTGCAAACCACATATGCCTTACAGACGCAGGACAACGACTTCGCCAAAGTCTTTGACCTCTGCGCCAGATACGAGAAAAACTCTCGGCCCATGTGCTACCAGGGCCTTGGGCGGGATGCTGCCTGGCAAAGTATAGGCCGACTCGTCGACGAGGTAGCCGAAGTAGGATTTACGAGCACGTTATGCATGCTGGGCAAGGACCACGAGGCCCGTTCTAACTGCGGCATCGGGGCGGCAAAGTATTACGTTGACCACTACCGGGGCGACGCAGCGGCTAAACCGTTCTGCGAATCCCTTGCCGCGGACTTGCGCTCCATATGCCTCCAGAGGGGCGAAGAGCAACGCAAAGACCCCCAACCGAGCGCCAAGAGCCCCAAGAAAGAGCTAGCCAGCGCAGGCCTTACCCCCGAGCCGGCGCCAAAAGCCGAGCCGGCGCCAAAAGCCGAGCCGGCGCCAAAAGCACAGC
>DATHAB010000132.1:0-4617 GCA_035296885.1 Rubrobacteraceae bacterium
CCCATGCTATTCGACTACTAATCTACTTTGAATTGTTAACCTGTTGCTCTTGTGGGTAAACACCAAGGGCAGGATGAACCCCTAACTACTGAGGAGGTTCGGGCGGTGATCGGAAGCGTCGGGTGAGGTAGCCAAAACTGAATATCTTCGTAACCCTCGGTAAATGAGCCGAGGGCTTATTTTTGCGCCCCTCTAACCTCCAACGCTAGTTATCCTCCTCTTCGCTGGTAGTGTTCTCTTTGGCTGCATCCAACCACTGGCAACCGAAGGAGCACCGAGGCGCCCAGCTCGTCAACGAGCCGGGTGCATGGTCCATGAGCCAGCTCAAAACCCGCGATCCGGAGAGTGCGAAGGCGTTCTACGGCGCAGTGTTCGGCTGGGAGACCGACACGTTCGATTTGGGCGAAGGCGAGTTCACGCTATGGCGCCTCCCGGGCTACCTCGGAGGCGAACCTGAGCAGCCCGTTTCCCGCGAGGTGGTTGGAGTGATGGTGCCAGTGAGCGGTGACCGATCCCCCGAAGACGTGCCGGCGCACTGGAGCGTCGACTTCTGGGTCGACGACGTTCATGCGACCACCGACAAGGCTGCGGAGCTCGGCGGCGAGGTCGTGGTGCCCCCTTCGACACCTCGGTCGGCAGGACCGCCGTCCTATCGGACCCCCAGGGCGCCATGTTTTCAGTGAGCAGGGTGGGCCCCGTTGCGTAGCGGGAGTCGAAGAGTCATGACATACCACGGGCACTAAAACCCCTTAGAGAGCCCTCTAGAGCCTGCGTTTGCTACAAGTTTGTAACGCTAGTGGATAAAGATGCGCGGGCGTGTATAGAAAAAAGAATGAATGCGCCTGCTCTAGTAGTGTTGTGGGGGGAGGTAGTACCAGTACCGGCGCATATGTCCTTTAAAAAGAACACCAAGAGTGTACGTCTAAACTGTACGCCTCTAAGGTGTTAATTGTGGCCAAAATCACCCTGGCGAGCGTCCTTGAGGATGCTTTAGGCCAGCTCCGTCTCTCAGCATGTCTCAGATCCGCTCTAGCTGGGCGATAAGGCGATGCTGAGGTCTCTGGGTAGGGAGCACGTCCGTAGGGTTAGCAGGTCGCGCCCCACCAGTGTGTCAGCCAGACGACGTGCGGGTGGCTGACCGCCCGCAGCGTCTAGCAATTCCACTCCTCCCCTTGCTGGCCACCAGGAGTCGCCAGATTGGTCTGGGTGTTGTACTGGATCTCAGGGACGTTGCTCTGCAGTTTGCGCACCCGAGTGAGTTCCCGTATAGAGCTGAGAAAGCGGCGATTTGCGCTCTCTTGCCACTTAAAAATGCGCTGGAGGTAGGACATCGGGCAACGGTGTTCTCTCGGCAGCTTGGCCGACAGTTGAGCACTCACGAGCATCTCCAGAGCTTCGAGTAAGAGCCACAGCGAACATATCCTCTCTGCCAAGAGTGCCTCCAGAGGACTCAGGTCGGGGCCAGCGACTTGGGCGCGCAGGAGGTCCAGGCGGGCGAGGAGAGCCTCTTCGGTAAGGGGGTCGTTGGCCGCGACGGTTTTGATCAGCGCCCACTGGCCACGCCTGCCGATGTCGGAGGCCTGGAAGATGACTTCCGGAGCAGATTCGCGCAGCGCCTTTCACAGCTCTTTCCTAGCGCTCTTGTCTCCTGCCCCTACCCTCTCGGAGAGGGTTTGCAACGCCGCGAGCTTCTCCTTTACGTCTGCCGATAACTCAAGTGCCGTGTTGCTCACGCTTTCTCCTCTATTCTCCTTTGCGTTTGTGACAACCAGAAGCGAGTAGGTGTGCTCGGGTGAGGATCTCTGAAACCTCCTCAAGCGTTTTTAGGAAAGCCACGTCCCGCTCCACGCACTCCCGTTTTTCTCTCCAATGAGCAGCCTCCTCTTGTTTTTGGAGGCGTTTTAGCTCGTCGTTCGAGGCGACAATCTCTCCGAGTGCTCCGGTCCCGATGTACTCTCGGACTACCCGACCATCCACCCACCGGGATCGGGTGTAGTAGCTCGCTCCCCGCTCTCGCGTCTCCCATCCCACTATAGGACACTCCGTTACAAAGTCGGGATTTTTGATTTTCCTAACACAACAGCTCCTACCCCCACCATGTCTAGGCGAAGACTTGCTGCAAGCAGCCTCGTATATCGCTGAGCTCGTATAACGTCACGCCACTCCTCCCTTCCTGCGCTTCGCGTTCGCCCCTTCGACTATGGAGGGGTAGCAATCTCTCGTAGGGAAGTCGCGCCACTCATGCCCTTAGAGACGCAACCGGCACCGTAGACTCCTTGCCTCTTATCGGAAGCTCCATCGTCTCCAAAAAAGCCGCAACGGGCGCAGGCTACCTCCTCTACGATGTAAAATGCGGCTCCGAAGCGTTTCCGAAGACCCTGAAGGAAGCTCGTGAGCTCGCCGGGCTTCTCGTGCGCCTGAGCAGGTCACTCGGGGTAGAAGCTTCGGCCATGGTCACGGACATGGACGAGCCTCTAGGTTTCGCCGTTGGCAACGCCCTGGAGATCCGCGAGAGCATACGCTTGCTGCGCAACGAAATCTCGCCTGTTGATCTCCGCGAGATGACCCATATCGTAGCGGCGCGGCTCCTCCAATTGAAGGGCTTCTCAAAGCCGGAAGACGTAGTGGAAGAGGCGATCTCCTCCGGCGCCGCCTACGAGAAGTTTCGAGAGTTCGTCACAGCCCAAGGCGAGGACGCAAAGGTTTTAGAGAACCTACCAGTCTCAGACAAGATGCGAGAGGTAACAGCGCCCCGAGCGGGACGCGTCGCCCAGTTCAAGGCTTTAGGCGTGGGCCGGGCAGCCTTACTTCTAGGCGCCGGAAGAAAGAGAAAAGGAGACAAGGTGGACCCGGAAGCGGGCGTCGAGGTTTTGCCAAGGTCGGAGATGAGATCGAGGAGAGCCAGCCGGTGGCGCGGCTGTATGGGAGGCGGAACGTAGAGAGGGCCAAAGAGCTGGTTCTGGAGGCCCTGGAGATCTCCGATACATCCAGTGAGCATCCCCCTGCTATCCTGGAGAACCTGTAAATATAAAAACGGTCGGCTATCGGGAGGAAAACCGTGAGCCCTGTGCATGTGCGGGCGGAGCCGGGGGATTTTGCCGAGAGCGTATTGTTACCGGGCGACCCCCGACGCGCGAGGTATATCGCCGAGAATTTCTTCGAAGACGCGAGGCTCGTGAACGAGGAGCGAGGGATGTTCGGCTACACCGGCGCCTACAAAGGAGAGCAAGTTTCGGTCCAAGCGACGGGGATGGGATGTCCGAGCGCGGCAATCGTGACCGAGGAGCTTGTACAGCTCGGCGCCAAAAACCTTCTCCGGGTCGGTACCTGCGGAGGTTACCACCCGGAGATGGAGCTTGGGGACCTCGTGATCGCCACCACCGCCACCCCGCAAGACTCAACGGTCTCTAGCATCACAAGAGGGGTGCCCTACGCGCCCGCGACCCACTTCGACGTGGTTCACGCCGCTCGTCACGCCGCCGAAAGCTCGAGTAGGCGGACGTTTGTAGGCCCTATAGTCACCTCGGACCTCTTTTACGACCCCGAGGAGGAGCCGGCGACGTTGTGGAACAGCCTCGGTGTCCTCGCGGTCGAGATGGAGGCGGCGGCGATCTTCACCATAGCGGCGATGCACGGAATAAAGGCGGGATGCCTGCTGACCGTCTCCAACCTTATCGGCGAGAGGGTCGCGCGTATCGGCGACGAGGGTTTGCAAGGCGCGGTAGACGATATGGTAGCCCTGGCGCTCGACACCCTGTACGCCTTAAACTAGGGGTCCCTCGGGGGAGTGAGTGCGAAAACTTGAGTCCCGCGGCAACGCCCGGCGCGCCAGAGGCAAAGCCTGCGGAAGATCTCGGGAGAGATATTGTGACGATCCTTAACGAGTCGGGAATACCAAACGTCACCTCTCCTTTGCGCGGCCTCGCTGGGCTCGCGGAGAGGCTCCCGGATGCCCTCTTTATCGTGGCAGGCACCCGCGCGGACGCACATCTGGCGCAGGCCCTCTCCAGCCCTCTGCCAGGAACACCCTCGGACCCGTCCTACAACGGTTTTGGCATGCACCCCCGTATTATGTTCGCGGTTTTGGAGCCGGATGAAGAGCCCGACAGCGGCGCTTTGGCCTCCAACGTGCTCACGGCGATAGGTTCTGAACACCCGGGGTTGGTGCTGCTCGTCGCATGCCGCTCGCTGGGTTTGCTCGGGGTGGATGCGAACTTTGAGGCCACGCTTGTCGAGCGCCGCCTTGACCTGCCGGTACGAGCGATGGTCTTCGACCCCGGTGATCTCGGCGTTCTCAGTACAGACTTTGAGGACGGCGCGATCCAAACCCTCATCGGGTTATGCCCCGAGGATGTTCTCGAAGAAGAACGGTCTCACTCTAAAGTACGTCTATTCGACAAGCTCCCGTTCCGGAACCGTCCCGGAAGGCAAACAGCACCCCTCTCTTCTACTCCGTCCGGGCGGCGATCGGCGGTCGTCCTCCTCGGCGCCCTCCCCGGCCCCCAAAGAGAGCTCGCCGACGAGCTCGAGCGGGTCGGGGTCGAGGTGGCTGGCGCCGTGCCGGAAGCAGAGTGGCTACCGACTATTGGAGAAGAGACGATCGTGGCGATCGCGGAC
>DATHAB010000133.1:0-5277 GCA_035296885.1 Rubrobacteraceae bacterium
GTGAGGGTCTACTGGCTCCCCCGCGAAGAAGCGTTGGAAAACCCGGACCTTGTCCGGACACAGGTCAACCTTGTGCCTGAGCGGGTGAAGGCGGTGCGGATCGTGGAGATCGAGGGCATAGATACCCAGGCCGACGGCGGCACTCACGTCGCCAACACCCAAGAAGTTGGTGCTTTAAAGATCACGAACCACAAGAGCAAGGGCCGCCAGAACAAGAGGGTAGAATTCGTTCTGGTTCAACGGGTAGAATCGACCGTAGCATGAGAGCTTTTATAGCTACGGTTACAGTTTTGATTGTACTAGCCGGGCTGCTGGTTATATACGATCGTAACAAGGAGACATGGGGATTGGCCGAGCCCGACGCGGCGGTTAAAACTCCGGTTGAGGCCACCCCGCAGACCAAGGCTAAAGACCGGAAGAAAGACAAAGGGAAAACTAATCTTTTGGCCTTAAACATCATCAAGGCCGATGGGGAAAAGGTGACCCTGGAGGTGGAGTTAGCACAGACGGACCAACAACAGCAAAGGGGACTCATGGAGCGGACCGAGCTCGGCAAAAACCGTGGCATGCTCTTCGTCTTCGACCAGGAGCAGCCGCTCTCGTTCTGGATGAAGAACACCCTGATCCCGCTCTCTATAGCCTACATCGACGAGAGCGGAACCATCGTCGACATACAGGATATGCAGCCCCTCGACGAGACCTCACACCCTTCGGCTGGGCCTGCCAAGTATGCCCTTGAGGTCAACCAAGGTTTCTTTAGAGAAAACGGAATAAACGTCGGGGATAGGATGGAGTAGGGCGCAGCTGCGGGCTGCCTGTTGGTCTCTTACGCTAGACGTTTATCGCCTGGAATTTCTCCCACCGAAGCGCCTTGTGCAGCGTATCGGGCAAGCGTGTAGGCTCGTGTTACTTGTCCCCCTTGAAGGGAAAGAACGGGCGCTGCTGCTAGCGGGCACTCGGAGGGAAAGAGTAGGGTGGTCTATCCCCGCGAACAAGGAGGAGGGAAGACATGGAAGCTGCACAGGGTAAGCGTGTAGGAGGCGAGCGGGTCTCCTTAGGGCGTTTGTTGTTGGTAGGACCGCTGGCCGCGATCGCGGCGGTAGCGGCCAACGCCGTCGTGTACTTCGTAGCGGTGGCGCTTGGGGCTACGCCGCAGGGTTTCGTCATCGAGGGTAACGGCGGGCCCTTAGGCCTACAGCAGGCTATAGTAGCTTCCGTGCTCGGGGCGGTGGAGCGACGGCGATGTTCACGATCGTCGCTCTTCTGGCGCGACGGCGGCGGCCGATCCTGACTTTCCGGATCGTGGCGGCCGTGGTACTCGCGCTCTCTTGCTTAACGCCGCCCACTATCCCCGGAGCACCGATCTCGATGATACTGACGTTAGAGCTGATGCACGTGGTCGCCGCGGTGGTCATCGTCGGCCTCCTCACTACGATGGTCCGCGCGAGGTAAGACCGGCGGGACATTCGTGGGCTCGTTTACGGGCCACGAGCATCGTGGGGATGGTACTCTAAAAACTTACGCAAACACGTCCGAGATTCGGGACGAGTCTCGGGCAGCGCAGATTTGCCCGGGACGGGCAGAACAAGGAGGGCTTTGGAGAACGCGACCGGCAGCATGGACGGAAAGGTTGTTCTGATCACGGGGGGTACCTCCGGCATCGGCAAGGCGACGGCAAAAGCGCTCGCAGCTATGGGAGCGGAGGTCGTCGTACACGGGCGCAACCGAAAGAGAGGGGAGCAGGCGGCCGAGGAGATCCGGCGGGAGTCCGCCAGCGACAAGGTCTCCCTCCTGCTCGCGGACCTGGCGGTGCAGGACGAGGTGAGGCGCCTCGCGAAGGAGTTCGAGGCCTCGCACGACAGGCTCGACGCGCTCGTCAATAATGCTGGCCTGATCGCAGACCGACGTACCGAGACTCCGGACGGCATCGAATTGACCCTCGCGGTCAACCATCTGGCCTCGTTCCTGCTTACGAACCTCCTGCTCGACCTGCTGAAAAAGAGCGCTCCCTCCCGGATCATAAACGTCTCCTCCGAGGCGCAGCGCCAGGCAAAGAGGATCGACTTTGACAATCTGCAAGGGGAGCGGCGCTACGGGGCTTTTCGGATTTACGGGCAGTCCAAGCTGGCCAACGTCCTCTTTACCTATGAGCTGGCCGAGTGGTTGCACGACACCGGCGTTACCGCCTTCGCCATGCACCCTGGTGGGGTCAACACCAACTTTGGCAAGGGTAACCGCAGCCTCATGTCTTTGCTCTTCCGGGTGTTCAAGCCTTTTATGCGGAGTTCCGAGCAAGGGGCTGACACGGTCGTGTATCTCGCCACCTCACCCGAGGTCGAGGGAATGAGCGGCGAGTACTTCAGTGACCGCGAGGTGACGAAACCGGCTGAGGGGGCCTACGACGAGGCCGCGCGCAAGAGGCTGTGGGAGGTTAGCGAAGAGCTCACTGGCCTAAGGGCTGCGGCGCGGTGACGGACCGGGGGGAGGGTATAGAGGTCGAGAGGCTCGGCCGGGAGTTTGGGCGGGGCTCCAAGAGCGTCCGAGCCGTAGATGGAATAGACCTGCGCGTCGAGCCAGGGGAAGTATACGGCTTTCTGGGACCTAACGGCGCCGGTAAGAGCACCACGGTGCTCATGCTCACGACGCTCTTGCCCCCGACGAGCGGCGCGGCCCGGGTCGCCGGGTACGATGTCGTCAAGCAAGGCCAGAAGGTGCGGACCGCGATCGGAGCGGCGCTGCAGGAGGCGGCGCTTGACCCGTTGCTCACGGGCCGCGAGCATCTGAAGCTCCAGGCGGCGTTGCACGGTCTCCCCCGCAAAGAGCGCGAAAAACGCGGCGAGGAGCTTTTGGAGCGGGTTGGCCTTCCGGAGGCCGCCGATCGCAAGGTGCGAGGATACTCTGGCGGCATGAAAAGGAGGCTCGACCTCGCGCTCGCCCTCGTACACGGGCCGGAGATCCTCTTCCTCGACGAGCCGACTACGGGGTTGGATCCTCAAAGTCGTAGCGCCCTGTGGGAGGAGGTCAGCCGCCTCACCCGCGACGAGGGCGTAACCGTATTCTTGACGACCCAGTATCTTGAAGAGGCCGACGTTCTGGCCGACCGGGTCGGGATTATAGACCGCGGCAGGATCGTGGCCGAGGATACGCCCGAAGCTCTTAAAGCCGAGATCGGACGGCCCAGAGTCGAAGCCACCCCCGCCGAAGCTAAAGCTCGTGACGCCGTCGCTCGAGTATTGAAAAAGTTCGGTGAGGAGACCGCCGGCCAGCCGGGGGCAGTCGCGGTACGGCTCGCCCACGGCGACCTGGCAGACGTGGTGCGGGCGCTCGATGCGGAGAACCTCAAGGTCGCCAACCTCAGGCTCGACGAGCCGAGCCTGGATGATGTGTTCCTCGAGAAAACTGGCCGTTCGCTGGAGGGTGCCGGGGACGCCGAAGAAGGGGCCGAGGAGACCCAGACGCCGTGAGCGCGGCTCTTCTCGGGCAGATCTCGCACCTCGCCCGGCGCTCCGTCTTACGGACTTTGAGGCAGCCGGCGGTGGTAGTTTCGTCGCTCCTCTTCCCAATGATGTTCTTCGCCATTATCGGTGGTGGTCTCGAGGCGGCGTCGAGCCTACCGGGCTTCCCGGCCGATTCGTACCTCGACTTCGCGTTCGCCTTCCCGCTCATACAGGCTTCGCTTTTCGGCGCTGTTACCGCGGGGGCGGACCTCGCCCGCGATGTCGAGACCGGGTTTCTAGCCAGGCTCTCTTTGACCCCGATGCGTCCGGTGGCTTTGCTCGGCGGGATGCTCTCGGGCGTGGTCGCTCTGGGCTTTATCCAGGGTCTCGTCTTTCTGGCCGTCGGTGTCGTCGTCGGGGTGGACGTGAAGAGTGGGTTTCCCGGGATGGTAGTGCTCGTGTTGTTGATGATGCTCGTGGCTTTAGGGTTCGGTGGCTTGGGGGCCATCGTCGCCTTCCGGACGGGCTCTGGCGAGGCTGTGGAGGGCTCCTTCCCGCTCTTTTTCGTGGCGATCTTTTTCTCGTCCATCAACCTACCGCACGACCTGATCGAGTCCGACTGGTTTCGCGCCGTCGCGACCGTAAACCCGATCTCCTACCTCATCGAGGGCATCCGCAGCCTCGTCATCACCGGCTGGGACGCGCAAGCCCTGATCCTGGGCTTCGTTTGCGCTTTGGGGATCGTCGCCCTCGCCCTCGCAGGGGCCGCCTTCTCTCTCAAGACCAGGATGGTTCGCACGTGAGAGACTTCTTCTCGGTGGCTTATGCGGTGGCGTGGCGCCAGGTGCACAGGTTCTTCACCAACCTGGCCTTTCTTACGCCGGCCTTCTTTCCCATCTTCTTCTTCGTCGCCTTCGCCGGGGGGCTCTCGCGGGTCGGGGAGGTGCCGGGCTTCGATTTCTCGGCGGGATATATAACCTTCCAGTACGTCTGGGCGCTTCTGCAGGCGGTAGCCATGAGCGGGGCGTTCACTGGGTTCCATCGCCGGGGACTTCGAGAGCGGCTTCGCGAGAAGGCTCCTGCTTGCCGCCTCGGACCGCCGCGGGATAATCCTCGGCTACGTGGCGGCCTCCCTCGTCCGTGCTACCGTCACGGGTACGGTCGTCACCGTCATCGCACTGCTTGCTGGAATGCGGGTAAGCGGCGGTGTAGACCTCTTTGGGCTCGTCGGGTTAGCCCTGCTAGTCAACGTTGCGGCGACCCTCTTCGGAGCCGGGGTGGCGATGCTCTCCCGTACCCAGCAGGCCGGTCCACTCATACGAACCCCCATCTTCTTGGTTCTCTTCCTCGCTCCTGTTTTCGTACCCCAAGGGCTGCTCGCCGGTTGGATCTCGGCCATATCAGCCGTCAATCCCATGACCTTTATCCTCGAGGCCGGCCGCGGATTCGTCTTGGGGGAACCGACGGGTGCAACATTCGCGTTCGGCATCGGGGCCGCCCTGGTCCTGCTGCTCATCCCCTGGGCCCTCTTCGGGCTCCGCAGTGCCGAAAAGTCGGGCTGAGTACATGAGCCCCTCAAGACCTCGCGGACGGCTCTACTACCGGCCCATTATGATGGCCCAACGTGCAGCCACAAAGCTGCACACGTTCGTGTATCAAGCCACCAATGGCAAGGTAGGCGGACGGCTACTCGGCGCACCGGTGCTACTCCTCACCACGACGATAGAACAGAGCAAGGTTAGGCTTGGCAAGTTGGGCAAGCCTTTGATCAAGTCGATCAAAGAATTCATCGAGGATGACATGACCTCCTATGCGGCGGCGCTTTCCTTCTGGGTGTTCT
>DATHAB010000134.1:0-6668 GCA_035296885.1 Rubrobacteraceae bacterium
GACCCTGGCGCGCCTGCAGGAGGAGATCCCCTCGCTCGAAAAGACCGTTCTCCTGCCGTACCTTGAGGAGGAGCCGGACACGAGCGACCTCGAAAACGTAGTTCTCTGGGACGAATTGCTCTCTGGGCACGAGGGGGCGGAGCTCCGGTTCGAGCAGGTGCCGTTCGATCACCCGCTGTGGGTGCTTTACTCCTCCGGTACCACGGGGCTCCCCAAGGCAATCGTGCAGGGGCACGGCGGCATACTCCTCGAGCACCTAAAGAAGCTCTACCTGCACATGGACCTCGGGCCCGAGGATAAGTTCTTCTGGTTCACTACTACGGGCTGGATGATGTGGAACTTACTCGTGAGCGGCCTCCTCTGCGGCTCGACCGTACTCTTGTACGACGGTAACCCCGGATATCCGGACCTGAACGTGCTCTGGGAGTTTGCCGAAGGGACAGGTATGACCAGCTTCGGTACCAGCGCGGGCTACATAACCTCTTGCATGAAGGCCGGCATCGAGCCCGGACGAGACTTCGACCTCTCCGCTTTAAAGAGCATAGGCTCTACGGGGTCTCCCCTGCCGCCCGAGGGCTTCGACTGGGTCTACAAGAACGTCAAAGAGGACGTCTGGCTCTTCTCGATGAGCGGCGGGACCGATCTTTGCACGGCTTTTGTGGGTGGGTGTCCCTTGCTGCCGGTCCGATCCGGGGAGCTCCAGTGTCGCTCTCTGGGGGCCAAGGTCGAGGCTTACGACGAGAAGGGGAATTCTCTCTTGGACGAGGTCGGGGAGCTGGTCATCGCCGAGCCGATGCCTTCGATGCCTCTCTATCTCTGGAGCGATCCCGAAGGCGAGCGGTACAGGGAGAGCTACTTCGATAAGTATCCGGGCGTGTGGAAGCACGGGGATTGGATCAAGATAAAGCCAAACGGGGGTGCCGTAATCTACGGTCGCTCCGACGCCGTCATAAACCGGGGCGGCGTGAGGATGGGTACCAGCGAGCTTTATCGGGCCGTTGACAAGGTCGAGGAAGTCCAAGACAGCCTCGCTGTGGACGTCCAGAAGGACGGCGACGAGCACATATCGCTCTTCGTGGTCCTCAAAGAAGGCGCCGAGCTCGACGAAGATCTTAAGGACAGGATAAAGAAGAGCATCGGCGACACCACCTCGCCGCGTCACGTGCCGGATGAGGTGCTCTCCGTCCCCGACGTGCCCTACACCCTCAACGGTAAGAAGCTCGAGGTGCCCGTCAAGAAGATCCTCTCGGGGACGCCGCCCGAAGAAGCGGCTAGCAAAGACTCCTTGCGCAACCCCGATTCTTTGGACACCTTCGTCGAACTCGCCGAGAGGTACGGAGGCTAAAGTCATGCTCTGCCACCCTCTCTTGTAATACCGACGAAGGCTGGCGGCTTTAATGAGGATTTTGGAGGCTCGGGCAGCGTTTGGTTCTGATTACGTGGGGCTGCCTTCCTCCAGGTGTTCCAGCGCGGGTACGGCGCCGATCTGCCGCATCAAGCCCAGGGCATCGTAGTTCTCCCAGCTCTCCGAGATCTTGCCCTCCTCGTTGATGCGGCTTATGTGCATACCCGTGAAGCTCATCTCTTTGCGGGTGGGGGTGACGCCCTCAAACTCCCCCTGGTGGGTGCCCCGCGCCGTCCAGCGGTTCGCCACCTTGTCACCTTCTGCCAGCTGGTCCTTGAGCGTCACCGTAAGGTCGGGAAAGGCGCTACAGTACATGCCGACGTTCGCTTTCATGCCTTTGGGACCCTTTACCTCCAGAGGAAGTGAGAGGTCGTGGTCGACGAAGTCGGCGGTGTAGATCTCGTCCGCCGCATCTAAGTTGCCCCTGTTGAAGATCTCCTCGATCTCGCGGCAGCTTAGAGCTTTGTTCTCTTCTAACGACATAAAGCATCCTCCTGCCATTCTGCCAACGGGCTACTTATACCCTGAACATACCCTTATCATGAGGGCACGGAAGACTCCCAGAAGCAGCTGGCTAAAGGGCTTGGTAAGGGTAGGAACTGCTTGCCGCTAGCGGATCTGGGCTGCGTGTTAACATAAAGGCTCTGTGCGGCCGTTGATGCGGGAGGCAACTTATGAAGCGCGGCGTGTTATGGATGGTGGGCGCCGCGCTCATCCCCTTCCTGCTCGCTGGATGCGGCGGCCAGACCACGCCGGACACCGAAGGCCAGACGCTCACCCAGGCCCGCCAGGCCCTGCGCGATGCCGGGGTGCCGGAGAGGAACATTACGGTGACGGGCGAAACGGGCGGCGACCCGAACACCCTGATAGTCTGCGATCACGATCCAGATAATGTGGCCCCGACTCAGCCTACAAAGCTGGATGTCGCCGCTAACTGCCCGGATGACCCTGACAAAAAGAAGAAGAAAAAGTCTAGCAACAGTTCGGGTAAGAGCAGTTCCGGGAGCAAGAGCCGCAGATGAAAGGAGACCATCGAACGAAGAGCGGGCAGGAGGAGAAAGCTTCTGATCGCAAAGCTAAAGCCCCTCGCGCTACGAGTCGATAACGAGCCAGTACCATGGAAGCTACCAAGCCTAAGAGAGAGGATTACCACATACGCAACACCCACGTGTTGCCGGGGATGACCGAAAAGCAGGCGCGCATGGCGCGTAAGCTCGATGCACCGACCGCATTAGTGGTGCTGCTCGTGATCCCCGCGCTCATCCTGCATTTCTCGAACGTGGGTGGCGTCTTGGGCGCCTTGAGCGACGTTCTCAACTGGCTCATCTACGGCTGGTTCGTCTTCGAGTTCTTATGCATGCTCTACCTCGCTCCCGACGACTGGGAGTACTTCAAGCACAACAAGCTCGACCTTGTTGTGCTCCTTACCACCATCCCGGTGTTACCTGGACCTTTCCAGGCCCTTTGGGTCCTGCGGCTCCTGAGGCTGATAGACGTGTTGCCGGCGCTACTAGGACGTTTCGTTTCTATTACCCTCTTACCCTACGCTATAGTCCTTGCCTTTATATCCGTCTTTGGCGGCGGGGTTGCGTTTGCCCACTTCGAGGGTACGAGCATCTTCGACGGGGTGTACTGGGCCAACACTACGGTCAACACCGTCGGCTACGGTGACGTCTCGGCCAAGACCAACGAGGGCAAGGTCCTCTCCATGAGCCTGCAGTGGACGGGGAACGTGATCCTGGCCCTCCTCATCGGTGGTATCGCTGCTGCAGCCCAACGTATGCTGCTCGGGGCCACTTCCGCCGAGGTCAGAAGGGGGCTCGAAGAGATCGAGGGAGACGTCGAAGAGGTCTCTGAAGACATCGAGGAAGTCGAAGAGGACGTCGAGAGCCTACTCAAGAACGTCGCGGGTCTCTCGGCGACCGACCGGGCCGTCTTGAGGGAGCTGCACAACATTAAGAGGCGTCTCGACGAGGTACACCCCGAGAGCGGAGAACGCGCCGGGTTCGGGGAGACGGAGGAGGTGCGGTGAGAAGGTCAGAAGACGCCTAGGGATTCTAATGCCCTGGCGCCGGTGCTGCTGGCCCTCTTGGTCGCGGTGCTCGCCGCGATCCTACTCTTAGGACAGGTCTCGGAGGCTAAGCCCGGTGGGGGCGGGGCGGTGGAGGTGGCAAGCCCTCCGGCAGTGTTTCGAGCAAGCCCTCAGGCGCAAACAAGGCTCCGTTGACAGTGCAGGCGTCTCTAAAGGTCTGCTGTCGGGAGTGGCCAACCCCAGCAGTCCCTACTACAACAGCCCCAAGTACGGAGTTAGGCACGGTTCGCTCTCCAACTCCTTCCTCTGGTCCTGGCTCTTGTACGACCGT
The DNA here is from genome assembly GCA_035296885.1 of Rubrobacteraceae bacterium. Taxonomy (GTDB): domain Bacteria; phylum Actinomycetota; class Rubrobacteria; order Rubrobacterales; family Rubrobacteraceae; genus Rubrobacter_F. The sequence continues at coordinate 3,769 of DATHAB010000134.1, forward strand.
GACGACGAGGAGTACGAGGAAGAGTATGTATGGGCCAACTACGATGCGGACGGTTGGTTCGCCACATTTGGTGGTCTCGTCGTGGTGATGTTGCCGATCGGCGGGGTATGGTTCGTGCTCCGGATGCTCCGAAAACGTGCCGTAGCCTGACCAAGGCTTGACACGCCGTTTCGAAGGCGGCTTTCTCTCTATCGTTTGGTAAACTCTACGAGCAACGTTCTGGAGAGGTGTCCGAGTTGGCCTAAGGAGCGCGATTGGAAATCGCGTAGGCGGTGAAGAGCCGCCTCGTGGGTTCGAATCCCACCCTCTCCGCTTTTCCTTTATTTGCAGGTAAAACGCCATGACATTAGAGGGCAAGAAGGAGGCCCCGGACAACCCTGGGGCCTCCTTTACTGCAACCGTACTGCAACCGGGTCAGCCGAGGGCCTCGTCCATCGCGCCTGCGGCCGCGTCTCCCATGCCGGGCAGAACGTGGGAATAGGTGTCTAGCGTGATCGAGATGGTTGCGTGTCCCAGGAGTTCTTGCACGAACTTGGCGTGTACGCCCTTGCCGAGTAGCAGGGTTGCGCATGTGTGTCTTAAGTCGTGGAAACGGATACCCGGAAGATCCGCCTTCGAAAGCAAGGGTTTGAAGGAGCGGGTGACAAGCTCATGGCGGCCCACGGGGGTGCCGACGCGGGTCGCGAACACTAGCCCGTTGTCTTCCCACAACTCCGCTAGCTTCATCCTTTCCTCAAGCTGGCCCTTGCGGTGCCTCCTCAAAGAACTCTTCGCAACCTCCGGTAGCTTGATGGACCGCCTCCCCTTGGCCGTCTTCGGTGGGCTAAAGGAGAACCCTCTTCCTACCCGCGTAGATAGCGTACGGCGGACCTGGAGCGTCCCTGCTTCGAGGTCTACGTCTTCCCACTTCAGGCCCAACAGTTCGCCCTGCCTCATACCTGTGGTTATGGCCAGCATGTACAGGGCCTCTAGCTTGTCTCCTCTAACCGCTTCTAGCAGCGTTCGCGCCTGCTCGGGGGAGAGGGGTCTTATCTCCGTCTTTTCCGGTCGGGGAGCTTTCACTGCCTCCGTTACGTTGCGCGGGATAAGGCTGTCCATGACCGCCTGCTTTAAGGCCTTGTGCAGGGTTGCGTGAATTAGTTGCACCATGCGCGGAGCGAGCCCGGCCTTGAGCCTCTCTTTGTACAAGCTGCGCACGTGAACCACCGTTAGATCCTTGAGCCGGACTCGCCCCAAAGTAGGCTTGATGTGGAGCCTGCAGATCCGTTCGTAGCCCTGGTAGGTTGTCAACCGCACCGTGTCCTTGACCGAATCGGTAAGCCAGCGATCCAGGTACTCGCCTACGGTCAAGCTACCCGCGTCGAATAGAAGGCCGCCTTCCCGATCCGAGAGTGCGTTGGCCAGCTTCGTCGCCACCTCTTGGCGGGTCTTGCCGTAGAGTGTCTTCCGCTTGCGCCCTTCGGCCGTATACACCACATACTGGGCGGCCCAGCTTCCGTTCTTGCGGCGAGTAATCGTGCCTTCGCCGTTGCCGCGCTTACCCAAGATCTACCAGCCTTTCTTCACAAGCTCAGAAGGACCAACCCCAAGAGCCTCCGCCAGCTTGCGGATCGTGCGTGGGTGTGCTCCTTGCCTGCCGTCCTCAAGACGCCAGATCGTGTTATAAGAGACACCGCTTCTCTCCTCGAGCTCTCTCAGGGAAAGAACCTGCTCTCTCCTCAACTCCTTTAACCGCTCCACATTCACCTCCACAGTGTCCGTAGTTTATCCCTCTAGTCTCACTATATATTAACACAATATGTAGACTAATAAGATACAATACTATATACTATAAGCGTCAGAAAAAGAAAATGGCCCAGCGATGCTAATATCACGGGGAACGTCTCGTCTTTCGGGGACATAGTAAAGCAACCATCAACTTCACCATACACGTCGACGCCGTAGGACCCCGTGCTCACCCTATCAGCGTCCCATCGAGCACCGATAGCAGGAAGAAATGCAGGCTGGGGCAACACAGCTCCTCGTAGTGGCGCAGAAACTCCGCACAGGTAACCGTCCTCGAATTCGGGCGAAGGTTGTTTCCGAGGCGCTCCGTCCCACCTAGGTGTTCCGAGGCTTGTTTACAGCAAGATCATGCGCAACAATAGGTTATGAAAAGGGCCATCCGCGGAAGCAACTGGACTAAACTGGGCCACACACGTCGTGCCGAACCCTGGGTTGCTGAAGGCAAGTTCACAGAAGCGTGACTCGGCCCGCGATGTTCTCAGCCCAGCCGCTTATCGAACATATCAGGCAGCGTCTTTGGAGCGAACGCGAGTTCGGGCGCGCGGCAGTCATGGTCGGTTCGGGGTTCAGCAGGAATGCAGATCCCGTCTCGGTTGGCGCAGGCCCGTTCCCCTTATGGTCAGGTCTAACCTCGCGTATGTTCGACGAGCTTTATCCTCCCGACGCCCTGGAACCAGAAGAACGCCAACGACACAGGTCCAATTATGTGTCCTCGGCGGGCGCTGCCAGGCTTGCCGACGAGTACAGCACTTACCGAGGACGTTCGGCCCTTGACGAGCTTTTGTTAGAAGCCGTCCCACACAAACGCTACAGTCCGGGGATATTGCATAATATGCTACTGACGCTTCCTTGGGCCGACGTCTTTACGACGAACTGGGACACCCTATTAGAGCGAGCGGCCGATTTGGTCTATGACAGGAATTACGATGTGGTCATCTCCGCCTCGGACATACCAACACAACAGCAGCCCCGGATAGTCAAGCTACACGGCAGCTTCGACTCTCAGCGACCTTTCATCGTGACGGAGGAGGACTTTCGCACCTACCCGGTGAAATTCACACCCTTCGTGAACCTGGTGCAGCAGTCAGCGATGGAGAACGCCCTTTGCCTTATCG
>DATHAB010000135.1:0-10562 GCA_035296885.1 Rubrobacteraceae bacterium
CACAACTGACCTCCTTAGCTTGAGGTACCACTACCAAGACGTATCATAGCGGACTGGTGAATCAGCGGCCCGTTTTTGCTGGGGTTTCTGAGAACGACCCACTAGAGATAACCGGCCCCCTTAGCGCAGTCGGTATAACTAGGGCACAAGTGGAAAGCCAGAGACTTAGACAACTCGCGAAAACATCTACTACATCGACCGCAGCACCCTTACAAAAGCAAAAAGAGCTGCAAAATAGGGAATTACCGCGCGGCCCATATGCGGTCGATCATTGCTCTCGCGGTCGATAACGAGGTATTCGCGGTAGGTAACGCGAGACAACATCGACCGCATAAACTCCCTGCAAATGGGTATTTTAGTACCTTGCGGTCGGTATTTCGCGAGGTTTTCCCGCGTCGCGTAGGGCGAGCAGCACGCACCCCTTGGCGAGAACTCAACTGCCCATACCTTCTCGAAACCGGCTAGACAGCCATAAAAGTCGCGGGACCGCATAGAGAAGCCAAGAATCACACAACCCTTCTAAGTGGCACGCAAGGTGGCTAAGTGAGACGGTGCTAAAAGCGAATGATGATCCGCAAGCCTGTTTCCTATAGCGGTTTGCAGTGTTATTGACCCGTGCGAACTCCCTTTTGTCATGGCGCGCTAGATAGCGTCCATTACCTCTCTAGGCGTGTCTTACGAGTAAGCAGTATCCATCTCTGATGCGGGTGGGCCAACTTTACTGCAAGGCGCTGTAAGCCTATTACGATCTGCAGCACCGCTCCGAAGAGTAGGATGAGCCACCAATGGACGGTGGTCGCGGCCAGGGGAGGGGAAAGAAGCACGATCAACCCTCCCCACGTCAGCAATGCCTTGGTCGAGACCGCGGGAATTGAGCTCTTCGCATTCGGTCCGAAGCGCTTAAGGCCGCTATTATTCTGCGCTAAACGGACCTCGCCTAATCTTCGATCTTCGGGAACGAGAGGAAGTATAAATGGTACTAAGGTACCCAGGAAAGGGGGAGTCAGGGTGGCTGAAAAACCTTTGGGGCAACCTAGCCCTAGCTTTCTATCTGAAGGGAACCGCTGGTCCTCTACACCCAATGAGCACTAATGAAGTTACTTACGCGCGGCAAAACAGCCTTGGTGGGGCGGAGGTGGGTGTCGGAGGCCCCAGGGGCTCCAGGAGCCTAGTAGGAAAACGACGAAAAACTGGCTGACCCCCTCCCTAGCGAGGCATGTTAACGAGCAACCTAACCATTATGACGTTCTAAATATACTCACCCACAGTATTTAGGCGATTACTTTTAGTAGAAGCGCAAGTATTAGGGGGCATGGTCGGCGGAAGCCTCCTATGGGCGCAAGCTCTTTAGTTCTTTATGTAACTAGATCACATACGCGTCGTTTCGTTATGTAGGAGCATTCCTAATAGTAGCGATCCACCGGGGATTGCCAGGCGACGAAAGAGGAGGTGCGTAATGGCCGACATTAAACCGGTTGTTGCGGTAGCCGCCTTGATGGGGGTGATCGTCGGGGAGGGATGGCTTCGCGGTAAGGTGTACCAATCCGATGCGGACTACGTTGGTATTCTCGACCTCATTGGTGGCATGGCCACACGAGTTCCCGGAAGAGGACGGGCCTCATCGTGCTTAAGACCATTGCCTCAATCGCTCACCCGAACCTATAGAGCATCCTTGTCGTGGACACCGGACTCTAAAGTTCCTTCTCTAGAAGGGCACCTCGGAGAATAACTCGGCAGGTGGTAGCGCTGAGAGCTTCCTTAGGGCTAGCAGGCGAGGTAGGAGGTCAAATGCCGATCAAGGTTGACCCGTAGGGGCGCTCAGCTCCCGGTTCAGGGCGGCGTAGACCAGCTCCCTGTCCTTAGAGGAGAACCTGAGGAGCCGGGTGCCTGTGGTGGGCGCCGTCTTCAGCAGGACGTACCGGTCCCCTTGAGGGTAAACCTCTACCAGTACCCCGGCGAAGCCAGCCGCCAGTGGGTCCAGCTCCACGAAGAGGTAGTACGGTAGATTGTCCTTAGATAAGCGCCTTTACACTAATTTATGACGCTTATGACACCTACTCAGGTTAAGGAGGCCCTAATGCGTGAAAGGTCTTCTAAACCTTTGAAGTACCTTACTTGGGATCGGAGTAAAGCACCGAGGTTGCTACGCCTCTAGACCTCACCGGACATCCTTGCCGTCGTTAAGTGCTTGACAAGCATTTAGACGCAGGCCATTAATCTCACCGTAGAGATCAATAGCGAAGAAGGTCTAAGGAATGGCCGAGCAAGAACAAGGGCCAGAGTTTTTTGGTCCGGGTACCACCGGAAGGACTCTAGTTGCGCTTGAGCCCGACAGGGTGGAGGCTGGAGCCAACGCCTTGAGCGACCTCGCAGGGGTGTCCCGAGAGCGCCGAGGGCGGTGAGATAGCGTCCGCTCAAGTGGAGAGCCCAGAGGCCTCCATAGTTTTCCCCAACTTAGGGGTGCCTGTGGTGCCTGCTTCACCAGAGCAGTTCATGGGAATCAGAGCGGCGGAAGCAGATTCAAATGTACCAATTATAGCAAGTGCGCCGGAGAATGTTGTTTTCGCCCTACAAGAGGACCCGTTCGGCGAAGAGGAGTGGCTTACAAGCGAAGGAGAAGAGGACGAAACATTTGCTTCGGTGATAGCCTCTCCAGCTGGTCTATCGATGGAGTATCTGCAGGGGTACAGCGATGCAGTTCAGAACCTAGTGGGAAGGGTTGTCGCTGGGGAGGCTCTGGTTGAGCTCGAGGAGGTTATCCCGGCAGCATTTGACGAATCGCAAACCACGTGGGGGCTGCAGGTGACCAAAGCGGCTACTTCGCAGTTTAGCGGCACGGGAATCAAGGTGGCCGTCCTCGATACCGGTATGGACCTGGAACATCCTGACTTCGCCGGGCGCAGCATCACTTCGCGCTCGTTTATAGAGAACGAGCCGGTGCACGATAGGCACGGGCTGGCACCCATTGCATCGGCACCGCATGCGGTCCTCAGAGGCCTAGCAAGCTTCCCCGCTATGGCGTCGCTTACACCGCGGACACTTTTGCGGGCAAAGTACTGAGCAATCGAGGTAGCGGGACAGATGCGCAGATTTTAGGGGGCATCGAGTGGGCGATCGCCCACGGATGTGAAGTGCTAAGCATGTCGCTCGGGGCACCGGTGCTGCCAGGCCAGAGGGCGCTCGGGCAGAGGACGTTGATTATCGCTGCAGCCGGTAATGAGAGCGGTCGCCCGACCAGAATAAATCCGGTCGGACACCCGGCTAACTGCCGATCCATAATGGCGGTAGGCGCGCTCGACGAGCGACTTCAAGTAGCTAGCTTTTCTAACGGAGAGCGCACTAGACCAGGTGGTGAGGTAAACATTGCGGCTCCGGGGAGACTGACACTAAACATATGACGTGAAAAAGTCGTCCAGTTCGCTCAACAACTGTTGCTTGTTTCCCTCATCAAGGAACGAGGCCCGGAACGAATTCTTCGCCAACCGGTAGATGTCGTTCCGGGTCAGGTGGAGCCCTTGTTGGGTAGCATATAAGTTTTCGTCTATGTAGCCACCGAAGTATGCCGGATCGTCCGAGTTTACCGTCACGCACAGCCCGAGGTCTAGTATCTGCTTCAGGTTGTGGTCCTGGATAGTGTCGAAGACGCGCAGTTTCACGTTGGAGAGCGGACACACGGTTAGGGGTATCTGCTCTTCTCTCAGCCTCTCTACCAGTCTCGGATCTTCTACACAACGAACGCCGTGATCTATACGGGACACCTTCAGCTCGTCTAGGGCCTGCCAGATGTACTCCGCCGGTCCTTCTTCGCCGGCATGAGCGACGGTTAGTAGGCCGTGCTCTCGCGCCTTGTCGAACACTGGTTTGAAGTCTTTTGGAGGGTGGCCTACCTCGGAGGAGTCAAGCCCGACGGCTATAATCCACTCCCTGAACGGCAGCGCATCAACCAGGGTCTGCATCGCCGCGTCGGCGCTGAGATGCCGCAAGAAACACATTATCAGCGCCGAAGAGATGCCCAGCTGCCGCTCGGCATCGACCAGAGCACGATGTATGCCCGTGACTACCGTTTCGAAGGGCACCCCTCTGTCGTTATGAGCCTGGGGATCGAAGAATATCTCGGCGCGGCGCACATTCTGGGACGAGGCTTTCTGCAAGTAGGCCCAGGTCAAGTCGTAGAAATCGCGCTCGTGGAGAAGCACTTGAGTGCCTTCGTAATAAATGTCCAGAAAGGATTGGAGATTGCTAAAGTTGTAGGCTCGACGTACCTCTTCTACGGAGGCGTACCGAAGAGCGATCCCGTTGCGTTCGGCTATCTCGAACATCAACTCGGGTTCCAGGGAACCCTCGATATGAATGTGTAGCTCCGCTTTCGGGAGCCCCTTGACAAAAATCCTCGGGACAGTGGGTTCTCTCAAGCTCACCTCTCCCCGTCGACCTCTAACTCCGCTTTGTCGTCGTAGAAGCAGAAGTGCCTTTCGACCTTAGTGGCCTCTACCAGAGTCTCAGGGTACTGCCACGCAGCGTCCTCGACACGCTTGCCGTTCACTTCTACCGACCAGTGTGACGCCACACCCTTGTACGGGCAAACGGTCTTCGTATTGCTTTCAACCAAAAGTTCCGTACGTACGTCCTCTGGAGGGAAGTAGTAGCGCGGCGGCAGGCTGGTCTCGAAGAGTATCTTCGGCCGATCGGTATTGGCTACTACCTCGCCGTGTACTCTAACCTTAACGTGACGCGAGCTCTCGAGGACGTCTACTCGGTGGTAAGGATCATGGGGATGGCCGATGATCTCCTCATCTTCTTCCAACCATTTGTCCATCGCGTCGTGGTAGAAGGCCATATAGCCGGAGATGGGCGGGGCGTCCTCCAGCGGCTCTAGGTAGCTCCACACTGCGTTCTCGGCGATGCGATCTCCGACTCGCACCGACCAGTAGGAGGCCTCGCCCTTGAACGGGCAGTGGGTCGTACACTCACTCAACTCAAGAAGATCTTGCCGGAGGTCCTCCTCGGGGAAGTAGTAGACGGGAAGATGTCCGGTCTCATGCAAGATCTTGACCTGCCGACTGTCGATCACGGTCTCGCCGTTAAAGACCGCTCGCACCCGCTTCGGGCAATCCTCAAAGTAGAGGGTGTGGGCTTTCAGGATTGAGGTATCAAAGTTGAACGTGCCACCACCTCTCTCACCGAACGGGCCGGTTCCCTTCGTCAAGGCCATCTGTAGTTCTCCTCTCTTGCGCCGTAGTACTGAAAACCTTCGCTTCCCTGAAGTGTAACCTCCGCTAAGAGGAGCAACATGGTCGCCTAGAAGCCCATCTCACTGCTCGTCGAGCGGCGGCGAGTCCTTGATGTGATCTGGTACCGTCCTGAGCCCTTGCCGAAGGCTACTAAGGCTCAGGACCACTTATGCTTCTACGACGAGCGGGTCAACCTCGAAGTCGAAGGCTGAAAGTTAACCAAGCCGCGCCACTTACTCCGGCGCCAGGTTCTTCTTCCTCAGCTCTTCGAGAGCCTTTTTCGTCTTGTTCAGGTCTCCAAGGCTCATCCCGTTCAGGATGTGTGGCGCTTTCGTAAACTGATCCTCCGAATGCTCGACCACCTGCCAGCGGTTGCCCCCCGGGTCTCGGAAGTGGAGTCCTTTGTCAAATAGTATCTCTACCCCCGCCTTCCTCAGGACGCGGCGAACATCTCTCTTGTTGTCAAACCACTAACCCGAAGTGTCGGTGTTCGTCTGGCGGCTGTGTACGCCCTTCGGAGAGGGCTAGAAACTGGTCGCCGGCGTCGATAAACGCCATTCTGGGACCGCGCCCGCGCAACTCGAAGAGGCGCCCATAGAAGCCAAGGGCCTCCTCGATGTTGCCGACCCCAAGGGCGATATGGTTGAACCCCTACTGCTCTTGCTTTCTCTTTTCAGGTATTCCTGCACCCCCGATCGCGAGAGCAACCTTGTCGGCAAACAAGATCATGCCCGGCTCCTTCTCGGGTTCTCCTCTAGAGCACGCTACAGCACCTTCGGCCGGTACGTGGGGCGCCACTGCTCGAAGGCTTCGAGGTCCTCCTCGTGCGTTAGCGTCAGGCCGATGTCATCGAGGCCGTTCAAGAGCCGGTGGCGGGTGAAGTCGTCCATCTCGAAAGTCGTTTCGACCCCGGGACCGGTCACGGTGCGGTTCTCCAGATCGACGGTTATTTCTGCTTCGGGATCTTTGCGTACGGCGCCGAGGAGCTTTTTCACCGTCTCCTCCGATAGCTGTATCGCCAGCAGCCCTATCTTCGCGCAGTTGTTCCTAAAGATGTCGGCGAAGGAGGGCGCGATAATAGCCCCGAACCCGTAGTCTTGCAACGCCCACGGTGCGTGCTCCCGGCTGGATCCGCACCCGAAATTCTCGCCCGCCAGGAGGACGACCGCACCCTCATGCTCGGGACGGTTTATCACGAAGTCAGGGTCCTCGCGCCACTCAGAGAAGAGAAACTGCCCAAAGCCGGTGCGCTCGATGCGTTTTAAGGCGTCGCTTGGCACTATCTGGTCGGTGTCAACGTCGGAGAAGCCGAGCGGCAACGCTTTCCCGGAGACGCGCTTTATCTGCTCCACTAGCCCACCTCCAGGGGAACGCCGAGCTCCGACGGCGAGGCGAAGCGGCCCATTACAGCAGTCGCCGCGGCGATAGCGGGGCTCACGAGGTGGGTGCGACCGCCCTTGCCCTGCCGGCCCTCGAAGTTACGGTTGGAGGTCGAGGCGCAGCGCTCGCCCGGTTGCAGGATATCCGGGTTCATCCCGAGGCACATCGAGCACCCCGCGTTCCGCCACTCGAAACCGGCGTCTTTGAAGATCTCGTCCAGGCCTTCTACCTCGGCCTGGGCTTTTACGCGCATGGAACCGGGGACGACCAGCGCCCGGATGCCTTCTTTGACCTTGTGCCCCTCAAGGACGGCGGCTGCGGCCCTGAGGTCCTCGATGCGAGCGTTGGTACAAGATCCCACGAACACAGTGTCTACCTCGATCTCGCGTATCGGCGTCCTCGGCGTGAGCCCCATATACCTCAGGGCCCGCTCGTGCCCTTCGTTCTCGGGTTCGGGTACAACGTCGTCGAGCCCTACGGTCTGAGCCGGCGTCGTCCCCCAGGAGACGTACGGACCGAGGTCCTCGGCCTGTATCACGACCTCCTTGTCGAACTTAGCGTTCTCGTCGGTCTTGAGGGTGTGCCATTCCTCGACGGCCCTCTCCCAATCCTCGCCCTTCGGCGCGTTGGGCCTGCCCTCGAGGTACTCGAAGGTCGTCTCGTCGGGGGCGATCAGGCCCGCGCGTGCCCCACCCTCGATGGTCATGTTGCACACGGTCATCCGGCCCTCCATCGAAAGGGAGCGTACCGCCTCGCCCCGGTACTCGATGACGTGGCCAACACCGCCGCCGGTCCCGATCCTGTTGAGGATGCCGAGCATGAGGTCTTTGGCTGTGACGTCGGCAGGGAGCTCACCCTCGACGGTTACAGCCATTGTCTTGGGTTTGCGCTGCGGCAGCGTCTGCGTGGCGAGGACGTGCTCGACCTCGCTCGTACCGATACCGAACGCTAGAGCACCGAAAGCGCCGTGGGTCGCGGTGTGGGAGTCGCCGCAGACGATTACGAGCTCCGGCTGCGTTAGGCCCATCTCGGGACCGATGATGTGGACGATGCCCTGACCAATAGAGCCCCAGGGATGGAGCTGTATACCGAACTCCTCGCAGTTGTTCCTCAAAGCCTCCATCTGCTTGGCCGAGACTTCGTCTCTTATAGGAAGCCCGATGCCGGTGGTTGGTACGTTGTGGTCCATCGTCGCCAGCGTAAGGTCCGGGCGACGTACCCTACGTCCCGCGAGCCTTAAGCCCTCGAAGGCTTGAGGGGAAGTCACCTCGTGTATGAGATGCAGGTCTACGTAAAGAAGATCCGGTTCACCCTCAGCGCTCCGCACCACGTGGCGGTCCCATATCTTCTCTACAAGTGTCTTCGGATGGCTCATGCTCTCTCCTCTATGTTGTCTCGCAAGATGTCCTTCTCGCTTCCTCGACTGGTTATATTCGAGATCGTGCCGGCAACACCTTATCCGCCTTCAGACGCCTTCGCACCGGAACGGACCGCCAGTATGTTCAGGCGGACGTAGTCGATGACAGGCGGCCCTAGTGACGTTAGTTCTGTAGCCACAGCGGCGGCGAAGGGTTCGTGTTCGGCCTTGGGCAAGAACGACAGGTGTTGACCTAACACCGCCGTCCTGAGGTAACGCACTAGCTCTTCCATCGAGTCGAACTCTGCGGCTTCCTCTTGTAACCAAGTCTCGATCTGTTCGAACCCGGCAGCCTTGAGGCGAGTCTGAGTTGTCCCAGGGTCCGCAAAATTCCAGGGATCTTCCCAGCGAACGAAGAAGAACTCCCTGAAGCGATCTTTGCTCATTACCCGCCTTATGGCGGGGCGGAGCTTGGGTAGGTTCCCCTCGCCACCGCAATGCGCAACTAGTCGTCCTTGCCGCTTCAAGACCAGCGCGAGCCTCTCGAAGAGGCGCTTGTGGTCCTTTATCCAGTGGAAGGTGGCGGTGGAGAAGATCAGGTCCACTGGCTTCTCGACCTCTAACCGGAGAAGATCCTGCCGCTCAACCCGTACCCGCGGGTCCTCGGCGAAACGTCGGGCGGTCGCCTCCACCATGGCCTTCGACCCGTCAATGGCCAACACCGCCCCGTCGGGCACGTACCGCAATAGGAGCTCCGTCACCCTGCCCGTCCCACACCCCGCATCTATGACGCCCTGGTTCCCCCTTAACGCTCGGCGCTCTACGAGTAACTCCAGGAAGTTCGCCCCCCATATGGTCATCGGCCCAGATACTATTTCATACTCGGCAGCATCCCATTGGCGTGCCAAACGACTCCTACCCTCCTTGCTCTATATCACTATGTGAGATACAGTAGTCAATATATGAGCAGTGTAGACGTCATCCCGTCGAAAAACAAGAGTGGGGTGGTAAGCGGGGTTGGGGTCTTGGACAAGGCGGTCTTGATTCTGGCGTTCCTCTCCACCGATGGTCCGGCAGCTCTCGCGGAAGTGGTCGAGGGGACGAGGCTGCCGCGGCCTACAGCATACCGACTCTTGTCGGCGCTGGAGGTGCACCATCTGGTGACACGCGGTGGAGGGCGCTACTCCCTGGGCTTAAGGCTCTTGGGGTGGGGGAACATGGTAGTTGCGGGGGCGGGGCTTGTGGAAGCGGCGCGGCCTGTGTTGGCGGCTTTGCGAGACGCTACGGGTGAGAGCACACAGTTGTACGTAAAGGAGGGGGAGGCCCGGGTCTGCGTGGCGTCGGTGGAGCGGGCGACGGGCTTGAGGGACACGGTTCCGGTAGGCGCTGTGCTGCCGCTCGAGCTCGGTTCGGGGGGGAAGGTACTGTTCGCCTGGGCAGAGAACGAGGGGCGCTCCTTGAGGATTGAGGATGTGGAGCTAGACGTGATACGAAATCGTGGGTGGGCGGAGAGCGTGGCCGAACGGGAGGCGGGGGTGGCAAGCGTTAGTGCACCGGTCTTTGGTGTGTCGGGTGACGTGAGCGCGGCGGTGAGCGTTAGCGGTCCGATTGCGCGGCTCGGCTCTAACCCCGGCACCCGGTTGGCCGAGAGGGTGGTGGCGGCCGCGCGGGAGATCGAGGGGGCGTTGGGCTCCCGACGGTCCTAGGCGAGGCGGCGCTCGTAGATCTTCTCCAGGTCTGGCTCCCCGGAATTGTCCAGAACGGTTTTTTGAAGGTTAGCGTTGCCCGTCGGCCTTCCAGCACGAGGGTCGCTACTTTATTTTCGAACCAGGGTTTTTCGTGCGTCAGGCGTCAGCTCACCTGCCTCGGTTGGACAAAGCCGGGCGAGCTAGCAGGACGCTTCCTGGCCCGACTAGCAGCGATTGAGCAAGAAGTCTAGAGACGTGACTTCTGCCTGGGCAGAGAGTTTCGGAACGGGGAGCGTCTGTCTCTACCCATATGATGACATCGGCCAATTCGGCGTAGCGAAGGAGCGGACCAAGAACCAACTCAGGCACCGCAGTCCTCACTTTTACCTATGGGGAAAGCCTCTTCGCATTTCACAGGGTCTTCGTTCCTTCCAAGGCGTTCCGGAAGTACGCACCAACCCTCGTCTTCGGCGTGTCCGCTAAAATAGAATCTATGGAGAGTGGACGACGAGTATTCAGCGGCGTACAGCCGAGCGGGACTCTGCACCTCGGCAACTACCTCGGGGCGCTAAAGAACTGGGTCTCCATCCAGAACGAGTATGAAAACTACTTCTGCATCGTGGATCTGCACGCCATCACCGTGCCGCAGGAGCCGAAGATATTGAGGCAGAAGGTGCGCGAGGTCGCGGCGATGTATCTGGCGGCCGGCCTAGATCCTGACCGGTCTGTAATCTTTCGTCAGAGCCGAGTTTCGGGGCATGCCGAGCTTACCTGGCTCCTCAACTGCGTCGCAAAGGTCGGCGAGCTCTCGCGCATGACCCAGTTCAAGGACAAGGCCCAGAAAGGCGGCGCCGAGGCGGCTAGCGTGGGCCTCTACGACTATCCCATACTCATGGCCGCCGACAT
>DATHAB010000136.1:0-2566 GCA_035296885.1 Rubrobacteraceae bacterium
TGACCGCCGCCCTCTGCGACTCTCTCAAAGAAGAGTACGAATCCGGTGAAAAGAAGCCCGTCCGGCCTACCCGAGAGATCGAGGAGAACAAGTGGAGTGCCCAGCGCTACGGCCTGGAGGGTGAGTTCGTGGAACATGACACCCATGAGAGCATCCCCACGCGAAAGGTCCTGAACTGGTGGCTTGAAAGTCTCGAAGCACGCACGGGCCGGGACCTCTCCACAGTCGGGCGCATCTTGGAGATGCCGACGGAGGCCGACCGCCAGCTCGAGGTGTGGCGCGAGACGGGCTCCGTCGCCGAGGTTGCCCGCGACGTGGCGACGAGGACACAGGCCGCGACGTAGAAAAGCTAGCCGCCACGAGGTGTTCACTCCAGGATACCGACGTCCAGGATCAAAGTTTCCCAAGATCAAGGTTTCAGCCTCTTCAGCGGCGACGACTACAGAGGCCTTGTCCCTAGCCGGAGCTCGTCCACGAGGGCCAGCGGGACGTGCGTGGCACTCCCGGCCGCGACGGGTACGTAGCGCATCACCTTCCCGTTCTGCAAGAGGGTAATATCCGCCATACCCGGCGCCGTACTGCCCGCGCGGACGTACCGCACTCCGGCGGTGTATCCCTGGGTCACTGTGTGGATCAGGTTCAGATCCTCCGACGATTCGAGCCCTTTGCCCTCGATGTCGGCGATCTTCTGCAGCAATACGGTTTTGCTACCCGTCCGGGTAGCGCGCCGGTAAACGGCCTCTCTGCTAGAAACAGGTTCAGGCCTCTTCCGGGTCTCGTCTCCGACCCTACCTGGGGCGCATTCGGCGCTTCACCTGGCTGATGATTATCCGCCGGACGGTCGGGCTCTTGAGGAGCCGTATACCCATGCGGCGCACCTTCGGGTTGCTAAGGAGCTTCAGTATGGTCTTCGCGTTCAGCGGGGAGCCTCCCTTTCTTTCAAGCGGCCTTCTCCAGCTCGCGGCGAAGCTTCTTGTGGAGCAGCTCTAGTAGGGCTTCCTCTTCCTCGGTAAGGTCACCTTGCTCGGCTACGATGACCTCCTCCAGCTGCTTGGCCTGGCAAGCGATAACGGAGCCCTCCAGATAATGCTCTATAACGCGCGGGCTAACATAGGATGAACGGGCTATATCGCGGGTGTTGCCTAGCCTCTTGGCTACGACGTCCACCGCCTGTAGTATGTTCTCATTCGCCAGCTTCTCGTTCTCAGCTGCCCCGAGCTCGGCGAGCTTGAGGGCGGCAATTAGGGTGCCGGCCCAGGTACGAAAGTCCTTGGCCGTGAACTCTTCGCCCATCACCTCTTTGATGTAGGCGTTCAGTTCACGAGACTTGACGTCCTTTATCTCGCCTTCCTCACTGTAGTACTTGAATATTTCGTATCCAGGGAGCGCCGTGCATTCCTCGACGATCTCTCGCAGGCGCGCGTCGGTGACGCACTTGCGCTGCATCTGCCCCCACTTGCCCCGGTATTCGAATATCATCTCGTCTCCATCGAGGGTTAAGTGCTTCCTTCGGAGGGTCACAATACCGTAGGTCTTATTCTTTTTGGCGTAACGCTCATCCCCGACTCTGAAATAGGCTGCGTTTACCAGGCGCGTCATGCAGGCCAGCACCTTCTCACGATCCAGGTGCTTGCGTCGCAGGTGGTTACTGGTGGTCCGGCGCATCTCCGGGAGACGGTCGGCGAAGCGCAGGATGCGCTCGAACTTCTCCCGCTCTTTGCGCTCGCGATACTTGGGGTGGTAGAGGTATTGGAGCCGGCCCGCCGAGTCGTAACCGACGGCCTGGACCTTCGGCGAAGGACCGCGGGCTATGTGCACGTCCTCCCAGGCCGGCGGCACCTTCAGGTTCTCGATCCGCGTCAAGACCTTCTCCTCGCGTACGGTCTCGCCGGAGTCTGGGTAACGGTAGAGAAACCCCTTCTCTTTTGACCCTAGCCGCCTGATCCCCCTCTCGAAAAGCGCGTGTCTCGCCATCTTTGAACCCTGTGCGTCCCCTTCTAGCAGATATATTTTTTGCTTTTAAAGAACAGATTCTACCGGAATCACGCAGCACGGAAACTAAAGTACAAACTGTTCGCCCTCGGCGAACCGGGCGTGCACGTTATAGCTTGTATTTCAGGCCGTCTGGTCTATGCGGGTGTGGTAACGAAGTCCCAAATTTCCGCCGAGAAAGCCGCCCAGGAACATTAGCAGGAGGGCGCCGGCGGCGATCCCTAATCCCAAGAGGCCTAGACCCACCAGGCTATTCGCAACCGGTAAGATGCTGCTCTCCCTAAAGCTCTCCAGCGACTCAGAGATACCCCCCGGAAGGAACCCGGCGAGCAGGAAGCTGAATACTCCGAAGATGACACCCAAGAGAATCCCCCACACTACCGTCGCCGCCCCGTTGCACCCGCCGTCGAAGCGCACGAGCCGACCGGCCACATACCCCCCGGCAAAGTAGGCGAGAAAGAGGCTCAAGCCTATGAGCACGAGGCCCACTATTGCGGAGGTGTCGATCTCCTGGCCCTGCAGGTCGAGCGTAAAGCCCAAGGGCGCGAGCACGATGCCTGAGAGGAGGGTCAGC
>DATHAB010000137.1:0-30481 GCA_035296885.1 Rubrobacteraceae bacterium
TACTCCCGTTTCCTAATATTCTGTTGCTAAGGCGTTCGCCTCTCAGCTCGCTCCTCGCCCGGTGGCGGCGCTTCCCGCGGGATGTCAGCTGCAAGTGCCTCCCCTCGCCTCTCGGGCTGCTCCTCACCTGGTGGTAGGGTCTCCCGTGGGCTGCCGGGCGGCGTCTCGCCTCTCGGTACCTCCGCCGATGTTTTGTCCTCTGCCAGAGCGTCGGGAGCAACGCCCCCCATCTTCACGAGGAGGTCTTCGTCCGGAAGTGGGACCACGTTTGGCGGAGTGCCGGGTGGGGCACCCTCACGCTTTTTAGGAGTCTTTATTCCCTATTCCATCTAGTACACCAAAGTGGCTCTTACTATAAGTAGTAGAATTAAGATAGTGAGTTACTATATATAGTAGAGGAAATAGGGGACCTCTGGTTCGACCTGGAAGGGCCTGGTTCGTTTTGCCGAGAGTTAACTCTCGAAACCTAAGCGGTGGAGGAGGAATGTGTTAGGAAGATTAGTCGGCGGGGACATTGCTATAGATCTCGGTACGGCGAACACCAGCGTGTTCGTCAAGGGGCACGGGATCGTCCTCTCAGAGCCCTCGGTGGTCGCCATAGACAGTAAGACCGGTAAGGTCCTCGCGGTGGGGAGCACCGCGAAGAAGATGCTCGGGCGCACGCCCGGCAACATTGTTGCGATGCAGCCCCTCAAAGAGGGGGTTATAGCGGACTTTGAGGTCACAGAGAAGATGCTCGCGTACTTCATCCGCAAGGCGCAGCCGCGGCGCAGGATCTTCCGGTCTCTGATCCGCCCTAGAGTGGTTGTGTGCGTACCCAGCGGGGTCACAGGGGTCGAGCTTAGGGCGGTCAAGGAGGCGACCGAGTCGGCGGGAGCGCGGCAAGCATACACCATCGAGGAGCCTTTGGCGGCGGCCATTGGGGCGGGGCTGCCGGTTAACGAAGCCCAAGGGTCAATGGTCGTCGACATCGGCGGGGGCACCAGTGAGGTAGCCGTGATCTCCTTGGGTGGGATCGTCGCCAAGTCCTCCATACGCGTAGCTGGTAACGATATGGATGCCGTGATCTCTGCGTACATCCAGAAGGAGTACAAGGTAGCCATCGGCACCCAGACCGGCGAGCAGCTGAAGATAGAGCTCGGGAGCGCCTTCCCGTTAGGGCAAGAGGAGTCGGCCGAGATCAGGGGTAGGGACCTTGTCTCGGGCCTGCCCAAGACGGTCGTTATAACGAGCGAGGAGGTTCGTGAGGCCATAAGCGTACCCGTAGACGCCGTCGTCGCCGCCGTGCGCGGTACCTTGGAGTGCACACCACCGGAGCTCGCCTCGGACATCATGGACCGGGGGATGGTCCTGGCAGGGGGCGGCGCCCTTCTACGGCTTTTGGACGAGCGGCTGCGGCAAGAGATGGGCATCCCGGTGCACATAGCCGACGATCCCTTGATGTGCGTGGCTCTCGGCAGCGGCCGTAGCCTAGAGGAGATAGAGCACTACAGTAGCACTCTCTCCTCTAGCTAACCCGGCATAGGACGGAGCCCGATACGTAGTAGCCCTCATATACGTTCCCACTAGTGCGCCTTTAGACCTCACGGCCATGTTTGGCATCCTGTTGCCCGAATGGCCAAGCGAGCCTTCAAAACGGCTTTTAACTGTGCCTGAGGAACACTACACAACCTTCATCTTTAGAGAAGAACTCTACGTCTCCAAGCCGGAACGCTCCACTGAACGAAGAAGTACCCGAGGCAAAGTTGGTAGTGGTGGTGGAGGTGCTCGTTTGCAGCATCTGCAGCTGTAGCACTGTGTACTCAAAACGAACGGAGGAAACCAGCCCACCCTAGCTGATAGAAGGCTGGCAAGACGAAAATTTAGAGCAAGCAGCATACGAGACCTGTCCTGTACACCCATAAGGTCCTCTTTGGGCACGAATTCTTTTTTGAGCATCTATATGGGATCAGAAGCACATTACTGAAAATCATGGTGACTCTAGTTCGAGTCCGGTTCTCGCCACTTCTAAAATTCTGTCGCTCGTGAAGAGAGAGCGGCGAGGGCCCTTTCGCACCAGCCTCGCACTTCGAGGTTCAAGGGCATCTCGTCCCAGTCTTTAGGACCGTACCAGCCGACCTCCTCTTCGCTGAAGCGTTTTTTGATATCAGTAGGGCCGGCGGGCTTAGCAAAATCGATTAAATCTATGTGCTGGTGCCCCGCTCCTATGCTCTCGAGCTGCACTCCCGCGGGGCGATGGAGCTGCACAGGGTCCGAAACGTCCTCGCGCTTCTCCCCTACAAGCTCCACCTGCAAGCCGGTCTCCTCGAAGACCTCGCGCACGGCGGCTGCTTCGTCAGGTAGCTCGTCTTGCTCTATGTGATGCTAAACCTACACACGCCTCCGAGCTGCGCTTTCGCGCTCTATGGCGCGAGGAAACCTCCGAGGTGGAGTTGGCCCTTCCTGTGTCATCGGGGCACCTCCTTCCTGGTCGTTGACCTGCCGGTCGTCTTCTCTTTGCCCCTGCTAACCAAATGTAACTAGCAACAAGCCGTCCCCTATTGATCTAAATGACTCATGTCTCTGATCACAATCAATCAAAGTGTTTGAAAGGGTCGTTTTGAGACACCTACAGCGCCTTGCAGTGAGATTTGTCCATGCCCTATGTGGGGGCATGGACGCTTACTTAGAAGATCCACACAGGAAGATAGCGGAGGCTGTCGAGTGCAGCATGCCAAAGAGCGAGGCTGCCCAGGGCAATATCACTGCAACAAGCTGTAGAAAGGATAGGTTGTTCGTTCAGCAAATGCCTGGCTATTCGTGGATAAGCAAGATGTAGCGGTTCGCTGAAATCACCCTCCTCCCGTCTCGCTAAATAGCCAAGATGTACACTACAGCAGAGCACGGTGACGGAGTTTTTTTCGGTAGGGCCGGGAGCACAACCCCGTTCCCCCTACTATTCCCCTCTTTTGCCCCTGAGTAGCCAAGAACACCTCTTCTCGGCATTCCGCTGAATAAGAGGGCCGAAGCCTAAAATAGCCCTGGCCCTTTTATTGAGGATCTTTTCTGGCTAGTAGGGTATCGATCGCCCGAACATTTTTCCTTCGAAGCCGAACGCTTCGTTCCGGAGCGCTTCGGTATAGCTAGACATCACCTCTTTGGGCAAGCTTCCTCCGTGCATCGGGTGAACCCATTCAGGTGCCAGCTTCTCGAGGCGATCAACGACCCTACGCACGGGCTCCTCGGCGGCGAAAATGCCGATCTCCCGATAGAACTGGCACATCTCCTTCCCCAGGTTCTCGCGCACAATGGGCGGCTGGTCGCCTGGTTGTATGTAGAGGTCCGCGGGAAAGAGGCTTGCAGTCGCCTCCTCGAAAACCATCATCGAGTCCCAATGGTGGACATGGGGCGTTTCCAGAAAGCGCAGCTTATGCTCCCCGAGGTCTACGGTCTCGCCGTCCCGAAAACCTTGCACAGGACCCGAATAGTCCCACTGCGTCAGGTTTAGGATCGCCCCCGCCTCGCTGCAGGCCAACACCGCCTCGGGTGCCTCTGCGACGAAGCGTCCCATGCCGCCACACTCGTCGGACTCGAAGTGGGGACAAACGACGTAGGACAGGCGTGCCGGGTCGAGGACCTCGGCCACGGCTTTGTGCACATCTTCGTACATAGGGAACGTGCCGGTGTGAATCAGGGCCGGGCGTTCATCGTCGATGAGAAACTGATTGAACTGAAACTGCGTCTCCTCGTTCAAGGTAGAAATCCGGTAGATCCCCGGGGCTACTTGGTCAACTTGCGCCATGATGTTTCTCCTTCCCGGTCTGCCTTGGGCCTCACCAATCACTTTGCCATGTTGTAAAATGATTGGTGAGACTATCTCCTACTCACGGGCAACTGTCAAGGGGACAACGACCAATGCATCAGCCATTATTTAGAATGCGATCGTGAAACGCGGGAAGTATAAACTCAAGCGACGCGCCGAGCGTCAGGAGGAGACCCGGTCGCGCATCGCCAGGGCAGCCGTCGAGCTGCACGGGACCATTGGGCCTTCTAAGACGACCATAGGCGCCCTTGCCGAGAAGGCGGGCGTGACCCGGCCCACGGTCTACAGCCACTTCCCCGACGAGCTTTCCTTGTTCAAGGCTTGCTCGTCGCTCTTCCTCTCCGAGGAACCCCCTCCCGATCCGGAAGCGTGGTGCAATGTCGCTGAACCCGAGGAGCGCTTGAGGGCGGCTTTGGCCGAAGTTTATGCCTACTACCGCCGCACGGAGCGCTTATTGTTCAATGTGCTGCGCGACGCGGAAGGCGACACGAAGGTGAACGCCGCTGTGCGCGAGGTACACAAGCCCGTGGTTGTTCATTGGAAACAGATGAAGAACATCCTCGCCACAGCTTGGGAAGTAAGCGAAGAGACGCCTCAGCAAATGCTGCGCAGTGCCATAGGCGTAGCGCTGGACTTCCAAACTTGGCGCACGATGGTGCGAGGGCAGGGCCTGACGGATACGCAGGCGGTCGACCTGATGGTGAGGATGGTGCGATGTACGAGATGTGTCTAGAAACCTCCTCGCGGCAAATCCTAAAATCTTTCGCCATAGGAGCGGATTTTCGAGAAGCTCTTAGAAACGGAAACTAAGTTTCCGAGAATGAGAGATACCGGAAGCCCAGTTTCCGAGAACACCCCTTCTAGGACGCTGGGTGAACAACGGGGCCGATGGAATCTAGGTGGTTGGAAGAGTGGGGGCCACGTGAAGAAGTTGAAGAAAGCAACCCCAAGGAGAGGCGGGGTGCACACTGGCTGCCTTACAGGACGTGGGGTACTAACCGCGCCGAAACCACCCCCGGAAGATATAGAGGAGGGCCGGGGTCCTAAAACCCCCGACCCTCGCACTTGCCGGCCTTAGAGGTCAATCCTCGTTGACCCTAGCTTCGTTTTGCTACTAACTACTTACCAGCCCCACGAAGAAGCAGCGGCGGACTGCTGGACCGCCTGCTCGCACGCCGTCTCATTCTCTGGCGCGAACTCGAACTCGCCAGCGCCGAACTCTCATAGGGGAACACGGAAGGAAGGATAAGATACACATGTACGTCGGCGTTATTCGTCGCATCTCGGACCCCGAAGGTTTCGAGGCGGCAGAGCAAAAAGCCTTAGAGACGGGCCTACCAGAGGGCTTCTCGCTCCCTATTAGCGCAGCCACCCCAGAGCACACTACTGGGATATGCATCTGGCAGGGCGAGTCTGTAGAGGCAGTAAAGGAACTAGTCGAGTCGGTAGTCGGACCGTACAGCGATAACGAGTACTTCGAGGTAGAAGTAGACGGGCTGCCCGCTGGATAGAGCCGTCTGCCTGTTCGGGGGATATCTCTTCTACCCCTCCACCACTCTCAGGAGGAGGCTCTTGTGCAACCTCTTCGCTGCCCTGCGGGGCCTCTAATCCGGGAATAGAGACAAAGGCCGCGATCCCATAGTGCAAAACTGTCAGAACTCTGCTTCAGCGCCCTGCTGACCGAAGACGGCTCCCAACGGTCAAAACTGACCAAGGTTTAGAGAAGAGGTATTAGGGTCAGGCTTGGCGTGGTACTAGCTTCTTGGTGGCTCATACAGCTGAATGTCATTTCCTTCAGTGTCCTTGAAGGTCGCTACTCGTCCCCAGTAGTGTTCGGAGATCTCACCAGGAAACTCGACACCTCGCTCCTTGAGATCATCGACCGTCTCCTCCAGACTGCCCTCCGGCTGGAAGGTCAGTACAGCTCCGCCTTCCCCTCGTGTGCCCTCGGGCTCCCGGCCGTTGAGGCCGACCGTGACACCGTTTGCGTCAAGCTCGGCCCACGGCCCATCCCTCCTGACGACCGGAAGGCCCAAGATGTTCTCGTAGAAATCTACAGCCCGGTCAGTATCCGCAACTGGCATCCAGATATTCGCAACACCCCTGATCACGCTGTACCACCCCTTCTCCATGTACTCTCACAGCTTTCTGTTGTTACTCTTTACCCACAAAAAACGTAGTAAAAAACACCCTATGAATCGTTGTAGCAAGGATGAGTACCGAGTACCCGATCCACAAAGAATGGAGCAGTTTCCACTTTCTTCCTTCGCATTTACCCTCCATAAATACCAGCAAGTCAGCGGAACAGCTCCTTGAAACGCTCAACGACCTTCTCCTCGACTTCAGGGAGCGGCACTTCGGCCTTGAGCTCTTGCGCGAGGCTCGTTACCCCGTGTTCCTTGATGCCACAAGGTGTGATCCTCTCGAACCACGAGAGGTCCATCGTTACGTTGAGGGCAAAGCCGTGAGAAGTAATGCGCCCACTAGAGAACTTGACGCCTATGGCGGCGATCTTATTGCCTCCTACCCACACCCCCGTGTATGCTGGATGGCGCTCCGCTTCTAAGCCGTAGTCCGAGAGCACGAGGATGATGAATTCCTCGAGGTCCCGGAGATACTTGTGGGTGTCTAGCTCTCTGAGGCGTAGGATCGGATACCCGATCAGTTGTCCAGGCCCATGAAAGGTCGCGTCCCCGCCTCGATCGCTCCAGAACACCTCGGCCCCCAAAGCCATGAGAAACTCCTCCCCCGCCCCAAGGTTCGAGGCATCCTTCGCAGCCCGTCCCACCGTATATACCGGCGGATGCTCCAGAAGGAGAAGCGTGTCCGGGATCTCATCCTTCCTGCGTAGCCTAACGAGATCTTTCTGCAGCTCCCACCCTTTAGCATAGGGGGTAAGACCCGGTAAACGGCGGACGTCGAGTGCCGCCTCTATAGGAAAAGGCTTCCCGAGTTCCACGAGGCGGAGCTTTAAACGGCGCCGCTCTTGTTACGGGCGTCTTCGGTCTGCTCGTGGGCGTGGTAGGAGCTGCGCACCAGAGGACCGCTTTCGACGTGGTTGAAGCCAAGCTCGAAACCGTAGCGCTTGAGGTCCGCAAACTCCTTGAGCGTATAGTAGCGGCTCATCGGAAGGTGGTTCTCGGTCGGTCTCAGGTACTGGCCGATAGTGAGGATATCCACCTCGTGCTCGCGCAGGTCGAGCATGGTCTCGTGGATCTCCCCCTCAATCTCCCCCAAACCCACCATAAAGCCGCTCTTCGTCAGACCGTTGGGGTTGATCTCCTTTACGTAACGGAGGACTTCGAGCGAACGTTCGTACTTCGCTTGCGGCCTCACCGCCGGGTACAGGCGCGGCACGGTCTCGATATTGTGGTTAAACGTGTCAGGCTGGGCCTCTATGAGCGTACGTATCGCGTTCCGGTCGCCCTTGAAGTCCGGGGTAAGAACCTCAACGGCGCAGCCGGGGATCTGTCTCCGGATCTCCCGGATCGTCTCCGCGAAGATAGACGCCCCGCCATCCTCGAGCTCGTCGCGGTTGACCGAGGTGATGACGGCGTGTTTGAGACCCATCTTCCTAGCCGCATCAGCGACGCGGTAGGGTTCGTCTAGGTCGAGTTCTGTCGGTTTACCCGTCAAAATGTTGCAGAATCCGCAAGAGCGGGTGCATATGTTGCCCAGGATCATGAACGTGGCGGTGCGGTTGTTCCAGCACTCGCCGATGTTCGGGCAGAGGGCCTCCTCGCAGACGGTGTGGAGGTTCAAACCGCGCATAGTCTGCTTGATCTCGCGGTACCCCTCGCCGGCGGGTGCCTTAGCCTTGAGCCACTCGGGCCGTTCATGGCCGCCCTTTTTGCGCCGCTGCAAGGGCAGATACTGCGTCGTCCTCCCATCCGGCGGCGGCGCCACGGGCCGGTCCTCCCAGCGATGCCGCACCTCAAAGGTGCGTGCGCCGTTCTCCAAAACCTTTAGCGAGATCTCTCTGCGAGCCACCGTTCTCCTCTCTCACATGCACTTTCCACCCTATACTACAGCACCCGACGGCAGGCGTACCGTGTCTCCGACCACTAGAACGGGCATGATCACCTCCCGCGACCTTGATGCTAAGGTTGGGGTTCTTTGGCAGGAGAACGTGAGTCGAGGACGCGTTTATGTTAACGTGTAATTCCGGCCTTTCGAGACCGCCGAGGCCGAGGACTCTGCGACGACGTGCTGTTAGAGAAGCGCTAACGAGAGGAGAATCGGTGTCGGAGGAGCCTTACGGGAAGACCCAAACGGAGATGGCAGTCGAGACGCTCGTGGACAGGTTAATGGAGATCCATCCAAACCTCGACCGGGAAGAGTTCAACCAAGCGATACAAGAATGTGTGCAGAACACGGTGCCGTCCGAGGAGGAAGGGGAGGCGTCCGGCAGCTAAGAAGAGTAGCCTGCCCCTTTTACCAACCTACAGTGCCACCGAACCGGGCGGGGCAGACCAGGCTGTCCTTTCACGATGCCTTCCGGCCTTCCCGTAATGTCAGCGGTCGCGCTCCTCGAGCCGGTCCCTTCGACTAAAGCTGCTCTCCTCTCTTCTGCGCTTTGTTTCGCACGAATCTCATGGCCGCTTCCCGGATTTTGATAGGTTTCTCCTTTACAGAGAAGTGCCCAACGAAATCATCGCGCATCACACAGAGCTCGCCATCCCCACCGATACCACTGACGAAGCGGTTTCCTTCCTCGTCCTCGCAATGCGCAAAGGCGCTTATACGCTCCCTTTCGATCTTCGCCCTGCCAGCCTCTGCAGGCTCAGCATAGACGACGAGCCAGCCTTTCGAAGGGGTTGTCCGCAGGATCTTTACGCCACACGGTTCTTTCATCGTCGAGACTCCTTCTTCTCATATGGCCTCAGGCACAAGGACGTCGTGCCGAGTGGTAGAATCGCTTATCAGCACCAGCGTAGCTCCCCTCCCAAGAGGAACCTGCCGCACGCGAACTCTACACTCTCGCCCGCACCGTTCCACCGAAACTTCCTCAGTCTCGTATGCTCCAGGTAGTAGACGCACATCCACCCCTCCTCGCTCTGGTACGGTACAGGCCTCTCTTACTCTAAAGGGGTGGGCTGTTCAAATAAATCGTTCGCTACTGCTTGGCTCGGGCATCTACCTCTTGGGGCGAGGACCAGCCAAATCCCACTCGCTCCCGAGAAGCTACTGGCCAACGCCTCGTTCGAGAGGCTGCCAAGGGGCGCCTGTACGACCGTCAAACCGAACGAGCCGCCTTCAGCTGGCGGACGGCCTCGTACAAGAGCCGACCTCCCCTTCTCAGAGCCGATGCCGGCACAAGCGTGAGTCCCCATCCCTCCTGCGACCGGAACCGGCCATATGCAAACTCCAAGCCCCTATCCGCGCCGCCGCACCGGAACCCCACATACCTCCCCCGGTCCCTTGGGAGGATCCGGGTCGTAGACATATAGCCGCCCCCCCTCTACCCGATACGGCACGACGGCGTGCGCCCGCGCGAAGCAGGAGAGGAACCGGTAGTCGAACGCCGGTCCGAAGCAGAGGACGTGTGGATCAGGGTCCACCCCTGGCAGCCGGACTCGCTCGAGAACGCGCTCCGACCGACCGCCTCCGGAGGTTGCCCAGTTCCACACAGCGGCGAAAACCGCCTGTGGCCAGAACTGCTGCAAGTGCTGCTTTCGGAGAGCATCCAGCAAGGCCGGCGTCGGCGCAAGCTCCGCGAGCGGCGGGCGATGTGTATTCGCCGCGTGGTCAGCAAAGTAGAGGAGCGCTGCGGCAGACATCCCGAAGCAGAGCCCTTTTCCGTATAAGAAAGAGTCGGACCGGCGGAGGAGCTTGCTTCCACCGGTTCGGGTCGGGACCTCGCCGGTTGGGTTCCGGAACCCGAAGCCGTCGCGGGCCGGGTCGAAGCGCAGGATGTTAGACGTGGATCGCGTGCCCGTCTACGGCCATGGCCGCTTCGCCCATGACCTCGGCGAGGCTCGGGTGAGCGTGAACGGCCATCCCTATCTCCTGCGGCGTGCCCTCGACCAGCTTGGCGAACACACCCTCTGCTATCAGGTCCGTGACCTTTGGCCCTATCATGTGCATCCCCAGGATAAGGTCGGTCTCCGCGTCGGCGACGACCTTCACGAAGCCGTTTGGCTCGCCCTCGATCAGGGCCTTCCCGATGGCCCGGAAAGGAAACTTCGACTCCTTGACCTCGTAGCCCTCGGCCTCGGCTTGCTCGCGGCTCAACCCGAACGAGGCGATCTCCGGGCGGCAGTAGGTGACGCGTGGGATGAGGTTTTGGTCCAGGGGCATCGGATTCTCGCCGGCCATATGCTCGGCGGCGATTATACCCTCGTGACCCGCCGCATGAGCTAGCCAATAGCCGCCTATGACGTCCCCTGTAGCGTACACGCCATCCTCGGCGGTGCGGTAGAACTCGTCCACTTGGATCTCGCCGCGGTCGTTCACCTCGACGTTCGTTGCGTCCAGGTTGAGGTTCTCGATGACGGTCTTGCGGCCGATAGCTACCAGAAGGGCTTCGGCCTCCAGGGTCTCGCCGTCATCCTCAGCCTCGCCGACTGGGTCGGGCTCGTCGCCGTAAGTGCCCTCCTCGACCTTCTCCTCCTCCTCTTCTTGCTCCTCCTGGCCAACGGCGGAGATTTTGATCCTCACCCCGTCGTCGGTCTTTTCGAGGGAGTCGGGATCGGCCATGGAACCCGTTAAGATCTTGATGCCACGCCTCTCGAACGACCTCGTTAGCTCGGCGGAGATCTCCGGGTCCTCGCTCGGTACAAGACGATCCAGGACCTCGACAATAGTGACCTCGGCTCCGAAGTCTTTGTACATGCTCGCGAACTCGACGCCCACGGCCCCGCTTCCCAGGATGATGACGGACTTAGGGTACGATTCGTTCATCGACACCACGTCGTCGCTTGAGATTACCTTCGCGTGGTCTATCTCCAACCCCGGCAGTGTTCTTACGGCCGAGCCCGTGGCTATAAGTATGTAGTCGGCCTCGAGCTCCTCTGTCTCGCCTTCCTCGTTCTCTACCTGGATCTTCTTGAGCTCGACGAAGCTTCCGACCCCGGTGTAGACCTGGATGTTGTTCTTCCTCATCAGGCCCGTGACGCCCTTCTGCAACCGGCCCACGACCCGATCCCTATATTCGGCGGTCTGCTCGTAGTCGAGCTCGACGCCGTTCGTCGTTACGCCGAACTCCTCGCTGCGCTCGAATTCGTGGAGCAGTTGGGCAGTGTGGAGAAGGGCCTTGGTTGGGATGCAACCCCAGTTCAGGCACGTCCCGCCGAGGTTCTTCTCCTTCTCGACCAGCGCAACCTTCATCCCTAGCTGGCTCGCCCTGATTGCCGGTATGTAACCACCGTTTCCGCTGCCGATGACAATGAGGTCAAACTTCTCCGCCAATCTCTTTCTCCTTCCGTTATTACCGGCCTAGCGTCCATTTTAACCTTAACCTTTGTTCTCCTCTGGGATCCTCTTCACCCGGCATCCGTTGGCATACGGGGCAGAAATGCGTCGACCTCCCTGAGATCTTCTCCCGCGTTACCGTGCCCCCGCACCCCGAACATGGCTTACCTTGCTTCTCGAAGACCCGCAGGTAGTTCTGGTGCTCCCCAGGCCGGCCAACCACGTCGCGGTACAACCGTACCGTCGTCCCCCGGTGCCTTATCCCCGCCGCGAGGTTTGTCCGAATCGCCGCGTATAGAGCCCTCCACTCCTCTGCCGAGAGGGTGTTAGCCTTTCGACGGGGATGAATACGGGCGTCGTAGAGGATCTCGTCGACGTAGATGTTTCCTATCCCCGCGACCATCTTCTGGTCAAGCAAGAGGCTCTTGATCTGGGCCTTCCGCGAACCAAGTTTCTGGCGCAGGCACTGCGCGTCGAAGCCGTCTTCTAAAGGTTCTGGCCCTAAAGAGGAGAACCTCTCTTGTAGCTCCTTTTCGCTCAGCAGGCGAGCCCGGGAGAAGTTTGTGCCATCCCGTAGAAAGAGCCGTCGCTCACCGTTCAGGTAGAGAAGGAACATGAGGGCCGTGTTGGGTTCCTCGACGGGTGGAACGAGTAGAAGTTGACCCCCGATCTTGAGTTGAAAGATCAGGTTCATCCCGTTATCGAGCTCTAGGATGAGATGCTTCGCCCGCCGCCGCGCCCTCGCTATGGAGGCCCCTTTTAACAGCTGTACAAACTCCTCGGGCGAAGGTTGCTCCACGAGGGCTACATCCAGCACTTCAGCCCCCTCGATCCTCGACCCCACGACCAGCTCGCGCAGGTCCTCCTTTATAGTCTCGACCTCGGGCAGCTCGGGCATACTTCCTTTATACACCCCGATGCTCGAAATTTGGAGACTCTAGTCGAAAGCAGAAGGTCAGGATTTCCTGGAGACCTACGGCGAGTAAAGGTTTATCTCTACCGGCCCTTTTTCAGAAACGAGACCAACGGCGTGCTCTTCGCTACTGTAGAGAGCGAGATCCTGGACGCAAACGAGGAGGCCTGCCGAAGTCTGGGCCGCCCGCGCGAAGAGCTCTTTTCAGAAGGGGGCGGGGCCATCTTCGATCCCTAGTATCCACGCCTCTCGGTCGTCCGCGAAGAGCAGCTGACGACCGGCAGCCTCAGGGGCGGGTTGCGCGTCGTACGCCGGTTAGGCGAGACCAAAGCGCCTTTCGCCGCCGCGGTGACGGTGCCCGGCTACAAGGACCGAGAGGGTGGCGAGGATCGACGCGTCATCATCTTGGGCGACGTAGCCGGGCGCAGGCTAAGGCGAACCGCCGAAGAGTTTAAGGAGCCCGAGGAGTGGTTCTTCCCGCTGGTATGTTACACCTCGGACATCATGCTGCTCTTCGACGCTGACGGCTCTTTACGCTACGTGAGCCCCTCGATGAAGCGAGTGATGGGCTCCAAGCCTGGGATGCTCGTCAGGACCCCTGACCCTCGACGTTATACACCTAGGCGACTTCGAGGATAATAGAGACGTGTGCCGAGATCTGGGACACTCTTGGGATACACCTGCCGATCGTTTTCCGGGCCCGCCACAAGGACGGCTCGTGGGCCACATGGAGCAAGGCACCAACAACCTACTCGACCACCCGGAAGTGCGGGGGGTTGTTGTTATCGGCCGGGACGTCACAGAGCGGGTAAGGAGATGAAGCGCCTCAACGAGGAGCTGGAGGAGAGCATCGCTGACCGCGCAGGGCAACTCTCGGCCCTCGTCGAGGAGCTTAGAGAGAACGAGCGCTCTTTACGCGAGAGCGAGGAGCGGTTCCGCAAGAGCTTCGAGGGATCGGGGGTCGGCACCACCCACGTCGGGCTAGACGACCGGTGACTGATGGTCAACTGTAAGCTGTGCGACACCTGGGGCTACACTTATGGGGAGCTCCAGAAGCTCGCCTTCCAGGATGTAACCCACCGCGACGACCTCAAAATGAACATGGGGTCAGGTGTGTCGGCTGCTCTCCGGGGAGATCGAGGAAGGCTTTATAGACACGCGCTACAAAAAAAGGAACGGAGGGTATCTGTGGGGGTCCTTGAGCGTCTTTTTGGTGCGAAAGGCGTTGGGCGAGCCCTCGTACTTCATCTCGGTGATCGAGGATATAGATGAGCGCAAGAGGGCGGAGCTGGCCGTGAGCACGCTCACACCATGCGAGAAGGAGGTCCTCCTGCTCCTGGCGCGGGGCCGGACGAACGTCCAGAGCGCCGAAGCGCTACACATAAGCGAGCGCACCGCCACGTTTTTATGTTCACAACGTGACCGAGAAGCTCGGGGGGCCGGACCGCAAGCGCGCCACCGAGCGCGCGAGCGAGCTGGGCCTCGTATCGGACGAGCACTAAGACCCACCTCGTACGCATTGCAAGAGCTTTCTCTAGCCTTCTATCCTAGAACGAGTAAGTTCGGAAGCTGGAGCAGCGGCTCACCCAAGATATCTCCGAGCCTCACTCAAAAACGAGTCCCTCTCTTTTACAACCCCGGCATCTTACGCCCTTGCCCGAACGGGGCGCTCCGCGCCGCTAGCGAGCGGTGCCGGCTCCCCGTAGACGACCTTGTAGAGCCCATCGAGCATGACAGCGCGGGCGTCCAGAGAGCGCATGGCGCCTTCGCGCACCTTCTTCTGACCCTCCTCATCTTCTGTGTAAGGCGCGATAGCTTCCATCATGATGCGTGCGTGCGTAACGTCCATCGTCACATGGCTCGTAAAGATCTCTAAAGCGTCGTCAGAAAGACCGGTTACCTTCTTCAAGCCCTCGCTCAAGCGCACGTAGATCGGAGGTACCGGCCACTCGCTCGCCGGGCCGAGAGCCCCTAAGCCCAACCGAAAGTCCGGGTCGCTCGAAAGCTCCCGGTGGGCGCTTATATACAGCTGTACCTCCGGGATGGTTTGGGGAGCCTTCCACTCCTCCTCGGAGATACCGAGAGCCGCAAGGAAGCGCCTGTAGAGCGCGGGATGAGTCTCTTCATGGTTTAGGTGACCGTACTCGTCGAAGAGGATCTCAGCCAAAGAGAGTTGGAGCTTCTCGTCGTGTGCACAGTTGGAGATAAGGGCCGCGAGGTACAGTCGGCTTACCTGGACGTGGCGGTAGTACTGGATCGCGAATGTCCTCACCCCCTCCTCGCTCGCATCCCCCTCCCCAAATCGCTCCAAAAAAGGATGCATCAACGCTGGATGGCCGATCACCTTCCGCTTCAACCTCTCGAAAAATTCTCCGGAGTCCAAGAAAACCTCCTGCCCGTCGCTCGCTAGCTTTAGTTTACCGCCACTTTCACCCGGTGCTGGCAAGTAGCGCAAATAAGTTAATTTGCAGGAGATTCATAGATGAAAAAATCTCTAAACGCAGTATAATTCGTATATGACAGAGGCTAGAGGTAAAGTAAGGCAGGATTGGTTAAGCGTCCCGCGGCGGCGGGAGGAAGAGAGGCTTGACCCACACGTTTATCAGCGCGGGGTAAACGGGCTGACCGTCGAGGAAGCGGTCGGGCGGGCGTACCCACGCGTGATGCGGATACTAAAGAGGAGTGGCGAAGAGTACTCGGAGTTCGAGGGGCAGCTCGTGCGGCAGACGATTCGGGCGTGTTTGATCTCCCAGGTCTCCCGGGCGAACCTCTACCGTATCGCGGGTATCCTCGTCGCCGACCGTCGTGACGAGGGCGCCAACCTAGGGCACTCGCTCGCACTCGCCTACGTTGCGGCTCTTAGGGAGGCGTTTCTCGAAGACCTCGCCGTTGGGGAGCGGGTAGCGTCGCCTTTGGGCCCAGGCGAGGTGCGCTACGTCTCCGGAGATAAGGATCGCGCCGTGATAAAGCTCGACGGGGAGCCCGGGCCCGAGGTCTGGGTACAGACCATACAGCTCTTCCGGCTCGGTTCTGAAGATCCTCCAGGGATCACGACCGAGCCTCCTCTTATACGTCAGGCTTCCTAGCCGCAGCGGGAAGTCCGGTCCTGTGGCTTAGAGCCTTTTCGGGGTAAACTCTCCTTCGAGACAAAAGCGACGAAGAGGTGGCTTATGAAGGCTCCGACGGCCCGGGCGCGGGTGATCTGCAACCCGGCCTCCGGCGGTGGTACATACGAGCCTGACCGGCTGCGCGAGGTCCTCTCCGGCTTCGAGTTGGATTGGGTTGAGACCCAAGGCTCGGACGACGCTACAACGGCCGCTAAAGAGTGGTATGAGGGTCTACTAATCGTCGCTGGCGGCGACGGTACTATCAACGACGTTGTCAACGGCCTCGGCAAGGCTGGGTTCCCGGAGGGTGTGACGCTGGCTCTCCTGCCGACCGGGACCGGCAACGACCTGGCGGCGACGCTGGCGATTCCCGAGGATCTCGGCGAGGCCGAAGACGTGATCCGTCAGAACCGGGTGCGGACGCTCGACGCAGCACGCGTGTTGTCTTACGGTGTAGGCGAACGTTTCTTCATTAACGTAGCGACCGGCGGCATCGGGGCTAGGATCTCCAGCGGCAACAACGAGGAGTTGAAGAGCAAGTGGGGCAAGCTCTCGTACTTGAGGGCATCCCTAGAGGTCGCCCGAAACTACGGCGTGCGGGATGCGACGCTGCGCCTGGACGGCGAGGAGCGCCGGATAAGAGCCGTCAACATGGTAGTCGGCAACTGCCGCTACGCTGGCGGGGGCTGGCCCGCCGCCCCCAAGGCCAACCCTGAAGACGGCCTCCTGGACGTCGTGGTTATAGAGGACGTTGGGCTCAAGGAGATTCTCACGCTTGGTCCAATGGCGCTCGCCGGTTCGGACTACCTGGACAAAGAAGGCGTCTTCTACACCCGAGCCAGGGAGATCCAGGTCGAGACCCAACCTGGGCTCGAGTTTACCGTCGACGGCGAGATCATCGGCGACGAACCCGCCGAGTTCGTGGTCATACCGCGCGCTTTAAAGGTCATAATAGGCCCCGGATATGTCCCGGAGCCGAGAGGTAACCATGAGCGACGTTAAAGTACTGCTCTTCGGCGCAGCAGCGGACCGGGCCGGCGCTCGCCAAGTCGAGGTGCCGGTGAATGGCGAGACGACGCTTGGGGAGCTCTGGACCATCCTAGTGGATCAGTATCCCGGCCTGGTGCCTATGCGCGACACTTTGGCCTTCGCGATCAACGGCGAGTATGCCCGGATAGAGGACGCCGTTTCAGCAGGCGACGAGGTTGCCGTGCTGCCGCCGGTCTCGGGGGGTTAGCAGATGTTCCGCATCATCGAGGAGCCTATAGATGTGGGCGCCCTCGTCACCGGGGCTTTCCGTCCGGACTGCGGGGCGGTCTCGACGTTTGTCGGGACAACGCGGGTGGACGAAAGCTCCGGCGCAAGCGTGGAGTACCTGGAGTACGAGGCGTACCGGCCAATGGCCGACCGTAAGCTCGAGGAGATCGGGGTGGAGATAAGAAATCGCTGGGAGGTGGGCCACATCGCGATCGTCCACCGGCTGGGTCGAGTCGACCCAGGAGAGCCGAGCGTCGCCATCGTGGTAGCCGCACCCCGACGAGGGCCGGCGTTCGAGGCGAGCCGGTACGCCATAGAGCGGATAAAAGAGCTCGTGCCGATCTGGAAGCGCGAGGTCTGGTCTGACGGGTATGTCTGGGTGGGTAGCCAAGTAGGCACTCGCCAGCCGGAGCTAGGCGAACCACGTAAGGCTACACCTTAAGAGAACCAGGTGAGGCATAGCGACGGCGCGACTCCATAATCTCTTCGGAACGATCAGCTGGTCGTTGTTTCGGGGCCTAGCAGGATTGTCTTCCGAGAACCTCTTTGGTGAGATGTATACTCGGCTCATGGACAAGCATCGTGATTCATGGAACATGGATTTCGGCCTCCGGGTTGGGACTGTTGTGGAACGCGAAGAGGCGTTGCTCCTCGTGCGTCACGAGAAGCAGGACCGGAAGCCGTACTGGGTTCTGCCGGGGGGACGCCTGGAGCCGGGCGAAACGATCCCCGAATGCGCCGAGCGAGAGTTGTTGGAGGAGACGGGCCTGAAGGGCAGGTTTGCTGGGGTGCTCTACGTAAGCGAGTTCCTGCAAGAGGGGCGTCACACGGTAGACGTGACGGCGTGGGTCGAAGTGGGCGAGGGCGGAGAAGCACAGCTCGGGAGCGACCCGGAGGTCGAAGAAGGCTCGGATGCTACCCTGAAAGACGTGCGCTGGGTGGGATTCGAAGAGTTGGAGGAGATGACGGTGCTTCCGGAGTTTGTCAGGAACCGGATCGTCGAGGACCAGGCACATGGCTGGCCGACTAGCAAAGTATACCTCGGAAGCACGGATGCTTAACGATCCGAAGGATGCTCTGCTCAACGTTGTGCTGTTCGACGCAGCGATCCTTGGGGTCATGCTCGGGTGCTTTTGGGCAGGGATTTTCGTGGTGCGAAGGCTCGGGTATCCAGTGGGCTACGGGTTAGGAGCCTTGGGCTTCGTGAGGCCGAGGATAGGATACTTCGCCGGGGCGGTACTCGGGCTCGTAATCGGAATCGGAGCCGCGTTCGCCTTGAATTTTCTCCTGGTCCCTTTAACGGCCTTCGTCCTGGAGGAGCTCGGCTATTCACTACGCCCAGGTATGCAGGAGCCGTTGATGCGAGGGCTAGGGGATTGGATTGGGGAGAGCCCGGGGATCGCGATCTCGGTGATAATCTTCGTCGTCGTGCTTTTCGGCCCCGCAATCGAGGAGATCATCTTCCGCGGCGCCCTCTTCGGCAGCCTGTATAAGCTGGGCTTAGTACTCTCGAGCAAACTCTGGAAACGCGGCAATAAAGCAAGCAAAGCTGTGGAAAATGCCTCTTTCGTCTTCGCGGCGCTCGCCTCTTCGGCCATGTTCGCGCCATTGCACTTAGAGCCCTTGTTGCTCCCAGCGCTGTTCGTGCTGGCGATCATTTTGTGCGCGCTCTACCGTTGGACGGGGAGCCTGCTTACGTCGTTCATGGCGCACGCGGCATTCAACTGGTTCGCCGTGTCGATCCTGATCTTCAACGAGCTCGGGGTGCTTCCAACACAGGTGTAATTAAACTGGCTCCGACGGCTGCTCTCCGACGTAGCATACGGCCTTATCAATGAACCACTTGCATACCGCTCGATGGCGTAGCCATAGGGGCTACCGCCCGGCCTAAGGCGAAGAGCGCGAGGGCTCCGACGAGTGACAGTTACAGTGCACGCGCCAGAGACACCAGACCGAAATTCATAGTAGGAGGCTCACCGATAAGGTCCGAGGCCCTCTTTCGACGGCTGCAGTAAGTGCGACGGCGGGGGAGTCGGGGCGGGCGACGGTCGTAAGCCTGAGCAATTCCACCCCGCGTGAGTCGTCTCCGGGATAAAGGGGACGACTGAAGCCCGGTATCCTCTCCCCGCGCCTGAGCCGGGCTACAATGGCTTTGCGCGTGTCGCCGGAGGAGGCCTCTACCTGCAGCAGGAATACCTCGGCGCGCTCCTTGAGCCTTTGTACGTCCTCCGCTCGGTAATACTTGATGCGCTTCTTGCTCCCGATGGCCTCCGAGCTGACCAAACCGCGGCTCACGTACCCGAAAAGGGTCAGTAGACTGACGCCTAACTCCCCCGCCGCCTCCCGAGCACGGACCTAAAGAGCCTTGTCTACACTAGTAACCTGCCAAGAATAGCCCTGCTACCATCCCACCCGGCTTCTTCTCCCCCGCTCCGTGTAGAGTATACTCACGTTAGTTTATAGTGGTTGTTACATCGACATTGATAAAGTGCTATACGCTATATACACTTCGCATATATATGGACGACGAGAAGCGAGGGATGCCAGAGCAGGCTAGGAGGCGGGGTCGGCTCAGGGTCCGGTGCGACGGCGAAAGGAGCGTACGGATGAGCGATGAAGCTCGGTCTGCTGTTGTTGGGGGCCTGGAAGGTGTGGTGGCGGCCGAGACCCGTCTTAGCAGCGTAGATGGTCAGGCTGGGGAGTTGATCATCGCCGGGTTCCCCGTAGAAGAACTGGCCAGCCGGGCGTCGTTCGAGGAGACGATTTACCTGCTCTGGCACAACGCCCTGCCCAACCCCGAACAGCTTTCGGACCTTAGGGAGGCACTCGCGGCCCGTCGACCGCTACCGCAGCCCACGCTGGAGCTGCTACGGGCAGCGGCGTCTGAAAAGGTGCCGACGATGGACGCGCTCCGAATGGTAGCCGGTACCGTAAACCTCGGCGCGCCGGACGACACCTTCGCGCAAGACGGGTCGTACGGAGACGCCCTCGCCCTCGTCGCGAGCTTCCCAACCATCGTTGCAGCGTACTGGCGGCTCTCGAACGGAGAAGAGCCCGTGAAGCCCGACCCGGAGCTGGGTCACGCTGCCAATTATTTATATATGCTCTTCGGCCAGGCTCCCGGCGAGGAGTCAGCCCGGGCCGTAGAGACGTACATAAATACTGTAGTGGATCACGGCCTCAACGCCTCTACCTTCGCGGCGAGGGTCATCGTCTCTACCCAGTCAGACCTTATCTCGGCGGTAGTTGGAGCCATAGGGGCGCTTAAAGGCCCGTTGCACGGCGGCGCGCCGGGGCCGGCGCTGGAACTGGTCTTCGAGATCGGGGAAGCGAGCCGGGCCGAGGCCTACCTGCGCGAGAAGGTCGAACGAGGCGATCGCCTCATGGGCTTTGGCCACCGTGTGTATAAGGTCCGGGACCCTAGGGCTGACGTGCTCGCAACCGCCGCAAGGCGCCTATACGCGACCGAAGCCGATCAGGCTCTCTACGAGTTGGCCCAGGAGGTGGAGAAGACAGCGGTAGCACTGCTCGCCGAGTACAAACCGGGCCGGAACCTGCAGACCAACGTCGAGTTCTACACGGCGCTCTTACTGCACGGGCTAGAGCTACCCACGGATCTCTTCACTCCCACCTTCGCCGTTGGCCGGGTCGGTGGCTGGACGGCGCACTGTTTCGAGCAACAGGCCTTGGGCCGTCTCATCCGGCCGCAGTCGGTCTATGTGGGCCCAAGAGATCTACAGTGGACGCCGCTCGAAGAGCGAGCGTGAGCCAAGGAATAGAGAACCTTACAAAAGGACCTGCGGTAGAGGCCGAAGCATTACCAGCCTGGAGGAGCGACGCGAAGCCGTCTGGCTCTCTCGCGAGACCGGGTGCCAGATCGCCCGGATATCGGCGACTCTCCCTCCGCATCGGCGTCGAGCGTATCGGCACATTTGCGCAGCGCGTTTAAAAGCCAGAGCTGTACGTCCTGGCTCAGCCCTGCCAACAGTGGAGGAGTCGGGAGGCATTCGAGGCGATGCTCGAGAAGCCCGAGGTGATCATGCATATGCAGGAAGCCGAAAAGATAGCCAAGAAGATCGACCCGCACCTTTACGAGGTCTCCTTCGTCAACGAGGTCCCGCATTCCTGGTGCCAGCCCTGGACAGGGAGAATTCATAACAGCAGTAAAAAACGACCCCCGGTAAAGTCCGGGGGCCGTACCCTTTTGAGCATTACGCAGGTATCCCGTTTTCAGCACGTCCGCCTGCCACAACTAGAGAGGCGGAGGAAAAGATAACCCAGGATTCCCGCCAGGGATTTTGGTGAGCCTAGGTCAGAGCCACCTCTCCCAGAAGATACCTGCTGCGTCTACTCGATGCGTCTATCTGGATCACCTCCTTTCCGCGCCGTCAACAGGGAGAAGTGTACTACTCATCTCCGCCTCCGACAAGAGAATTTTTAATTTTCGTTCTTCTTCAAGATCCGGCGCCTTAATAAGTCAAAGGCCCGGTTGGCGCTCCTTTCGCGTACCACCTCGCGTGAGCGCTTGAAAGCTGAGAGGTCGAGCTCCTTGGCCACCGTTCCTCTCCCGTCCGAGAGCCCGACGAAGATAAGCCCAACCGGTTTCTCCTCTGTGCCACCGGCGGGGCCGGCGACCCCCGTTACCGAGAGCCCGTAATCGGTCCCGGCATTCTCACGAACTCCCTTGGCCATGGCACGAGCCACTGGATCGCTGACGGCCCCGTGCTCGACGAGCAGCGTGTGCGGCACCCCGAGCAGGCGCTCCTTAGCATCGTTCGAGTAGGTGACAAGACCCTCCATGAAGTACGCGGAAGACCCAGCCATGTCGGTTAATCTTTTAGCCAGGAGACCGCCGGTGCAGCTCTCGGCGAGGGCTATAGTCTCGCCCCTCTCAGTGAGGAGGCGCGCGACAGCGCTCTCGAGGGTCTCGTCATCCTCGCCGAAGTAGTACTCATTGAGGCGGAAGAGGATCTCCTCGGCGACCGGTTTTATCTTCTCTTCGGCCTCCCTTCGCGTGGCGGCGCGGGCAGTGATGCGGAGCCGGACCTTGCCTTCGGAGGCGAGAGGAGCAACCGTAGGATCCGAGGCGTCGAGGAAATCTTGAACCCTCTCGGCTGCACCCGACTCGCCGATCCCGGTAAAATGGAGTATCCGGGAGACTATGGTGCCTTCAGTCCGTTCCTGGATCAGGGGCTCCAGCGTTTCGTCGAACATCCTCTCCATCTCCGCCGGCACGCCGGGCAAGGTGGCAAAGATAGTCCCGTCACTCTCCAAGAGAGTACCCATCGCCGTGCCCACAGGGTTGGGAATCAGTTCAGAACCCTCGGGGAAAAGAGCCTGCTTATAGTTCGAGGAGGTGGGTTCGCGGCCTAAGCGGGCAAACATCTCGTCTACATGCCTCCTCGCCTCCGGATACTCGACCAACCCCCGGCTCGTCGCCAACCCCAGACACTCGTGGGTAATGTCGTCGGAGGTCGGTCCCAATCCGCCAGTGGAGAGGACGAGGTCGGCGCGGGAGGCAGCTTCCTTAAAGATGGTGACAAGGCGCTCTTTGTTGTCCCCAACCGTGACGTGGCGGTAGAGCGAGACGCCCAAATCAGCGAGCTGGCTGCTCAACCAGGTCGTGTTCGTATCCACGATCTCCCCCAAAAGTAGCTCGGTCCCGACGGAGACAATCTCGGCGTTCTTTATGGTCTCGATCTTCGATTCTGCTCTTTCGGCGTTCGTCTTCTCGTTTTGCATGCCTCTATTCTACAATCACTGCATGGTCGACGATTCACTACTCCACGCTGCCGAAGGTTATGCCCGCGAGCGCCTCTCTAAAGAACGCCATGCCCACACCTTACGCGTGGCCGACACCATCGAGAGCCTCGCCGAACTCCATGACCTCGACCCGAAAAAGGCTCGTCTGGCCGCCCTCCTGCACGACTCGGCGAGGGAGGTGAACAAGGAGGAGCTTCTGCAGGTCGCCCAAGAGAGGGGCATCGCCATGAGTGACTTCGAGTGCGAACAGCCCATACTGCTACATGGGCCCGTGGCCGCAGCGCTCGCGAGAAAAGAGCTAGGGGTAGAGGACGAAGATGTGCTTGAGGCGGTGCGCGCTCACACGACTGGCGAGCCGGCGATGGGAGCCTTAGCGCTCGCCTTGTACGTGGCCGACAAGATTGAACCAGACCGGGATCAGCCCGGCGTGAAGGACCTGCGGAAGCTTGCCCTCAAGGACCTACACAAGGCCGCAACGGCCGCGCTCAGGGACTCAATCTCTTACAACGAAAGGCGTGGCCAGCCAGCCCACCCGAAGAGCCGGCAAGCCCTGGAGAGTGGTTAGAGGATTCCGGACATGAAGGCCCGGACGAAAGCCCCTCCAAGCCCGAGGTGTAGCGTGTAGATACCGTAGCCCGCAGCCGCCGCGACAGCGAGAGCCACGACGAACTCCATCACTCCTCCGGACCGGATCCCTTTGGGCAAGAGCCTGAATGTTCGCCTCACCGGCCACAGAAGCTGCACACCTTTCATGTTTAAGGCATCGGCGACGAGGTGCGAAGCGTACCCGGCTACGAGGGCGAAGAAAAGGTTGGAGGAGAGCGTTGCCATGGGCGAGACGAGGGCGACGAAAAGGGCGCCCCCGAGCAGGGAATGGGTCAGGGTCCGATGTCCGACGGTGCGAGAAAAAGCGAACGACGTGGCCCTCAAGGCCCAGCTCATAGGAAGGATTGCCGCGTTCAGTACGGGGCTCTTCGCGCGGCTCAAACCGTTGCCGAGCCGGCTGCGCGGGTTGTCTAGGTCCGGTACCCAAGCAGCGACCACCGCTGCAGGGTAAGCATACAGCGGCGGCGTCTCACCGGCGAGGAGGAAAGAACCCGTCAGGGCCGCGACTCCGAAAACGGCGTGCGTGGTGGCGTTCATTACGTAGGGCAGTTTAGCAACCTACACAGCTTTACAAATAACTTCAAGCACCTTACGTTCGCGGGCTCTTTTTTACTGCGGCTCCTAATCTACACAAGATCTCTGCCAGGTTAGCGGACGTTTAACCCTCGCGACACACTTGTCTCCCATCCACAGCCTCGACCATCGCCTTTTTTGCATCGCTGGCGAAGCGCCTCTGTAGCAGGCGAGCAAATGGGTAGCCAAGCCAGGCTAAGGAGTGTTTCGGTCGGGAGAATGCGAGGACGTCGTAGTGGACCGACTCGTCTTCGCGGCTCCACTCGAGTTGAAGCGCTCCTCGCCGCACTCGGCGTGCCCAAGGAGTGTGCCGTAGCCGAAGCCAAACCGCTCTACTGCACCGGTCTCCTCAACGAAGTACGCGATACGGGCGGGGTTCAGGGACCAGAAGCCGTAGTGACGAGCGAGTGCGCCGACCGTCGTGCCAACCTCGAGGGGCGCTTTGAGCGGGAGGATGCATACCCCCATTCGAGGTCGAACGGCCGCCGCTCTCGCAGGGCTTTTATGGCCCGCTCGTACGCCTTCTCTCCCTCCCCAAGCCTGACGCGGTAGCGATCCACAGCATAACCCTTGGGCAGCACACCCT
The DNA here is from genome assembly GCA_035296885.1 of Rubrobacteraceae bacterium. Classification (GTDB taxonomy): domain Bacteria; phylum Actinomycetota; class Rubrobacteria; order Rubrobacterales; family Rubrobacteraceae; genus Rubrobacter_F. The sequence goes on from DATHAB010000137.1 coordinate 24,021, forward strand.
CTCGTGAAGCCCCGACCTCCCCATACGAGAACTGCAGAACGCTCTGCGAGGAGAGGAAACGCCGAACGTAGTCTTTCAAAGGCTTCCTGAGAACAAACATCGAAGAACCCCAGTTTATCGCCTACTTCTTCTGGTCCCGATTCCCTCGCCAACGGACGGTCGCTAAGATCCCGAGGAGCCAAAGCCTCCCTCCTCGCGGCCGTCAGCGCCCTTTTCGAGGAGCTCGACCGCAAAAAACGCCGCCTCCGCGGCCCGCACAAAGACAAGCTGGGCGATCCTCATACCTAACTTCACCTCGAAAGCCTCTTCGCGGTCGTGGTTTATCAGGGGGACCTTAAGCTCCCCGCGGTAGCCTGAGTCGACGAGTCCCGGGGCATTGACCAGCGAAACCCCGAACCTTGTAGCAAGCCCACTCCTCGGAAGGACGAACCCAGCGTAACCATCGGGGATAGCGACCGCTATCCCGGTGCCGACTATAGCCCTCTTGCCAGGCGCGAGCACCACGCTTTCGGCGGCGACCAGATCGTAGCCGGCATCCCCAGTGTACGCCCGCATCGGGGTTGCAGCCTCCGGCCGCAGCCTCCGGAATGGCACCCTCAAAAAGCGCCACCAAAGATCGAGGACCACGTAGAAAGGAGCAAAATTTCGGAAAAGCTAGGTCGTGCGAAGTCCATCAGAGCGCTATCTTAACACGGCCCCGTCGAGGCTTGATGTACGCTCCTGCACGGGCGTCTGCAGATGCTATGCTTTGTACATGAGTGAGAGAAGAGAGCGTTATCTTGTCACCTCGGCGCTACCCTATGCCAACGGGCCGTTACACCTCGGGCAGATAGTCGGAGCGTATCTTCCGGCGGACATCTTCGTGCGGTTTTTGAGGGCGCGGGGCCACGATATCGTCTACGTCTGCGGCACCGACGAGCACGGCGTTCCGATCACGCTGACCGCCGAGCGCGAGGGTAAGGAGCCCAGAGAGGTTGTAGACTACTGGTACGCCCACATGAAGAACACCTTCTCCCGCTTCGGCATCAGCTTCGACAACTTCTCGCGCACCTCGACACCCTTGCACGCAAGGAACACCCAGCTCTTGTACCAGAAGCTCAAAAAGGGTGGCTATATCTCGGAGGCCGCGAGTCAGCAGATGTACAGCCCCACGGAGGGCCGCTTCTTGCCGGACCGCTACGTCGAAGGGACGTGTCCAGTGTGCGGCTATAAGGAGGCCCGGGGCGACCAGTGCGACAACTGCGGCAGCTGGTACGAGGCCTACGAACTAGTAGACCCACGCTCCAAGATCACCGGCGGCCCCGTAGAGGTGCGCGAGACTACACACCTCTACCTCGACCTGCCCCGCTTCTCCGAGCGCTTGAAGGAGTGGATCGGGAGTCAAGACCACTGGCGCGACTCGGTCAGGAACTTCGCTCTAGGCATGATCGAGAGCGGCCTCGAAAAAAGGCCCATCACACGCGACATCGAATGGGGTGTCCCAATCCCCGAGCCCGGCTTCGAGGACAAGCGCTTTTATGTTTGGTTTGACGCTCCCATAGGCTACGTCTCCTCGACGATGGAGTGGGCCGATTTTTCGGGCGATCCAGACCGCTGGCGAGAGTACTGGCAGGATCCCGACGCCAAGCTCGTTCATTTTATTGGCAAGGACAACATCGTCTTCCATGCTGTGGTATGGCCCGCTATGCTCATGGGAGTTGCGGAGGACGGCGCGGAGCCGTTTATCGTACCCTACGACATTCCCGCCAACGAGTTCATGAACCTAGAGGTCCTCGTGGACGGCCAGCCGAAAGAGATGCAAATGTCCACGAGTCGTAACCTCGCCGTATGGCTCCACGAGGCCCTCGATCGCTTCCCGGCCGACCCCTTGAGGTTCTACCTGGCTTCGAAACTGCCCGAGAACGGGGACGTAAACTTCTCCTGGCGCGAGTTCGGTGAGTTGGTGAACTCGGACCTGATCGGAAACTTGGGCAACTATATAAACCGCACTCTCTCGTTTGTGGAGAGGTACCTGGACGGCGAGGCGATACTTCCGACGGAGATATCAGAGGCAACCCAAGAGGTCTTTGCGAACTTCAAGGAGTTGGAGGGGCGCTACGAGGCGCGGATGCTCGCCGCGCGACCCAGGGATTCTTTAGGGGAACTCCTCGCGATGGGTCGTAGGGCAAACCGGTTCTTCGACAGCGAAGCCCCTTGGAAGAGCCGCAGAGAAGACCCCCAAAAGGCTCAGGCCTCGCTCTACACCTGCTCGGTCTTGCTCAGCTCTATCGCCTACCACGCCGCCCCATACATCCCAGAAGCCGTCGAACGCCTCAAAGAGTTCTTCGGCGGGCCGATCTTGAGGGTCTCGGACCTCGAGAAGTTGCCGGACGCCTATCGCACCCGCAACCCTAAACCACTCTTCGAGCGGGTGGAAGAGGCCGAGGTCGCGGAGGCCGAGGCGAAACTCTCTCGTGCCGCTGAGGGCGTGAGCTAGCCCGGCTTTATATCGCGCGTTGAAGGAAGGGGACGCGAAGCGTACACTCTGCCTTGTACCGGGGCCGTAGCTCAGTTGGGAGAGCGCCGCCTTTGCACGGCGGAGGTCGGGGGTTCGAATCCCCTCGGCTCCACTTCAAAAAACACATATTTTGCAGGTAAAATATAGGAAAAGAAAAGAAGCTTCGGACATATTCGCGGAAACTCAGAAGACCAGAGGGCCCTGAACTGCTACGATCTTACCTCCTCTTTGGGAGACTCGACGACCTCTTCCAATAGTCTATCCTCTTCACGGGCAACCCGCTCGACACACGCGGGGTGAATGATCCACCCTACGCGCGTACGAATACCCTTTAGCCTGCCGTAGTCGAGCATGTCGTGGATATGGTGCTGGGTTTTGCCAAGCCGGGTAGCAACCTCGCCGACGCCCGGCCACTCCCCGATCGCCGCCTGCAGTGCGTCCAGGCCGATATCGACACTAACCCTCTTCGACACTTGTCCTCCTCTCGTGTGCTCGGAGTAGTACTCTACACCCGCCCCCGGTCTCATGCCTAAGAGATCCGGCCTTTAGCCCCCGCGATGGTTGTCGCTCGGGTTTGGAGAGCGCACGCGGGTAAATGAGCAGTGGCAGGTTCGGGGTGTTGGGGATGTGGCCGTCGTCCTTGAAGAGGTACTCTTGTACCTCGGCTTCTTGCGGACGGTCGCCCCAGTCACCTTATCGTAAGGAGCACTTTCGCGCTTGTCTAAGCTCTTTTCTTGATCAGGTCTTCGCCGGTCCCATCCGTTTACTCGCCGATCAAGATAGCAGTTGGCTTTGCCACGTAAGGTTGACCAGCAAGGTTTTACTTGTGACCGGAAGGAGAGTCCTCACTTTCAGTTGAGACTACACAGAAACAATTGTCTATAATTGAGTTGTAACGAACACGGCCAAGCACGGTCATCCTCTCTAAGCTCGCTCCTTTCGTGCGGTCTCCACTTTCAGGTGCGTCTTGCTCAGGCACTTTCTTTGGGTCTGATTTTCATCCTCTGTGTGCAGCCTCCATGACGTCTTTGAGGGTGATGCGCCCCTCGGGGCCAGAGCCTGTAACTTTGGAGAGATCTACGCCTAGCCCTTCGGCTCTCTGCTTGGCAGCTTTCGTGGTGTTAGCCGCCTCCTCCGCGATCTCAGTTGCCTGCCCTACAGCGCCTTGCGCTTGCTCTGTGGCCTGTCCGGCTTGCTCTCTCACCTGTCCCTCGATGCTTTGCGCTTGTTCTGTAGCCTCTCCAGCAACATCCAGCGCCTGCTGGGCCGCTCGCTCTACAGTCTCCGAGGCTTGTTGCACTGCCTGGTTTACTGTGTCTTCTACTCCTTGCTGACGAGCACTCTCTTCTAGTGAGTTCTCTATGGCCTCATAGGAGGCCATCAACTCCTCGAGTTGCGCCCGCACATCCTCCTGGGAGGCAGGAAGCTGCTCGAGCAGTTCTTGGAGCTGAGAGCGGTCGTTCTCTAGCTGTCTTTTGAGTGACCCTAGCGAGTTGCCATAGAAATCCTGGGCGCTTTGGAGGACCTGTTCCTGAATTTGTTGGACGAGATGCTGGGTCTGATGTTGGACCTGTTGAGCCAAGCTCTGTGCTGTCTCGGTCACTTCCTCTCCTTTTGTAGAGCAGAACCCTTCCCCTAGGCTCTTGTGCCATCTTTTTTAATCTCACTATACGCCTTAACGTGCCAAAAGTTTCAATTTCATCCCACTACAAAATCGTCGAGAGTATGTGGCCAGCTGCATGTTCTGTGCCCCCTAGGGGGCTGCTTCGCTTTGCCTCGATGCCTAGAGAACACTCAGCGAACGCTTGCAACGCCGCCCATCTGGTGGCTGTGCGAAAACATCTATTCTAGACAGCCATCCTCCTTATCTATTCTTGTTTTGTGTAGAAAATGGATCCACAGAGTCCCTCTACTCTACAAAGAATTCAAGCAGCCGAGAGACTGAGAAGGGTGTGGTGCCTCCAAATACGCTAACCCAGTAGGGTGCCAAAAGCTCCTCAAACGCCCATTTGACACTGCCTCAAATTAGGAATCCCTAGCAAACTAAAGGCAAAGTGCGCTCGCTTGGCGGATTTCTGCGAGAGGCTCCGCCTTTTCGATTGTCCTATATAATACAAAGTAAGGAAAGGAAACGGTATCGGGGTCCTCTAAGGGGAGAGGAAGCTCAATGAGCACCTATGGCCTAAACGACGTGTACGGTGTGGACGAACTCGAGGCCACTGGAAGCGCCATGGTCGAAGCTCACGAACGTGCTCACGACCTTGGCAACTGGCGCCCCGTAGGTGAGCGGATGCGCGTCGCCAGTTGTAGGCTCTGTTATCAGCTAGTATGGATCGTCCGGCCCCCTGGCGAACAAACGTGGCACATTGGTGGTAACGCCCTTGAGGCACACTGTGAGCGGTAATAAGACAAGCGACGGCAACGAACTACAGCCCCGCCACGGTCTGGGGCAACCGCTCGTAGTCCTTCGCCAGCTGCCAGAACCGGGATGCCCACGCAAAGGAGCACTTAATGACCCACTGGTGCGGCAACAGTACAAAGCCCTTCGGTGGTAGCATCTTCTGCCAATCAATCGCTACACCTTCCTTGGCCAACTCCTCAGCCCAAGCCCTGCGAGCACGAAGTCGAGAGTAGCTAGGGTTCCTTCACCAAGTTTCGGTCGCCCTATCGCATAGGGCTAGCTAGACTACTCCATAGCAGGAGAAGCCGACTGTGAACAACGAAACAGCCCTGCCCCTGTAGAGAAGGCACTATGTCGGAAAAACGCGAGTATGAGGACTATGAAGAGCTGGGGCGAGACATTAGGGAGACTTATCGGTCTCTCCACGATATTGATCTGCACAAAGCAAATGAGACGCTGCGAGCAGCCGTCGCTAAAGCCGCCTCGATGTGGGACGATGAGGATCCACGGATGGTGGTAGCTGTTAGTAGCTTGCGCAATTTACAGCAGCTCGAACTGCAGCCTTACATAGAACGTACAGACCTAAGATCTCCGGAAGATACCGCGACTACGGCACGAAAGCGGCTAAACGATCTGCGCTACGAGTTTCACAGAGCCTTCCTCATGGATGTCGGGAGGCATCAAGCCTTCCTTGCCAAGGTTAAAGTCACGCGTACCTCAATAACCTATATCTATTCCCCGCTTTTCTCCGAGGAGGAGAACTCGACGATGTAGCTACGTTACCTTACGGAGAGGGTTTCCGGCTGCGGATGGAAGAGATTGATGCACTTGGCCAACGACCGCCTACATCCCTATCGGGCCTTCCGCGGCTCCTACCACTCCTAATGCCGCATTCGCATCTACGTGCCCGACGAGAAAGCGGACGCGCCGGTCGTCATTTGCTCGGAGCTGCCCACCGATCTGGGTACCAGTACCACTAACGCTGCCCGGATCATCGCGGGCGAGGTGGCCCACCACCTAAAGCACCCGGTGTGGATCGAGCACTACCCGCCCGAAGCTGCGAGCGAGCCGGAACGTTCGCTTTGGTGACGTGGTCCTACTACCGGGTTACGAGATCTTAAGGGGTGGTGTGTGGCGCTACGAGGTCGGGGAGTCTATCGGAAGCCTATGGACCGCGCCGCCGTCGAGGCGCTGGTGGGCGAGAGGATCTAGCCGACGAACATCATCCACCACCACGGCTTCCTCGCTTTTACTGTTTGCGCACCACCAAGACCGGACAGTGAGCATGCCGGACAACCGAATCCGAAACGCTTCCCATCAGAGCTCTTCTTACTCCGCCGCGGCCTCTGCTCCCCATTACTATTAACCCAGCGCCTATCTCATCGGCTAGATGAACGATCTCCCGGTCTGGTTGCCCCCTCTCAAGGTGGACTTGCGGGATTATCCCTCCGGTCTTCTTGCTCTTCTTTACCTCCTTGTCAAGCAGCTCTTGGGCCTCTCGTTCGATAGACGCATACCATCCTTTGAGGTAACTGCCTGACTCTGGGATGTCGTGGGCGGGGC
>DATHAB010000138.1:0-12247 GCA_035296885.1 Rubrobacteraceae bacterium
GCTGCTGGTCGAGATTTCAGTGGCAGAATAGTCGGTCCATGGGAGCATGAACCTACCATGTACGACGTGCAACTCCGAGCCGGTCTTTTGAGCTATATCGACCGCGGTTTTAGCTGCCAAAGCCGCCTCCTCAGAGCCGTCGGTGGCTAGCAGGATCCTTGTAGGAAAAATGCTCATCTGCTACTCCTCTTACTCCTTCGGCTATCAATCCCTGCCCGGCGAGGTAATGCGCTACCTTCGAGAACTCTCCCAAATCTATGATATTAGTCTGCTCCATAATGCGAGCCCGGGACAGGTATGTGCCCGGTTCTCCCCTGGCTTCTTCCACCGCTACCCACAGTACCTGAAGCGTCTCGTCTCTCACCACCTCGACTTCGCTCACTATGCATTCTCCTCCCCTTCAATGCCCTATACCACTCTGCACATTATCCACCGAATAATTCCCAGAAGCCTCAGCTCGGGCTCCTAAATATTCCGCCGCCACCCCTTTCTAATCACCCAGCATCCTAGAAGAACGATTTTTGGAAGCTCAAGGGTCCGGGGCAAAAAAGAGCCGGGAATCGCCAACGAAGTAGGCGAACCCCTCGAAGGAGAAGCCCGCCCCTTGGCAAAGCCCTACAAGAAGATGTGGTGCATGCTAGTAGCTCCAGAAGACGTACTCCCATCCCCAGTTAGGCCAATAGCACCAGTACTCCCACCATTCTTCTGTATCCATCCAGTTCTGGTACCACCCGCACTGAGGATCCCGGAAATCGTCAGAGCCCCGCCATTCGCCATTGTCGTAGATCACCAAGCCACCGTCTTGGGCTAGGGCAGGAAGGGCCATTACCACCAACAACGCGAGCATAGCTAGCACCAAATGATTCGTCTTATAGGCACAACCCCCTTTTCAGGGCGACCCTTTCTCCCCAGGACCGTCTCTTTGCTGTCCTAGTGAAGATGACACCCGTCCTCTAGTGCGCCTATCCTCCGTTTGGAGGAACCTTCACAACCAAAAGTATGATTTACAGGTATGCAAGGGAAGGGTCGCTTAGAGGGCATTACAAAATCCTAGTTCGGTAGCCCAGTAAACGAGACTTAGCGTTTCTCGCCTGAGTAGTCATTCGTGGGATAATAAGCTGATTAGGTGCGCCGGGTTGCGCTAAGTGCCATCATTTACCTTTGAGGGAAGTTTGAACAAGGAGGAAGCCTCATACTATGTCGTCTTCGAATCTGATCAGGTGGGGCGCGATAAGTTTCGTACTAGGCGGCGCAGCGCGGATAGCGCTGAGCCTCACCTTTCTGGCCCTGGGCCCGAGAGCGGTTACCGGTTATTTCGTGCCTGCAATATATATTCTCGCGGTCTTGTTCTTAATCGGAGGACTGGTGGGGCTTCATACCCTACAGAAAAGAAACTATGGGCGCACCGGACAGGCTGGCTTCTACACGATTATCTTCTCTTTTGGGGTCCAGATTTCAGCCACGGTGGTCTTTTTGTTCGGAAGCGAGGCTCTCGAGTGGCTCTCGTTCCCAGTGGGGCTATTAGGGGCGATTGTCGGGTTTGCACTCTACGGGACTGCTACATTGAGAGCGGGAGTGTTGCCGCGTTGGTACGGGGTACTACTCATCGTTTTACTGCCTGTCTCGGGGGCCTTGGGACCATTCGGTAACATATGGAATGGGCTAGTACATCTGGTGCTGGGCTATGTGTTGTGGACGCGGAGGATTACAGCCACTGAACAACCCTCGCGCGTGAGTTGAACACCGTTAACTAAAGAAGGCAGAACACACCTGCACACCTCAAAGTTTAGACGAGATAGAGCGCGAGAGCATCCCCGGCCTTATGGAAGTGCTCCGTGAAGAGGGCCTTAAAGCCATGAGGTACGTCTTATGGGACGCTACTGGATAGCATAGACTACAGCGCTCATGGCGTAGAGGAATCGGCAACGGAGGAGCAGAAGCGTAGAGGCTTGGGAGGTGGCAGTGAGGATCGAGAAAATTCTCGCTACGGTGCTTTACTGCGAGCCGCTACTATCTGAATTGCACCCCTCGAGGATCAGGCAAAGCAGCTGGCCCTCGTCCCCAGGTTGCATAAGGCTACTGCAGACGGTTTAGTCGATCCTTAAGATTGGATCTTTCCCGAATTCCTTGTCGCGCCCGATGAGCCAAGCCCCAAGTCCGGGCGGTACTGGTGTACTTCTCCATGCTTAACCCTTAGGATCTCTCACCGGAACCATCTGAAACCAGGCATACCGGATACCCGCCGCCTTAGCCTGTCCGAGCCACGACCCGTTCGCCTCAAGGCGCAGGTCGTCGACCATAAAGGACAGCGGCGGTCGGTAGATCAACGAGACGTGCCCCTCGCGTTGCTTAAGCTCGAAAGGAAACTTCGGCTCGAGGGGGGCCCCTATAGCCTGCCACGAGCGGGGTAAGACGTGGGTCTCACCCCGGCCGCCCCTGATCCGCTTCCAGACAAAGGGCATCGGCACCGGGCCGCTCAGGCGCTCCACTTTCCAGTCTCCTTCGAGGTTCTTCACGATGCTGATCGATACTTCGCCGAGCAACTCTCGTCGTGCCACGTTACGCACGCTCGCCGCCCGTTCCCATCGATCCTCGTACTCTGTTGGGTTACCCTGCGGCTCGCCCCCACTCAAACGCATCCTTTTCCCTTTCTACTACGACCCCCTACCGCCGAAACAGCAATCCGCCCCCAGTTTTTACCCCTCTCGGGTGCCTTATCCCGCTTGGTGCCGTCGACTACGCTCGCCCGACGTGGAGGTGGAAGGCCTCGACCGCCCGCCCCACGCCGTCCTCTGTACGGATCTTTTCTCCCAACAGCCGTGCCCGCTTGCGCATCCCCGCGTCGGTGGTGGCCTGCCGGATCGCCCCCGCGAGTAGCTCAGCCGAGAGCTTTTTACGTGGGATGGGGCTCGGCCCTACGCCCAACCCCGCAACCCTGGCGCCCCAGAAGGACTGGTCGGCGAAGAAGGGCACGACAATGGTGGGCACCCTGGCCCTCAAAGAAGCGGCCGTCGTACCGGCGCCCCCGTGGTGAACCGCCGCGACGACGCGAGGAAAGAGCCAGTCGTGGGGCACCTCCTCGACCTTGAAGATCTCGTCGGGCAGATCAGCGTTCGACACGCCGCCCCAACCTGTTAAAAGGACGCCCCGCTGGCCAGCGGACTTGAGCGCGCCCAACACCGTATAGGTTAGCTGCTCGGGGTCGCCGCCGCTCATGCTGCCGAAGCCTACACTCACCGGGGCAGGACCCGAACCGAGGAAATCATTCAGCTCAGCAGGTGGCCGCCAATCTCGGGGGCGGTCCAAGAACCAGTAGCCGGTAACCGGGAGGTGTTCCCCCCAGTCGAGCGGGTGGGGCAAAACGTGCCGGCTCCAGCCATGCAAGATCGGCTCCCGCGACCTCCACAGCTCCCCGAAGGGACCACGGAAGGGGTAAGGTAGCAGTCTGGGCTCGGCGCGCAAAGCCCCGTTCACCGGGGCCCTCATGAACTGCCATAATGCCTGCTGAGATAAGATGTAGCTCAGGCGATTATAGAGCCTCCTGGGAGACTTCAGGCTACGGCGGTCTTCACAGCAAAGCGCGAGTTCTCCGGAAAGAACGGGCACCCAGGAGCTCGGGAAGCAGTGGGTGGAGCTTAAGAGTGGCCCGTACATCGCTCCTACTCTAGGAAGCTCCAGCTCTTGCGCGATCTTGTGGCCCAGAAAGCCGACTGACGAGTAGACCACCGCATCGGCCCCTCGGCAGGCCTCCAGGCACGCCCGCAGGTCCCCCTCGATAAACTGCTGAAAGATGTCTCTAGACCTTTTGGCGAACCGAAGCAGGTTCGCGCTCCCATCCTCGAGCTGCCGTCTGACGCTTTCCAGTGGGTCTAAGGCGATCGGATAAAACCTCAAGCCCCGCCCGAGCACTAGATCTTGGAAGGCGGCAGGAGCAGCGAGGAGGACCTCGTGACCGGCGGCTTTGAGGCCTAGGCCCAGGGCTACGTAGGGCTGCACGTCGCCACGCGACCCACCAGTTGTGATCGTGATACGCACAGTAGCTTCTTGGCCCTTCTCGGTCCACACCCGAAGATTACAGCTTACAGGAGAACGCGCGTTCTTCAAACCGTATCACCGCCCGAGAGCGTCAGGTACGTTCTGTGAACCGTGTACTGCACGACGCAAGGGATTCGACCCCTCCTTCGCCACCAACATCTTCATAGAGTTCGCGGTCGTCCATGATCAAGATGCTTAGGGTGGCTTTTGCTGCCACCCTGGACGAGTATTGGGTCACTTTATCCTACATCTATGGAGCTCACGAGTACCGAGCCTGTGGGCGGAGGCTGAGCCGTTTGCGGTGCGAGCCAGAGCCCACAGCCCACGAGGAGGAGTAAAACGATGAAGAGGCGTGAAGTAAGAAGCCTCGAGCGAGGCTTCTTGCAACCTTCGCGGGGGTTCGAAAAGTGTGTTGGTTGAGCTTGAAGCTTATAGCTGCCCCGGGCTCGCGCCTCACTCTTACACCCCTTTTCTGCTCAAGCCCGATTGTGTAGCCCTGTCGCCGAAGAAGGGCTCCCAGGATATATAGCCCTCATCGTCGCGCAAGTAATCTTAGTACGTTAGTTCACTCCATACGTTTACGTCCCGCAAGCTTGCCAGTCAGAAAGTAGGTTTGCATCACGCCTTTGCCCTTAATCTCAACGGCGCCGCGTTCTTGGAATTCGTAATGGTGCCGTAGCAGCTGGTACGTTGCCTCTGTTACTTGGATGGCGCCTTCGACGCCGTGCGACTCCATGCGGCTTGCGATGTTAACCGTATCGCCCCACAGATCGTAGGCAAACTTGCGGGTACCAATGACACCAGCCACGACAGGACCAGAATGGAGGCCGATGCGCATACGCGCCGGCTCGTCGTCCGGCGCTACGCGGTTCGTCATCTCGTCGCACAGGGCCAACGCCAAATCGGCAGCGGCTTCGGCGTGGTCGGGGCGCGGCGTTGGTAGGCCGCTGACAACCATGTAACAATCGCCGATCGTCTTGATCTTTTCCATGCGGTGTTGCTCGGCCAAGCGGTCTAGTGACGAAAACACGTCGTTGAGCCAGGCGACAACTTCTTCGGGAGCCAGACGTGATGAAACCGGCGTGAAGTTTACGATGTCGGCGAATAGCACAGTGGCCTCGGAGAACCTGTCAGCGATGGTACCTTTTTCGCGCTTGAGACGGTCGGCGATCGAGCGCGGCAGAACGTTTAGCAGCAGTTGCTCGGAAAGCTCGCGTTCCTCGTCCAGCTTGCGCATCGCTTGTGCTAGAACCCGGTTGCGATTCTCGAGTTGGAGATGAAGAAGCCGCGTCTCCAGCAGATTTTTGATACGCGCCTGAACCTCGTCGGGGTCAAACGGCTTGGAAAGAAAATCCTTGGCGCCCTCGGACAGCGCGCGCTGCTTGACCTGGGGGCTGATATCAGCGGTGAGAACCAGGATAGGAAAGTAGGCGCCCGGCGGGATGCACGCCTGAAGTTGCTCCATCACCGCGAAGCCGTCCAGGTGCGGCATGTGCAGGTCGAGCAGGATCAGATCGGGGGCCAGCGCGTCGAAAAGCGGCAGCGCTCGGCGCGGATCGGTGGTGCTCTTGATGTTGGTGTAATCGTCTGCTAGGAAACCTTCCAGCAATTCGATGTTGGCTTCCTGGTCGTCCACTATAAGGATAGTGGCGTCTTTTAAGTCTTTGAGCAGCAAGCCTATTTCTCTCTCAGGGCTTCGTCTATGGTCGCGAGGAACTGCTCGACGTTAAGCGGCTTCGTTAGGTAGCCCCTCGCGCCAGCTTGCAGTAGTCGCTCGACGCAGCTCGGCGTAGCGTCGGCGCTGATGACTATGACCGGAATGTCGCGCGTGCGTGGCTGGCTTTTCAGTCGCTTCAGTACCTTATCGCCCGCCATGTCCGGCAGGTGCAGATCCAACAGTATCAAATCCGGGTGGTGTTCTGACGCAAGATCAAGGCCCACACGTCCCTGTAGCGCCGACAGCAGCGTGACTCCGGCACGCTCGGAGAGGATGGTTTCGACCAGGCCGAGGTTAGCTAAGTTGTCCTCGATGTAGAGCAGCGTCCCAGATCTCTGGGGCCCAGCGATCTCGCTCGGTATAGTCGCACCATGCCTGCTTTGCTCCAACCGCTCTAGCGGGCTCTCGACAAGATCCAGCTCAACGGCGAACGTGCTACCTCGACCGACCTCGCTCTCCGCCGTCATGGTGCCGCCCATGGCCTCGATCAGCCGCTTGGAAAGCGCCAGCCCCAGGCCCGTGCCCTCAACGTCTGATTGCTCGGCTCCCAGCCGGTCGAAGGGAACGAAAAGCCGCTCCATCTTTTCCGGCGTGATGCCCGGTCCGGTGTCGCTCACCTGAATCCACAGGCGCTCTCCTTGGTAGTTCGCGTCCGGGGTTGTTCCGCCCGACGCCGACTCGCCAGAAACCTTCTCGCACGATACGTAGACACTCCCTCTCGGACGGTTGTATTTCACGGCGTTGGAGAGCAAGTTCAGCAGCACCTGCGTGAGGCGTTGGCGATCGGCCAACACGTAATAGTCAGAGTCCGCGGCGACGCTGTTCTCGATCCGGCAGCCGTGCTGGGTGGCGAGCAGCTGGATCAGATTGAGCGCTTCCTGCAGAATGCTGCCTACATGTACCGGCTCCAGCGAGAGTTGCTGGCGGTCGGTTTCGATGCGCGCGATGTCGAGCACTTCGTTGATAAGCTCGAGCAGGTGCCGGCCACCCTTGAGGATATGATCCACGCCCCGCCGCTGATCGGGCGGTAGCGCTTGCGCGCCAGAAGCTGCGCGAACTCCAAAATGCTGTTCATCGGAGTTCGCAGCTCGTGGCTCATGCGAGAGAGGAACTCGCTCTTGGCGCGGTTGGCCGTCTCGGCCTCCTCTTTCGCCTGCCGGAGCTCTTCCTCTGCCTGCTTGCGCCCGGTGACGTCACGCGAGTGACGACGACGCCAGCCGCTGCCGAGTCGGGCAAAAGGGTACGACCTACAGACTCGAAGGTCATATAGTAACCATCTCTGTGGCGAAAACGATACTCCACCGAATGGGTAGTGCCGGGGTTGTTTACAACTTCTGCTAAAGTCGCAACGGTGTGAGCGATATCCTCCGGGTGGAAATACGCGAAGGCGCTTTTGCCGATCGTCTCCTCGTTCGAACGTCCGGTGGTGCGTGGCGCAGCGGGGCTTTGGTAATGGATAATGCCCTGGCCGTCTAAGATAGTAATAATATCTGAGGCGTTTTCGATCAGCGAGCGGAAGTGCTCTTCGCGACGCTGTAGTTCCGCTTCGGCTTGCTTACGGTCGGTGATGTCGCGCACGATGGTGATGGTTTGCTCGCCGCGCAGGCGTACCAAGCGCGCCTCGAAATTCCTATCGCCTTCAGGCAGAGCCAGCGAATACTCGATGCAAGCGCTCTCATCTTTTACCGCGACTTGCCGTAGGGCTTCCTCGAACTGGCGGTCCACCTCCCGCGGCAGCACGTCCTGCATTCTTTTGCCCAGGAACTCTTGCGGGGCGACGTATGAATTCGAGTCGCGACCAGCCTGATAGTCAAGGATGGTGCCCTCGGAGTCGAGACGGAAATATAGATCTGGTAACGCCTGAAAAACCGCTTGTAGCTCGGAGGTCTTTTGCAGCAGCTCTTGTTCGGTCTGCTCGTGCTCGGCGACTTCGACCTGCAGCGCGGAGTTCGCAGCTGCCCACTTGGCGGTACGCTCCACGACGCGCGCTTCCAGCTCGTCGTGCGCACGACGCAGGGCTTTTTCGGCTTCTTTGCGCTCGGTGATATCGCGTACGTTCGCCAGCAGTCGCTCGTGGCCGCCGATCATAGCCCGATTCAGAGTCACCTCGCTCCAGAACAGCCTGCCGAAGCGGTTCTTGCTCAACCATTCGAAGACCTGCGGCTCACCCTCGGCGGCTATTGCGGAAGTGTCGTAGCGCGTTCTCCGCCGTATACGGTGGCTCGCCCGCACTGAAGTCTCCGAGGTGGCGTTGGCGAAGCTCTTTCCGGGAGTAGCCGAGTATCGCGCACGCTTTTTGGTTTACATCTAGGATAGCACCGGTCTCCAGATCGTGCACAAAGATGGCGTCGTTGGAGGAATCGAAGATCGCGCGGTAGCTGGCCTCCGAGGCCCTGAGTGCTTCTTCAGCCTGCTTGCGCTCCCGCCGCGCCTCGGCTTCCTCGAGTCCCCGCTCTATGGTGGCGCACAACCGCGTCATATTGTCCTTCATGATGTAGTCGTGCGCTCCGGCCTTCATCGCCTCGACAGCCACATCCTCCCCGATTCTGCCGGAAATGATAATGAATGGCGTATCGTACCCCTGCCGCCGCAGTATCTTAAGCGCCTCCGGGGCCTCAAAGCGCGGCATGTGATAATCGGAGACGACGACGTCCCAAGAGGTCGCGTCCCCGAGCGCCTCCTCCATAGCTTCGGGGGTATCGACCCGCCGGTAGATGGGCTCGTAGCCCCCGCGCCTGAGCTCGTGCACGAGCAGCAGGGCGTCTGCCTCTGAGTCCTCGACTACGAGCACGCGCAGCGGCACGCGGGTCGTGCCCCTCTGGCCTCCTCTTGCACCGTGCTCCCGCGCCGTCATGTGCCTCTGCCCGACGGGTCGGCGCACCCCAGCCTGATGCACACGTCATACAAGTTTTCACAAGTAGTTTTCGAGCCGTTTTCTTTGTATCGCCATAGGCTGACCCTGTGCATATCTAATACGGCCACGGCGACTCCAGTTAGCTTTTGTAGCGCCACGATCCAGACCGGATTATTCATCCTAGCAACTCCATCAGGGCTGCTTAATGCCTGGCGTTCCGCTTTCTCTTCACAACCCTCTTCAATGTTCCCTCTCTATCCTTCATAACTTATGATGCCTTAACTTTAAGTTTAAACCATTATGTCTTTAGCGCAGGTATTACTATAACTTCTCACTCATACCGTAACTTCCCGCGGCAGAGTGCCTTTCCTTTACAGGGTACAAAGTGAAGGAGAAGGAAGAAGACGAGGTACCACTGACGCTCGAACACGCTTGTTCCAGGGATAATTGCATCTTTCTTGGACTTTGAACGATTCTATCGCTAACCGTAGCCTTCACCTATCTGACCTGGAAGATGAGCCCAAGCGGCTGGAGTTTTGTGACCAAATGTCCGCCTGGGCGTCTTGTCACTCCCTCTTGCACCCGGTACGCACCTCCTCTACCACAGCGACCCCTCGTCACGTACCTGCGCAGAAAGGCGCGAAGGTAAAGATCTCCTTAGAATCTCCAAAGGCAGCCCGCCTGGACTTTATAAGCGCGAACACTTTGAGGAAGCTCCCAACGCAATCGGCAGTAGGGTTGCTGGCGACGACAATGTAGAGTCGATAGATACCCCGAATCTTCAAGAAGTTCACCACGTTCGCTCCCCCTCGGAGCTTATCGGCGCCCCTGAGGTAGCTCTTGCCGCTAAGCTGGAGGAGGACTGCGTCACCTCGTCTCACATCTATGAAGCTTACGACCAGCGAACCCGCGGGAGGAGGCTGAACTGCCTGTGACATGGGCAAGAGAGCCCGCAGCTAGGGCCGTAGAGGAGGAGGAGGAGGAGGAGGAGTAAGAAGACATAAAGGGCAGGAAAGGCATAGCCTCGAGCGGCTACTCTCTTCCTTCGGCCGGGGTAAGGCGATCGATCCACTCGTCGGCCTCGGCGCGGGAAAGCTCGCTCAAAGGCTTACCGATGCGGCTTTCGAGGCGGGCGACACCGTTCTCGCCCCTGAGCTCCTCGGCGAGGGTCTTGAGAAGGTCAACCTGGCTCTTACGCGCCTTTTGGGAAGAGCCCCTACCGCCTCGCCTGTTAGTCCTCTGGGAATCCCCTTCTTGGGCAGCCTCAGGTGAGTCGGTACCGGCTCTACCGTTCGAAGTGGAGTCGGCAGAAGGAGACGTCGTGGTCCTATCGTCTGCTGATGGCCTCTGAGAGGCGTCTCGAAGGGCGCGTGGGGGCGGATAATCGACGGGCGGGGCGTCGTCGGTGTCGGAGAGCTCCTCTAGGGCTACCGCGCCAACGTTCACCGCGTCACGGAGGGCTCGAGCCTTGGCCCGAGTCTCGGCCATGCGGATGATGTGCGGCACAATGCTTCTTCCGACGTTCTCCGGCGAAGCGTCGCCGATGCCGGAGAAGGTACTGCCGTCCTCCATCTCTACTCGCGCCTTGACGACAGCCACCCGTCCGTTCTCTTCGGTCGGGACCTGGATAAGCTCGGTGTCTATGCCTTTGAGGCCCCGGTTGTGGGCCTCATCCAGAAGACCGGCGAAAAGGACGTATTGTTTGCCCTGGCGTGTAATGAGAAACTCGTCTCTCATGTCTTTGCTACCCCCTAACGCCTTTCCTTCGCAGCAGTCTCCCGGTAATCGTCGCCTTCGAGGGAGATCCAGTCGCACATTGCGATGATCCGGCTCGCCGTTCGCTCGCCCAGCTGCTCGGCCAGGTCCTTGGGACCTATATTCGAGGTAAAGACGGTCGGCAAAGCCTCTCGGTAGCGGTGGTTGACAATCACGAAGATACGCTCTCGCACCCAATCTGTGGCTCGCTCGCTCCCAAGGTCGTCCAGCACTAGGAAGTCTGCATTCTGGACGGCCGCCATCCACTCGTCCAGGTCGCGTCCCGGATCGTTGTACGCTCCGCGCAGGTTGTCCAAAAGCTCCGGCACGGTCACCAAGAGCGAGGGCACCCGCTTCCGCTGAATAAGCTCGTTCATCAGCGCGACCGCAAGGTGCGTTTTCCCAGCGCCTACGTCGCCGCAGAAGTAGAGCCCCTTCCCAGCCTCCCGGTTCTCTTCCCAGTTTTCGAGGTACTCGTCTACCCTCATGCGGGCCCGCGAGGCGGAGGGGCTAATAGTAGGCCTGAAGTTGGCTAAAGTGTAGCCCCTCATACGTTTGGAGAGGCCGCTGCGTTCTTTAAGGGACGCAACGCGGGCATCGCGGCGCATCAGCTCCCACTCGCGCCGCTCGTTCTTCTTTTCGCACTCAGGGGTGCAGGGGTGGTAGTACCACTCGCCGGGCTTACCGTACTTCCGCTGAAGGGCCGGCGGGAACTCAAAGAACTCGGCCTCCAGATCCTGGCCACAGTGCGGGCAGATCTTGTCGTCAAGCCTGAGCGCAGGTCCCGCAGCATTTTTCCTACTCGCCGAAGAGCCACTCATAGCCTTCCCGGCGTCGGGCAGCAGATCCTTGATCGGCTCCATCCCTCACCCCCTCCCTAACCTTTAAAGCCCCGCCCTTGAGCCCCGAGAGCCCGCTCTCCTCGACAAGCCTCAAGCGGCGGTCCTTCTCGAAGCGCTCCACGTCCTTTACGGTCTTCACCCCACGCTCGACCCACCGCTCGAGGATACTCCTCACGTAGCCCACCCTTCTTGCGTCCCGCTCGCTGGCGATCTTCAAAGCCTCCAAGACCACCGCTGGCTCGAGCCCATCCCGCTCGCAGTACCCGTTCAGAAACTCCAGGATATGCGGCGCCGGCAAGGAACCCATAAAACGGAAGTAATCGTCCGGCGAAACCCCCTCCGGCTCCGCCCGCACCACCTCGATCTCGCGGACGGGGACGTCTTTCCAGGCGTCGCTGGGCTCCACGGCTCCACGGGCTACCGGCGGGTGTTCCAAAACCTCAACCCAGCCGTCGTGTCTAGTCGCGAAACCGTGCTCGATGAGGACCTCGAGCGAGGTCTCGACGCTCTCCGAGGTGGAGCGCAAGAGGTCGGCAAGCTCCTCGACCTCGACGGAGTCCTGACCGACGTCGGGGAGGAGACGCAAGAGCTCGTACAGGGCGACCGCCTCGGCGCCGACATGTGGCATCCAGCGGATGTAGAGGCGCGCCTTGGCGCCTCGCGCCCCTGTTTTCTCGGGCGGTGTAAGTCTGACCCTCTCCATCCTAACCGCCAGTATAGCGGTCAAATTACTGACTCTCTACGGCAAACCCGCTAAACAGGACGAGCGCACAAATAAAGTTCTAACTTTCTGGCCGGTAAGCAACCGTCAGTTATCCATCATTCAATAGCGGCCCTAAGCTCCTTTGCCTCTATTGGCACGGCTATTGGGAGTTTGGAGCGAGCATGCGGGAAAGATTGCTCATTGGCTTGTGATGCGCTGGTTCGACCGTCGACGCTACCAGCGAGGAGTGGCGAGAGAAGCATCAAGACGTTGAGAGCCATCGGGGTTTTTGCGAATCAGGCTACCGTAGATCCTAGTAGTCATCTCCGCTCGTGACGTTC
>DATHAB010000139.1:0-3351 GCA_035296885.1 Rubrobacteraceae bacterium
TCAGCCCCCAGCCCTCCCGTGGCCACGTTTATGAAGAACTGCTCGCCAACGCCCTCCGAAAGGACCCGGACCACGTCGAGGGTCCGCACCCGGTTGTGGCGTAAGATGGCTTCGGCCTCGTCGGGATCGTCGGGTATGGCCAGGGTTTCGGCGAGGTCGTTGCCGGTTCCTGCCGGCAAGATGGCCAGGGTGACACCCTCGGGAAACCCCGCCCTTCCGAGGCCGTTGACGACCTCGCTGATCGTAGCGTCGCCCCCGACGACTATGAGCAGGCCGTCGCGCCACTCCCTGGCAGCCTCCGTGGCGTCTCCGGGGCTCCCCGTAGTGATCGACTCAAGATCGTAGCCTTCCAGCTCTCGGTGCAGCTCTTCGGGCTCGTGGCTCCCCCCACTGGACGCCGGGTTGCAGATCACCCGCGCTCTTAGCTTCAAGCTCTCCATTACCTCACCTTTCGTCGTCCACATATGTCACCGGTTCCTTCTGAAGGACTACCAGGCCGGAATGACAACCCTGCTCCTCAAGCGCATGGGTTATCGCACGGGTTGCAAAGCACCCGAAAGGCCGCTTGCATCACCGTCCCGAAAAGAGGCACAAAACGACTTAGCCGCTTTTCGGTTGGTCGGCCGCGGAGGTGCGAGCGGGGCAGGCGGCCATCGGAGGGATGCGACGGTGCTTGTCCCAACCCTCCTCCACCTTGCTGGTCACCTTCGCGAGCCGTAGGGTTTCCAGAAGCCGGATCACGGGCCACGCAGGGTCGAATTATGATCGTCAAAGAACGGGCCGGCGTCCTGGTGTGGGACGCCGGCCCGTTAGACAGAATTCGTCTACTTGAAGAGATCCTTCAGGTTGCCCTTCTTCTCCTTGGCGGTGCCTTTCCTCTGATCCGAGCGTCCCTCGGACTTCTTGCTCCTGTCCCCGCTCAGGGCGCCGCCCGCCTCCTTGAGGTGGCCCTTGGCCTTGTCCATCGCCCCTCTGTTCTTGTCTTCTCTGCTTCCTCTTTCCACGGCTACTTCCCTTCTGCGGCAAACCTCCAGACCCTAGCGAAACTACAGGAACTGAAGCACGATTATCACCACCACGACTACTATCACAATCCCGATGATACCGTTTCGCATGTCCGCACCTCCCGCTTCCCCCACATCATTGGGCGTCCCATAACACCTTGATTGTATCACAATTGTCTTGAATTTGCCAAATTTTAGTATTAGACTTGTACGAAAAGGTCTGGAAGGACAGGAGTGCTGAAGCCGACGCGTCTACGGGAGTTGAGGGAACGGGCATCGTATTAGCAGATGGAGCTGGCCGAACGCTCCGGGGTTTCGCGGGCGACCATAGCGGATCTTGAGTTGGGCAAGCGCGGCGCGCGTCCGAAGACCCGGCGAAAGCTCGCCAAGGCATTAGGGGTAGAGCCTTGGGAACTGGTGAGTG
The DNA here is from genome assembly GCA_035296885.1 of Rubrobacteraceae bacterium. Lineage (GTDB taxonomy): Bacteria > Actinomycetota > Rubrobacteria > Rubrobacterales > Rubrobacteraceae > Rubrobacter_F. The sequence goes on from DATHAB010000139.1 coordinate 1,429, forward strand.
ATGTCCAGGGGGACATTCGGGTCGAGTAAGCCCCCAGAGACTTCGATCGATACTTTCCTCCGTCCTAACGGAGCTGCCTTCGGAAACCGAGCCCTAGGATGCTTGTTCCGATGGTCGAGCAAATAAAAAGCCCCAAAACTGGCGGGTGTCGTACCCGATCTGGCGTCAATGCGGGCACCAAGGGAGTTATTCAACCACCTCGCAAACTCTACGAGGTTCGCAAGTCCAGAGCTCTTGGACGTTCGCCAAGACGAGGAACGGAGCATGACGACGGATAAGAAGAGGGCCGAGACGTCGGTCCCGGCCCTCAGTGCTCCCTTTGAAAGCGATTGCGTTAGGTGTTCTTGGTCCTTATCTTGCGGTCGATCCGCTCGATGAGGGTCTCGCGGTTCTTGTTGTCCTTCTCGTACTCGCGAACCTGCTCGAGCTGCCGGACAGAGAGACCGTCGAGTCTCCCGGAGATCTCATCGACGGTTAACTCCTCGTAGTCCGCAGTCTTGAGGGCGGCGAGGACTGCTGCCTCGCGCTCCGCCCGCTTGGTGGCCTCCTCGGTCTGGCGGAGTACCTTATCGGTCTTCTCCGTGGCTCCCTCGGCGACCCTTAGCCCCTGCCGGGCTACCTGCTCGGTGGCCTCCAACCCCTCCCGGGCGGCCTGCTGGGTCGTCCTCAGGCCTTCCTGGAAGTAGGCGAAGGGGGAGAAGAAATCCCTGTAGGTCCCCGCCCAGACCCGGGTGAGCGCCCGGAAGCCCTCCTGCTGCTTGCTTATGCCCCGCGCGAAGGCCTCTGCCGTTTGCACGTTCTGCTCGGTCTGTTCGCGCATAGCCTCTACGGCGTCGTTCGACCAGCCCCGCACGTACTCGGCGTTACGCTGCTGGAGCTGGAGCAACTTCACGCCACCTGCGAACCACTCCTGGGCCGCACGGGCGCTCTGCTCCTGCAGCCTCATGAACTCGAGCCCGCCCTCGGCCAGCCCGATGGTGCGGCGCTGGGCGGCCGCGAGGTTCTCGGCGAGAGCCTCGTAGGAGTCGCGCTGGACCTCCGCCATCTCGCGAACGGTGCGCGTCGTCTTGTCTATGTTTCTCGTGGTCTGCACTTGATGCCTCCATGATAGTAGAACTTGGCTACTATATTCTTACCACACATATACCCAGATTGCACTATCCGAAACGTCGGGTGCAGGACTTCGCACCCCTCTATGCACCTGAGTGCCTAGTACTACTTCGTTAGATCGATGCTCGGCCGCAGAGAGCCGCTAGAGATTGGTAGAAAATGACCCCGGATTATTAGGGCTGTTCGGGCCGAAAGGCGCCGAAATCGGAACCTACAGAGAGAGCGCTTTTGTCTACCAGGGACCCTTCAAGAAGGACTTTTCTATCGGCTCTCAAGTAATTAACGAAGTAGTACTAAAGAAATTCTCTAGAAAGTAGCACAACGGTGGCTCAAGAGTACATTTTCGTTGGCACATCGCGGAGAAAGAGGCCTCTCTTGCCCGTTTCGTAGGCTCGTAAAGCTTTCAGTTGGAGCCTATCGAGACTTTGAGAGGCAATTAATGGGTGGCTTCCGCGTCTGGCATCTCGGTAGGAACCTCCTCGCTCGACACCTCGCGTGTGACCTCTCCGACGGCCTCCTCATACAACCGCTCGGCCTCTTTCTCCTCCTCGCGCCGCGCCGCCCTCACTTCCTGGCCGTATGATCCGGATCCGTCCTGAGATTCCATGAAGGGCCGGATCAGGTCTACGGGAACAGGCAGGATGATGGTGGAGTTCTGGTTGACGGCGATCTCCCCCATCGTCTGGAACATCCTAAGCTGCAACGCCGTGGGGCTCTCCAGGCGGTCGGCGGCCTGACGGAGGCGCTCCGAGGCCTGGTACTCACCCTCGGCGGCGATGATCTTCGCCCGCCTCTCGCGCTCGCTCTCGGCCT
>DATHAB010000140.1:0-3205 GCA_035296885.1 Rubrobacteraceae bacterium
AGGGTGACGGCTAACGAGGTGCCAAGAATCTCGCCGGAGTTTCTCGCCGAGGAGCGCCGCGCTCTAGGGCAGTGGCGCTATGAGCAGGAGTACATGTGTATCTTCGGTGAGAACATCGACGCTGTGTTCCGCTACGATGACATCCGGGCTGCCATCACTGACGAGTTTGAGCCCTTGTTCGGAGGTGGTGTTAAGTGACGCACTATATGGCAGGAGGGCGTTTGCCTAAGGGGCGCCTGAGCTACTTCGCTGGCCTCGACATCGGGCAGCTTTCAGACTACACAGCATTCGCCATCATGGAGCGCGTCTACAAGCACGAGGAGCACCTCGACATCGAAACCCAGCTCGAGCATCGCCTTGTCCACCTGATGCGCTTCGAGCTCGGCACGCCTTACCCGGAGGTGGTGGACAGGCTAAAGGAGTTCTTCTCCCGCGAGCCGCTGGCTGGTAGGACGCGCCTGGCCGCGGATGTCACGGGCGTCGGGCTCGCAGTCTTTCAGGACCTCAAGAAGGCACGGCTGCCGGTGCGTGAGATCCTGCCCGTACTCATCACCGCCGGGCAACAAGCCAACAAGGAGGGTGGCATCTGGCGCGTGCCGAAGAGGGATCTCGTCCATCCCCTCCGGGTGCGCTTTGAAGAGAAGTCCATCAAGATCCCACGCGGGCTTACCTACCTCGAGGCCCTCGCCGAGGAGCTGGCCGGCTACGAGATGAAGGTCAACCAGAAAACCGGCCACGACTCCTATTCCAATGACCCACGCGAGACGCCCCACGATGACCTCGTCCTCGCCACCGCCCTGGCCTACTGGTCGATGTCTCACAGGTTCGGACGCATGCGGTAGCAGCTGGTGCGTTAATTCGCATAGCACAGCGGCGCGAGGATGGCTTCTAAGGGCTTGCGCGAGGCCTCCGAAGGGTCCAGCATGGGGCCGTGGGAGAGGACCAGAGATCGGGCGGAGACCAGGCGTCGACCGACCAACCGTGCGCGAGGGTGGTCGGGTGTTGGTCGTCATGGGCGCTACCGACCGACCAACCGCCCAGGCGCAACCGACCTATCCCCGCCCGGGTGAAGATCGCCTCTACGAGGAGATGAAGGCGCGCATCCGCTACCTCGAGGAGCAGGTCGAGGAGGAGCGCGAAGCGAGGCGCAGGGCGGATACCTTGCTGGCAAGGCTCATGGACCGCTTGCCCGAGCTAGAAGCCCCGCAAGAAGCGCCGCCAGAGCCGCCAGGATCGCCCTCAGAGGTCGCGGAGGAACCGGATAGGGCCAGAGCCCCGGTCCGATGTCCCAAGCGCTCAGGAGTGCGTACAGAGGCCCTGGTGGCGCAGGATGTTCGGAGGGTGACAACCTACAGCGGGTTGCAATGATATTGACCCATGCAAACCATAGCTTCGTGAACGCTTGCAGAGCTAGTCCGAGTAAGCGTTTCTGCGTCGCTGATTGTGAAGCGGGTCAACTACACTGCAAACCGCTGTAGAAGTACTTCTGGCTTATTGCCACCAGCTTGTTAAGTCTCATTCGGTTGACACTAGCCATCTTGTCATAGTCCACTGCTAAATCTAGCAGCGTGTGATATGTGAAGAGAGCTTCGTACATTCTGCACTCAGTGATCCATTCGGCCTGCCGATGTTCCTTCGCTTCTCCATCTAATGAGTAGCTATCGGCTAGCCGATATTCCCATTGCCGTTCATAGCATAGATCTCTCCACCGGGGGAGTACTTCGTCCTTGCTTGGTATCTTGTAGCCTAATTCAGCTCCATAGGTATCTAAGAGATGCTCCTTCGCTTCTTGGGACCGCTCCCTGCTCTCAGCAGCCTTCTCTTCGGTGCGTCTTACCTCTTTGCTTACTTCGTCTATGGCCTCTTCTAGGGACGAGTACCGTCCGAGGTGGCAAAGCGTCTCCTGCTTGTGTTTCCCCTCTTCGCGATAGTTGCGGACTACCTGATAGTGCCTATGGCGGCCCATCCTCTTTTGTCGGATAAAGGCCATTATTCCCTACCTTTTGCCCTTATTCGTCTGATTCGCCGGAATTGTAATGTACGAGGTGACTATAGTCACCACATGAGTCACCACTTGATAAGGACTGACAACGACGAGGACGGGATCGTGAACAACCAGCTAGCCGGAATTTCCTATTTCTAAGCCACAAAAACAGAGTCTAAAGCCGTGGCGCTTGTGCACAGAGTGCAATGATCGTAGAGGGATCTTTAGTGGTCAGAAAAGGGCGCCAGGGGAAAATTTTCGCCATTTTGCTGTAAACCGAGAATGTACCTCTATGATGAAGATCATAGTCATTGAGATACGGCGGGGAATTAGAGTTTGGTCGCTCCCCCGCCGTATCTCCTGAGCCAACACCTAGGAGGTGCTGCGTGTGTAAGCGTAACTCAGACCCTGCCAGTTCGCCAGAGCGACTTTGGCTACCAGTCGATGAGGGTCAGATCGAGGCGGCGAGGGAGACGCTGCGGGACAACAAGGGTGCACAGTGGAGCGCTTGCTTCTCCGCCGGCGTACAGGTGGGTGGTGACGTAGAGTTGAGGAACAGCCTCATCCCCCTACTCATCGAACTCGACGTGCCGACGGCGACGATCTCCGACATGTTCGGCCTGAGCGGACGTGAGGTGTGGGCCGTTGCTGCGTCGGAGCCCATCTCTCTGTTTCGATGCTTGGACTGTGGCGAGCTTCTTGTCGTCCGCGACCGGAGGGACCTCCTGCGCCTGAGACGCGCATTGCGTGCCATCTCCTGCGCCCGAGCGGGAGACCCAGGGGACGTGTCCCTGCTGTGCGACTCTTGCACCGAGCTCCGGCTTCAACTCCATAACGAGGAGCAGTGCCTGAGAAGACTTGCCCAGCAGGCGAGGACCGCGCAACTGCGGAAGATGCCGTTTGCGGAGTATCGAAAGCAGCCCGAGTGGCAGGTGCAGAGGGTGCAGGCGCTTACGCGAGCCCGATACAGGTGCCAGATGTGTAGCAGCCACGACGCGACGCTTGACGTCCACCACAACAGCTACCAAAACTACGGTGACGAAAGGCCGGAGGATCTCGTGGTGCTGTGTCGCTCGTGTCACCAGAAGTCCCACGGGGTCATGGAAGATGTATCGTAGAGGGCCTCAGGAGGGCGTACAGAGGCCCTGGCGGCGGAGGGTGTTCGGAGGGTAGCGTGGATTGGCAAACCGTAATATCGACAGGCGTGGATGTGGTTGCCGG
>DATHAB010000141.1:0-6672 GCA_035296885.1 Rubrobacteraceae bacterium
AGCGTCGCGAACTCGTCCACCACCTGCCCGCGCATCACCTTGAGGGCCCCGATCTCCGTGATCGCGCCCTTCTCCGCCGAAGAACCCGTGGTCTCGACGTCGAAGACAACGTACGGCGCGTCGTAGGGAGCGAGCGACACCAGGTCAGCCGTACGCACCGCCCCTTGAGCGTCACAGAGAAAACGCGGGTCGTCCGCGACGAGTTCCTCGACATAAGGATGCGCATCACCGTTGAGACCCGGTAGGGAGAGAAATTCTTGGGTAATCTCCTCAGGGGTTACTGGCTCGCGGCCCTTTACGAAACCGTAGAGGCTAGGAGACACGGACCTCCACGCTGGACGTAGCGCCGTTCTTCGCCGCCTCGGCAATAGTTCGGGCCTGCGCTTCGGTGAGGCCTGGGACACCGATCAGGTTCTCGTAGGTATACTCCTCGTCGAGGAGGCCGCTCGCCACCACGCGAGCCCGCGTCTTCAAACCGATGCCGGGGAGCTTGACCAGGTGGAAGAGCTTGCCACGCTGTATCCGCAGAGCGCCCACCCCCGCGAGCCTCTCGCCATCGACGAGGACGCGCCTTAAGACATTGGCGAAGAGCTCGACCTGCTCCGGGTAGTAGACGCTCCGGTTCATGAGCGAAGGCGTCATCGGCAAAGGGCGCATGAGGTTCGCATTTCGGACCGTGGTGTGGCCCGGCGGCTCGTTCGTGCTCAGAGGGTCTTCTACGCCTAAGGCTTTCGCCCGCTCGGCATGATAGAAGACCTGCTCCTCGAGGTCACCGTCAAGGTCCAGCACCGTGACGACCGGAGACCCGCGGAAGCGGTCGTTGCGGTTTGCGGCATAGAGAAAGCGGCGGCCGCTCCGCTCGTTTCTGTAGAATTCGACAACCGCGTACGCCCGCTTCTCGCCCAAGCCTGGCAGGCGCGCCAGGGCTTTGGCATCGTCCGCTTCTATAATCTCCTTGAGCTCGTCGGGGCCGACGGCTTCCGAGGCCTTGGCGGCCGCCCGCTTGTCTACGCCGCGCACCAGCTCGAGGAGGCCCTCTACACTCTCGGGGTCAGCACCGCGCCTTAAGTGGTTAACCTTACGAACCGCCGTGAAAGCGTTGTGCTCCTCCCAGCGCCAGACGTACTCGCGTACCCGCTCTACCGCTGCCGCGTCTTCAGGGACGAACTCGATCGTCACCGCGTCGCCTATGTAACGTCCGTTCGCCCCCGACAAATGCTCGGCAGACGCCATAACCTGAACCTTTACCGACGGCGAGTAGAACGAAAAGTGTACGGGTACGCACGGCCCAACCTCCTTCATGAGGCGGCGCCTGAAGATGTTCTCTTCCACATCCCGCTCAAACATGCAGCCCACATTTTACCATCTGTATCCTTCCAATCCCTTAGAAGTTACTAGTCGAAAAGTACCTCTTCCCGTAGCACGACGGCTTCGACTGGCTCGCCTGCCCGGACCCCTTCGGACTCGGGACCGATGAGCGCCAAGGCATCCGCTTTGGTGAGCGAGCTCACGAGTCCCGAACCCTGAGCGCCAACCGACTGGGCACGCCAACCCTTCTCCGTTTTGAGAAGATGCACCCGCATCGCGTGCATCCTGCCGAACTTGTTCTCGACGTCTTCGTCAAAATACACCTTGATGCGGGGACGTCGTTTATCCTCGCAGCCCATCATTTTCACAAGAGCAGACCGTATAAAGAGCTCGAAGCAGACCATCGCAGAGACAGGGTTACCAGGCAACCCGAAAAAGCGGGCCTCCTCCCGGACGCCGAAAAAGACTGGCTTACCGGGTTTGAGCTTGATGCCCCAGAAGACCTGCTCGACGCCTATATCGCGCAGCGTGCCTTTTACGAGGTCCTTCTCCCCCACCGAGACCCCGCCGCTCGTGACCACAACGTCCGCGCTCGAGAGGGCATCTTCCATCGCGTCTCGCAAAACCCTGGCATCGTCGGAAGCGGCGTAGAGGCGGCGAGCATCGGCGCCAGCATCAAGGGCCTGGGCGAGCAGGGCTAGAGAGTTCGAGTCGAAGATCTCACCGGGACGAAGATCTCGCACCCCCGGCTCGACGAGCTCGGTACCGGTGGAGAGAACGACGACCTTCGGCCTTCTGTATACTGGGAGCTCACCATAGCCCTGGGTGGCCGCCAGCGCGATCTCGGGCGCGCCTATCTCCGTCCCGGCTCGCAGGATGATATCCCCTCGGCACACGTCCTCGCCGCGCTTTCGCAGGTTGTTACGCGGAAGCACAGCCTTTTTGAGCTCGAACTCCTCGCCCCAGCCGGAGGTGTTCTCGACCATTACGACGGCGTCCGCTCCTCTAGGAATGACACCACCGGTGAAAATCTTGATCGCCTCCCCTTGCCCGACGCTTTTCGCCGCCGGACGCCCTGCAGGGGCCTCGTCCACCACTCGAAAAATTCGGCCTACTTCGGTGGCGTCCGTACTCCTTAGTGCGTACCCATCCACCGCCGAGTTGTCGAAAGGCGGCGAGTCGAACCTCGCCCGCACATCCTCAGCGAGCGCGAGCCCCCGAGCATTGACGAGCGGTACGTTCTCCACGGGCAACCGTTGCGCATTCTCCAGGACCAGACTCACGGCCTCGCGGTGGTCTATGAGCTTCTCGAAGAGTTGCATACCTCTATTCCCCTACTCTTCAACGTACGCGTAAGGACGCCTCCGGCGTCTCCCCTACGCTACCATATCTTCGACGCGACAGGGCACACCAAGCGGGTAGATCGGTTGCGTGAAGAAACGTTACGGCAAGGGAGGGTGGTTTGGCTGAGAGAGTAGCGGCGGTTTTGGGAATAGGCCCGGGGCTTCGGGCGAAGCCTTCGCGAGGCGCTTTGCTCGCGAAGGCTTCGCCCTCGGACTCCTGACGCGGCGGGAAGAGAGCCTGTCGGCGGTGCGGGAGGAAATCGAAGACGCGGGCGGTGAGACACTTGCCATACAGACTAACGCCGCAGATACAGAGTCGGTAGCCCGGGCCTTCGACCGGTTACACGAAGGGCTCGGAGAGCCGGAGGTCTTCGTCTACAACGCCGGCGCCTTTCAGATGGCTGGTATCCTGGAGCTTACACCCAAGCTATTCGACGACTCCTGGAAAGCAAACTGCGCGGGGGCCTTTTATGGAGCACAGCAGGTCTTGTCGGCGATGGTGAAGAGAGGTAGCGGTACCGTCATCTTCACGGGGGGCGACAGCCGCGTTGCGGGGCTCGGCTAACTTCGCGAAGTTGGTTCAAAACTACAAAATATAAAGATCTAAGGTTCCATGCGCGGTTGGCGAGTGGCGTAGAAAGCCTACGCTTTGAGCATATAGCAGTAAGCTAAGGCTGTTACTTCGTAGGGTTCGGTTACTAACCTAAACGAGCGGTCACAACTGCCAGTAACACAACAGGCTGGTGAAACGCGAGGAGGATCACTTGGATCAGAAGGTAGCGGTAGTGATGGGTGTAGGCCCGGGACTCGGGGCCGCAGTCGCCCGGCGCTTCTCCCGTGAGGGTTTCGCACTGGGATTGATGGCTCGTAGAGAAGAAGAGCTTGAGCCAATACAAGCAGAGATTCGGGAGGACGGAGGGATGGCGTCACCAATTTCCGCGGATGCGACTGATCCAACGTCGGTAGCTTCTGCCTTTGACGAAGTGAGAGAGAACCTTGGCGCTCCTGAAGTCTTTGTCTACAACGCCGGCAGCTTCCAAATGGGAGACATCTTGGAGATCACACCCGAGCAGTTCGAAGATTGCTGGCGTGTGAACTGCTTGGGGGCGTTCTTAGGGGCACAACAAGTCCTGCCAGAGATGCTAGAGAATGGTCACGGCACGATCATCTTCACCGGTGCTACAGCGTCACTAAGGGGTTCGGAGCGTTTTTCGTGTCTGGCTGTAGGAAAGTTTGGCCTGCGAGCCCTAGCTCAATCAATGGCTCGCGAATTCGGACCGCGGGGGATACACGTGGCGCACGTCATTATAGACGGTCAAATCAACACTCCCAGAGTACGCAAGATGAACCCAGACCGCGAGGAGAGTACGATGCTCTCCCCTGAGTCTATCGCCGAGTCCTATTGGCAGCTTCACTCTCAGGATCCGACCGCTTGGACGCTGGAACTCGATCTACGCCCTTCCGTAGAGGAGTTTTAGCTAGAACATTCGCTTCCACGACCTGCGGCACGGTGCTCCTCTCCGAGGGGGTGAATCCAAAATTCGTGCAGGAGCTCCTGGGCCACACAACCATAGCGACGACGATTCGAAAATACAAAACACTCTGGCCTAGCCTTCCGAACCTTACTAATCGATGGCGAAGCTGAGCATTTAACGTTATCGAGAGCCTAAGGGAAGGAGATGTAGTTCGATTCAGGCCGAAATACTTTGAGTCTTAGGGGCAAAGACACCGGGGAACCGTGATACTCGCCCCGGCCCCTGTAAAATCGTTACAACTCTTCCTACCTTTTATTGGTCCGGAGTGTACATTCGCCGCTGTTCGTCTGGGTTCATGTTAGGTTGGTATTTATCGCCCATCGTGTTTACGAAGGGCTACCTTCTGAGTAACGAGCTGTACCTTAAGTATGGCGAGCGCTCGATGCCCCCTAAGGGCATCCTCCACTCACCATCGCCTCCTTATCTGCCTTTAAGTGCTCCGTCCGGAAACTCGGTTAGCCACAGAATCGAAGGCAGCCTTCTCCACCGCGTCGTCCAAAGGTTTCAGCTCGGCGGTCTCGTCCACGCGACGCAGGGCGCTCAGTATCAACTGGTCGGTGAGCCAGGGGTTTTTAGGGAGGAGGGAGCCATGCAGGTAGGTACCGTAGGCGTTGAGGTAACGGGCGCCCTCGGTGCTGTCGCAACCATTGTTGCCGTACCCTACGATAATCTCCGCCAGCGGCTCGGCATCGCTTCCTAGCTCGGTGCGGCCGCCATGATTCTCAAAGCCGACGATCTCGCGGACGGCACCGCCCGAAGCGTCCTCTGGGACGCGGACGCGAGCGAGGACGTTTCCAATCAGGCGCGCCTCGTCAGGTCTGCGCGGGCGCGTGTACATGTCGAAGATTCCGACGCCGGCTAGCTTCTTCCCCTCCGGCGTCTCGTAGTAGTGGCCCATAAGCTGGTACCCTCCGCAGACGCCCAGGACTACGCCCCCGTCCTCGACGATGGCTCTAAGGTCTGCACCTTTCGTCCCCGCGAGATCCTCGACGAGGAGTGTCTGCTCTCGGTCCTGTCCCCCACCAAAGAGAAAGAGGTCGCAGCCGGTGGGCCTTATACCCTCTCCGATACCCACCTCAACGACCTCTACCGGTATGCCCCGCCATTCGGCGCGCTTTTTTAGCGCGATAACGTTCCCGCGGTCGCCATAGAGGTTCATCATGGCGGCGTAGAGGTGGTGTATGGTCATCATACAGTACAGAGTATAAGGGCCGAAGAAACCGGAATCATCCTAAAGATTTAGGAAAACTCTGTTTATATACTTTATGCACGGTACCGCTTAACACCCTGATGTGTTCGTTTGCTGCAGTACAGAATCGTTAGGCGCTCTGCCTTTACAGTGGCCACCCTAGTCTTGATTGTAGTTTCCTGGTATAAGAAGCTCACGTTTAGCAGCTTGCTCTTCCAACCACACTAGAGTAGCGTTCTATCTGTAATCCTCTTCGCTCTCTTGCCAAGTCTCTAAAAGGAAGTTGTTGGCTAAAGAGTTGCCACAAACGTCCCGGAACATGTATGGGTTCTCCCGATTGTTGAATCGGAACCGTAGTTCATCTAGGTAAGCACCCAAGTGCTTGGCGCTGACCTGGTGATAATTACCAATACCAGAACGCATTAAACCAGCTCAATTACTGACTACAGGGTCGGTGTGAGCGTCATCCGTGATCCGTTCTTTATCTCATTGCTTGGTTGTATTATGCTCAGTACGGTGGCTGGCTATCTCTTGAGAATCACAACGTTGAGCTAGGGGGGTAGTTGGCATATTCTCATCGCGTCGTCGTATCCCAAGTAGTGGTAGTGGTGGTAGTAGTAGTTAGGTTTCTGGCATCAGTGCCGCTACGACAGAGGCTAGCATCAGCTACCCATTGGTGCCCCTGGTGCACGAACGTGATAGTGGTAGGAAAATTGCACACAAGTCCAGCGGGGCTTCCGATTTGCTCAATAGAGCAGTTTCCCGTCCCTGCAGAGTCAAAGACAAAGGGGGCATCCCCAGTGCAAGAATAGGTTGCCCCATTTCCGTAGGGGAAGTAAACGATAGAGTTTGCCTCCTGCGCCTCCGCCGTCTTAGGTAGGGCACTAGATACTAGCGTGGCCACCGTAAAGGCAGCTACCGCCACAACTAACTTCTTAGTGCGTCTCATATATGGCTTTACCTCCCTAAAAGGGGCTTGCTTGCCCTTCTAAGGCTACCCTCCTAAACGATTTACAAATCTGTTTAGTAGTTGCCGTGCTCAGACCCCCGAGATATCCGAGATATTAAGGAGTCCCTGTGCCAGCTCAGCCCCAGGTTCGCTGAGCTTAGACAAACTGTCTCATGGTTTCGCCCGGTTTGCGTGGGGACCACCTGGGCAACGGACACTTGCACGGTGTCCCGGCGCTAAGGCGACCCTACAGCAAGCGTCGGCTCACAAAAACGATAGCGAACACTACCGCCAACGCTGCTAGGACCGTCAGGATTGCCAACAACCAAAATACCATCGCCTACCTCC
>DATHAB010000142.1:0-3138 GCA_035296885.1 Rubrobacteraceae bacterium
GCGACCGATGATGTACCTCGCCCTCTCCTACGACCACCGCGTCATAGACGGCGCCGAGGCCGTCAGCTTCCTCGTGCGCATAAAGGAGATGATCGAAGACCCGGAGTCGCTCCTGCTGGAAGGATGATCCAGGCCGGATAAAAGCGAGAAGGGTCTACCTCGGAGGGCCCTTCTTCGTACGGTGGGCACCCGCTGACGGCGCCTCTCTTTCGACAAAAGCTACCATCCGCGTTGAAAAAGGTAGCTACCAAGGGGGAGGATCATGGATCTCCGGTCGGTACAGAGGCCCTTGAGAGCGGGTTTCTGTAGCACAAACACTATCAGCAGGATTGAACACGCTCCCAACAGGATATAACGCACCGGAGGCACCATACCGGCGGTTTCGTAGGCGGGTCGCTACTGGCTACGACGGATAGTAGCGCACACCTACGCGGGCGAGATACGCGAGTTTCAGGCGAACGCTGAAATGGCGAGTCTCCAGATCCCCCGCTCACTCCTAGTACAGCCCGAACCCTTTACAGGCCCGCGTTTCCTCTGATCCCTAGATGGCGTTTCTGAGGGAATTGTGTGCTGCACTGTGTGCCACGGTTGCCCTGAACAGAAAAGAGTAAGAAAGCGCTAGAAGCCGATCCTAGCGGCGATCTTGAGAGCGGATGTACGTGCAGTGACGGACAGAGGTAACGTCAGATTTGTCGCAATACCGTCCCCCGGCTACCATGCGACTGTGGCGATGCACATAACTCACGCGTCGGTGGAACGGCTAAGAGAAGAAGCCCGGGAAGCTTGCAAGCGATCATGCAAGCGACTGTTTGGAGGGTAGTGGCCGTCATGGACCGCGACGAGCCGCGATACCAACTCAACGATCTCGTGTGGGTAGGCCGGGGAGCCGGGCTGTGGCTGCGCGGCGAGGTGATCAGTTACCGGGGCGGCGGGCTGTACCGCGTAGGGATCGAGGGCCACGGCGTCCGTAGCGTAGGCGAGCGCGATCTGTCGCCCCGGCGTGGAGACGAACGCGGATAACGCAAATTTCTCACTATCTCGTACTCTTCCCACAAACATGCGGAACCTGCTCTGCCAAGTCTATCGGTGCAAACAAAGTAGGATTGTGCCCTAGCGCACCGCGCACAGGTGATCGAAGGCCACACTGGGTACGTAATGTTTTCGTGCTATCTGACGGCTACCATACCGAGCGAGATGCCGACGTACTAACCTTGCTGCGTGCCGATGGTTCCGTCGTGGCGCGGTTCAGCGCACGCGGCGTGGAGTGGCCGGAGGTCGAGCGAACAGCCGCACAAGATGCTGAGATCACATCCCACAATCGCGCGCGCCACGCCCCCGCTCGCCACAGCCGCAAGCGCGTTCGTCCGCGCGACGACTGACGAGCGTTCTTCAGCTATCCTAGCGCCAACTCCACTTCGGGCGCCCCGTCCGACAGCCGGGCGTTGGAGCGCGACCCTTGATGACAGGCCACCTCCAGCTTGACTTCCGCTTCGCCATCTGAGAGCGTGGCGGTAAGGCGAAGAGGTGAGGGATTTGGACAGACAGGCAGAGTTTTTGCGCATGCAGAAGCCGTTGAAGGAGAAGTATCGCAACGAGCCGGGCTCCTCGCGCATAACGCTCGCGGCGAGAGCTAGCCAGCAGGATGCCCCGATCTCGTGCTCCGTGGACATCGGTCGCGCCGTCTACGAGGCCCAGGCTCACGCCGGGGTAGGAGGAGCCGGCACCGCCGCCTGCTCCGGGGATCTCCTGCTGGGGGCACTCGCGGCCTGCGCGCAGGTCACGTGCCAGATGGTCGCCGAGGCCATGGGCATAGAGACCGAGCGCATCGAGGTCGAAGTGGAGGGCGAGCTGGACCTCGCAGGGACGCTCGGCATCTCGAAGGATGCGCCGGTCGGCTTCGAGCGCATCCGGACCACCTTCGACATCGTGGCGACCGACGCTTCGGAAGAGCAACTGGAGAACCTGCGGCGCAAAACGGAGCGGTACTGCGTTGTCTTCCAGACGCTCTCCCGGCCGCTAGAGCTTGAGACCGAGTGGGCCTACGGCGGCTCTCGAAGTAATTGATCTGGCTGCACGTCGAGAAACCGCCTTCGAGTTTCCGCCGATCCCGAGGAAGGCTGACAGGCCGAAATGCTGACTAGCTGACCAGCGCGGTTTGCGGAATGCTTTGGTTCCCCGCAAACCTCTTTAGCAGTACAGCTCCACCGGTGTCCGGGACACCGTGGGCGCCCTCGATAGACGCTCGTCTCTGATGATAAGCGGAGCTTAGAGTACCTCGGTGAGCGCGACGTAGGCCGCGTCGCAGGCGGTCAGGTATTGCCTCAACTCCCAGATCCGCCCGACGAACGAAGCATGCGGGTATCGCGTTAACCTCATGCTGCTCAACATTATGAACTGACGACACCCCGAAAAGTCCGTTTCTCCGCCCCGCTGGGAGGGAAGCCCTAGGTCGAGGTGGGATTGGGCTAGCGGTTGCGCGCTCGTTAACTGCTCACGCAACGGTGTGCAAAGGGCGTTCTCAGCACTTCGGGGCAAGAAAGAATACCGGGGCCCCAGAGGACCCCGGACCGCTCGTTAGCTACTCGACCTCCCTACACCCGTTGCACCTTCCTAGGAGCAGAGAACTCGGAGGTGTCGCTGCCTAAAGAGATGTTTGTGGCCGTGCATCCGTCGGAGCCTTCTTCACCCAACCGCGTAGAATGGTTATCCCCCGAAGTTAGGCATTTAGGGCTTGAACTCCTCCGAGCCGAACGACTCTCCCATCTGCTTCCTAGCGGCCGCGATGAGCTCTGGACTCCTGGAGATCTGCTCAATCTCGGCCCGGGAACAGTTGCGGCGCACGTATTCCTCCTGGAGTACCCCTTGTAGGGGAGCGCCCTCATTAATGCGGCCGATGATGTACTGGAGGACCTTCTGCTGGCGCTGCGAGAGGGAGGAGTCCCCCGTACGGCCGAAGATTCGCTGCCAGAGGGATTTGCGCTCGGTCATCGCTCCGACTCCTTGCTTTTGCTTTCCACCATGAGCCTGATGTTACCCGCAAAGGCTCCACGCGTCTTAGGCAGGTCTATCCCCCCAAAAGCGTAGAAGGGGCGTTTACGTCAAGTGCCTAGAAGAAGGGGTCTTCTCGGAAGTTCGCCA
>DATHAB010000143.1:0-3989 GCA_035296885.1 Rubrobacteraceae bacterium
CAAGAACGTACAAAAGGAGCACGAAGAACTCCATAACATAAGCCAAAGGCCCGAATAGTATCGCTGTGAGATTAAAGGTCGCGTGCAGCAAGATCGCACCCGCAAGCCCCAAGATGGGCAGAAAGACCTTTAGAAGCTTCCAGCGCACCCAGGGGATCAGGCCGATCCCGATCCCGGTGAGCGAGGTGAACGCCGCATGGGCGAAGCCCCCGAAGACGCGCCGGACGACAAAAGTCTCCTCGCCAAACTGGGCATAGTATATAAGATCCTCGGCGATGGAGAATCCAAATCCGACCGCCGAGCCGTACACTATACCGTCCATCACCCCCGAGAAGGCATATCCGCCTCGGCTCAAGGCCACCAACGATGCGACCGCGAACGCGATCAGGAGCGCAAGGCCTTTGCTCGACTCCTCGATCAAGGGCCCCACCGTGACCGCAGTGACAAAACTCGCCGCCTCTACGCTTATCGCGGAGGTCAACGTCAGGGCAAAGATCGTGTTGAAGGCGAGCGAGACGCCTACCGCTACCGAAAATCCCCAGACAAAGACCGGGACTACGTACTTGAGCTCCTCTCGCTCGTAGAGGTCTATAGCACGGACAAATAACAAGTACACTACGGTCTGTAAGACCCCGACCCCAGCTAGCGAAACGCTCAAATCCCTAGCCACCATAGTTCAGAGAGTTCCCCTTTACGCACGATCGCGATTATACCCGCGAAACTCCTTCGGTAGCCTCACGAGTTGGTAAAATGTGCATTGCACCGGACAAGACGGAGGAGAGGCGCTGAACAGAGACTCAGAACAATACCGAGAGGCTATCCTCCACGCTTTAACTAGCCTGAGCCACGGCGTCTACGTGCTCGGCAGCCGTCGAGGCCGCGAGATGACTGCTATGACCGCGGCTTGGGTCTGCCAGGTCTCCGAATACCCCCCCTGTGTCGCCGTCGCCGTACGCGACGATCGCTACACTCATGGCGTCATCCTGGAGAGCGCAAACTTCTCTTTGAGCATTCTGCGCGACGACCAGGTGAACGTCGCCACCCACTTCGCCGAGACCAGTGGCGAGTACCACGAGAAGCTCCGCGGCATCCCCTACGGCCAGTCCCCGAATGGCTCCCCCGTACTCCTCGACTGTCTGGCCTACCTCGACTGCAAGGTCCTCGACACCGCCCGTGCCGGCGGCCACACCGTCTTTATCGGCGAGGTCACTGCCAGCGAGTACTACGAACCTGCCTACCCCTTGCTCTATGATAGAGAAGAGTACGAAGGGGCGTTGAATTAAGTGCCGACAGAAACGGAGCCAGAAGGGGTCGAAAAACGCTTAAAGCACCTGGGCTACGAGCTTCCCGCTGTCCCCCGCCCCGCCGGATCCTACGTCCCGGCCGTTCGTGCCGGCACCCTCCTCTTCACCGCAGGCCAACTCCCTTTTAAAGACGGAAGGCTCCCGTATACGGGTAAGGTTGGGGAGAACGTCTCTCTCGAAGAGGCAAAGGAGGCCGCCCGCATGTGCGCTCTCAACGCTTTGGCCGCCATCAAGGCCGAGGTCGAAACCTTAGAGAACGTGCACCGCGTCGCGAAGGTCGCCGGCTACGTCGCCTCCGCCTCCGGCTTTAATGACCAGCCAGAAGTGATCAACGGTGCCTCAGACCTTCTAGGCGGTCTCTTCGGCGACAAAGGGCTCCACGTCCGCACCGCCGTCGGCGTCGCCGAGCTCCCCCTCGGTGCACCCGTCGAGATCGAACTTACAGTCGAACTAGCCGAATAACAGAGGTAGCGGACATCCGCGCAGAGACTACCCTTCGTTCTTCGGAGGAGGCGCAGTATAATCCGCGCGCCGTACCCGCGCAGAGAACGAACGCGCGAATACACGAGTCGGAAAGGAAGACCATGACACAAGCCCAGACACAGGATGTCAGGATAAGGCTTTATACCGGCGACTACTGCCCATATTGCCACAGGGTAAAAAAGGAGCTCGAGAGGCTGAATCTGGATTACGAGGCGGTAAACGCCGACGCCGACGGCAGGGAGGAGGTTATGCGGCTCTCCGGGCAGCGCTTGATCCCGATTCTCGCCATCGGAGACGAGGTGCTCGCGGACTCTTCTTACATTATTCGCGAGCTCCGCAGGCGCTTTAGTTAGAACCGGATCCGACGGTTAGCCGTTTAGCTCCTTGAGGGCGTAAGAGACGTAGTAGGCAGCGGAATCCTCCAGATCGTTCTCGAGAAAGGCGCGGGCTTTGCCGATTGGGTCGGCGGTGGCGTCCGGGAACTCGACCACCAGCACCTCCTCGCCCCAGACCGCTTCCGATCGCCACGAGCCAAGCGGCGCGGCGTGGCGGCGCAGAACCTCACCGGTATAGCAACCAAAAGTACGCACGAGCGCGTCGAGGACAGGCACGCGCGTGCCCGACGTACCCGAACCGTTCTCACTCAACTCCTACTTCGAGGGTTGCGAGTAGCAGATCCTCGACTAACGGTAGCTTCGCGGGGTCGTAGTTGAGGTTCAAACCCCAATGCTTTTCGGCGACGATCTTGAACGCCTCGGCACGATCCTCGGCCCTCTCCAGATCCTCGTATTGGATAAGGTTCAACTGAGCCAAGGCCGCAGGGACTCGTCTGCAGAAATGGCGGACCTCCTCCGGAACGGGGTAGGCTCCCAAGACCTAAAACCGCGTCCGCATACTCCAAGTTGCGGAACATAGCCGCGGTTTTTAGCATGTCCCTTACCATCTTTTTCTTCCAAGGACCGGTCTCTATCTCTACAAAAACGTTTTCCCCGCCGTGCTTGCGATGGATCGGCAGGACCGCTCGCCCTACCGGCGAATCAACCTCCTTAAAGAGCTCGACGACCTCCTCGCCGCGCCACCTCAACTCCTTGGCATTTCGGGAGATAGAAACCACGCGCGGTACATCACGCTCGACCTCGATGACCTGAGCCAAGGGTCGCACCACAAGGGTTTCCGACAGGCTAGCGAGGGGACGAGGAACAGCCGGCCACCCTTCGAACGTTTCGGGCTCGTGACGCTTCCAAAACATGCGCATGAGTCCCCCTCGTTGACATCAAAAGCTGTTGATAACTTTAGCACTTTAGACTTTGCACCGGAAGGAGTTTGATGTAGAGTGCCTCCATATACTAACCTTACGCGCATGAGGTCCGGCCAAGCGAACAAACAGCAGAAGATTATCCTGATCCGCCACGGGCAGTCCACCGCGAACGCGAGCGGCGTCTGGCAGGGCCAGCTAGACTTCCCTCTCTCCGAAGAGGGACGCCTCCAGGCCGCTTATACGGGACGCGCCCTTGCGGGAACTAAGATCTCCGGCGTTTACGTCAGCCCACTCTCGCGGGCCTTCGAGACCGCCGAGATAGTAGCCCGCGAGGCCGGATTTTCTGGGGAGGTCGTGCCTATGCCGGGCCTTATGGAGCGCCACGGTGGTACCCTTCAGGGCCACACCTGGGCCGAACAGGAAGCCCGCAACCCCGCCTTCGCCGAAAAATTCCTCTCCTTACCTGAAGAAGAGCGCTGGGCCCTGGTGGCCGCCGAGACCGACGAGGAAATACTGGTCCGGTTCAAGAAGGCGATTTCCGAGATCCTCTCACGCTCACAGGTCGGCCCTATCGTCGTCGTCTCCCACGGCGGTATTATCCGCGCTTTCTTGCGCCACGTCTTCGGACCAGAGGTTCTCCCCGACACCGAACGGACTCCGAACGCCTCCATCACCCGGCTTCTCTGGGAGCTATCGAAACCGGAAAGCACGCCACAGCTGTTAGAGCTCGCCTCAACGAGGCACTTGCCACAAGAGGAGACCCGGCAGGCGCGTACGCCATCCGACTAGGTTTTACCAGCTACCTGTTACTCCACCTTACTCCGCGAGGCGGACGCTGCGAGCGTTCGGGCCCCGCTCGTTGCGGCCGACCACGTACTCGACCTCGCCGCCGGGCTCTAAAGCAGAGGGCTCGCCCTCGATCTCGGAGTGATGAACGAAGAGGT
>DATHAB010000144.1:0-18483 GCA_035296885.1 Rubrobacteraceae bacterium
CTTTAATTGCTCGACGTTTCTCCAGAGCCTCTCGCGGTGGTCGGGCTCCGTCTCCATGATCTCCAGGGCTTTGAGCACCGCCGCCACCTGCATAGCCGGGAGCGCCGCCGTAAAGATAAACGGACGCGCGTGGTGCTTGACGTAGCTTATCACCGCCTTGGGCCCGGAGACGAAGCCGCCAACGGAGGCAAACGACTTCGAGAAGGTGCCAATTATCAGGTCGATCTCGTCCTCCAGGCCGTAGTGCTGCGGGGTGCCGCAACCCCCTTTGCCCAGTACGCCGGTAGCGTGTGCGTCGTCGACGGCGACGCGTGCCCCATACTTGCGGGCGAGCTCGACGATCCCCGACAGGTCGGCGATATGACCGCTCATGGAAAAGACGCCATCGGTAACGATCATGCGCCCGCCCGGCTTGTCCGCGTCCTTTTCGAGCAGGCGCTCCAGGTCATCCAGATCCCGGTGCCGGTACTTACGCAAGCTTCCGAAAGAGAGCCTTGCCCCGTCGTAGAGGCTGGCGTGGTTCTCGCGGTCGAAGTAGAGGATATCTTGGCGTCCAACGAGGGCGCTGAGCACAGATAAGGCGCCGAGCAGGCCGGTGCTGAAAGTCAACACCGCCTCACCGCTCAAAAAATCAGCCAAGCGACGCTCCAACTCCTCGTGGAGCGTGAGCGTGCCGGTCAAAAAGCGCGAGCCGGTGCAGCTCGTGCCGAAGTCTCCTAAAGCCGCGCGAGCCGCCTCCTTGAGGCGGGGGTCCTGGGTAAGCCCCAGGTAGTCGTTTGAGCCGGTGATGATCATCTCCCGGCCGTTCACCTTAACGGTACCGCCCTTTTGCTCGGCGATCGGCTTGAAGTAGGGGTATACGCCCGCAGCTATCGCCTCGTCTGCGCGGGCGAGGGTAAAAGAAGAAACGGCCTTGTCGAAGATGTCGCCGGTGAGCGTTAGATCTTCTTCCGGCTCTTGTGCTGGGCGCTCGTAAACATGGTCGAGGTTTACGTAATCCGACAAGTCATCCCTCCATAGCGTCTGACAGAAAGACCTTTTTGGTTATCGAGTCGCTCCGTGACGACGCTGTAGCGACGCACCTCAAGTGAACGTACGCAAAATCTCGCGTGAGATAACACTGTGCCAGAAGCTTACCCGTAATACCGGGGATTCTACACACCGCGAGAGCAGCACCATCCCAAATCTTCGAGCCTGCCGAGAACCAAACGGCCTTCACCGGTAACGGATCACCTGCATACGGCGCATATTACTAGAAACGCGCGTGTAGCGGCGTCCGGAGTAGTAGAAGCCTTCAGGTCCAGCGGGGGGTGATGACGTCGTCTAATTGTAGGAAGAGGAAGTGGTCGAAGTAGTAGTGAACGAGAAGCGCCGAGAGCACCACCGAGTAGAACGCAAAGTAGTGTTGCTGAGCCGGATCACCCGCCCAGATCCCGCCGAGTACGAGGACGCCGTACACGAGCACATAGGCGAGGGCCGCGCCCAAAGTGAACAGGAGGCACATCCAGTAGAGCATGCGTCCGCTTCTGGAGATTCTTGCTACGTACTCGGAGCCGATAAGGCCCTTCTCGGCGCGTACCCGGTTAAGGTAGAGCACGACCGCGAGGTACTGAAAAGAGTGCCAGACGTTGAGGCCCTGAAAGGCTACGTCGAGGTTCGGCAGCGCCGGCGTCACGAAGAACAGAACCGCAGCCAGGTTCATATGAAGCGTCTTCGGGACGTGAAGCAGGCCGACCCGCCACTCCCAGATCGTTTTGGCTATAAAAGCGAGGAAGAAGGCGAAAAAGGCCGCAGCAGCTAGCGGCCCGAGCCACTCGAACTTGAGGAACTCTGGGAACAAGAGCGCCCGCCCCCCCGTTTCGAAGCCTTCGCTGGAGAGGTCGATCCCCCAGATCACGAGCGGCGCGCCGGTAAACTTGAAGGTGGCGATCGGGTAGATGCTCGTTATAAGTAATCCGTAGTCGATGAAGCGCGACCACAACTGCCAGCGAGCGAGGTTAGGGCTCCGACCACGTGGGTCCTTGAAGCGGTAGGAGTCGGCGATGTAGGCCGCCTGGTGAATGACGTGTACCGAGGCCCAAAAGAAGAAGATGGTGACGAGCAAGGTGAGGTTGTAGATGGCGAGCGACACCACGAGCACCGGCATGAGGAGCGCGCTCCAGGTATAGCGCCGGTAGCGCTCTCTAAAGCGCGGCTCCATAAAGGTCATGGTGTAAGTGGCGAACAGGTGCGGCCCACCGATAAGAGCGGTGACGGCGAGATCTACGATAACGTTCGAGAGCCCACCTACCTGGGCGAACAGGTGCGGCACCACCAGCAGCGCGCTGGAGAAGATGATGAAGGCGAGATCGTAGCCTGGCGAGACGAGCCACAGATCCTTGGAGGAGACTCTCGGTGCGGCAGCGGTGGGCAAAGTAGCCAAGTGGTTACTCTTCTCGATAACTCGTCGAGAAACTATCCATCAGGTAATTCTATTAGTACCGGTCGTGTGCTCGCAAGCATCTCACTTTCGAAAGGCAGCCGCACTCTTCAAAGGCGCCGGCAAGGCTGCGGCGCAACCTCTGATGGTGGGCGTATCGCTTACCTGCGGTACATAGCATTTGTATGCGAACGCCACGCCACAAGCTCGTCGCGGCGCTCTTTGATCTCTTCGGAGCGTTCGCCCGCAAGGTTGCGCTTCTCGAGGGGATCCTCGGAGAGATCGAAAAACTCATCGGGCCGGTCGCCGTAGTGGTGGATGTACTTCTTTGTCCCCTCGATGCTCGCCTGGCACTTGTCCTCGTTTAGGCAACTGAACATCAAGGTGCGGTCTTCGGGTATCGCCCTGAGCAGCGAATAGCCAGGGTACTCCCCGTACTTTACCTCGTAACCTAAGAGGTCCAGCACGGTCGGCAAGACATCGGTGTGGTTCGAGGGTCCTTCCACCCGCTCGCCACTCTCGAACCAACCGGGAGCGTGAATCAGGAGCGGCACCCTTAGGGCCTCCTCGTAGGGGTTGTCGTCGTGCGCGTAGCGGCCGTGCTCTCCAAAGCCCTCCCCGTGATCGCCGAAGATCACAAAGATCGTGTCCTCGTAACGCCCTAACTCCTTGTACTGATCCATTAGGTTCCTCAGGAAGAAATCCTGGTAGCGGAGGCAGTTGAGGTAGCGGTCGAGCTTGTCGTCCTCGGAGAAGTCTTTGAGCCCGTAGTGGGTGGGGGGCTTGTAGTCGTGGTGCCCCGTCCCGAGCAGGTATTCGGCCATAAACGGTTCGTCCCCGCGCTCTTTTAGCCACTCCTCGCTCGGCTTTAGCATAATGTCGTCCTCGTAGCCGAAGTAGTTAGATCGCTCGAAGCCCTCCGTGTCCATGGATTCGAGCGAGTAATATTCCTCGTAGCCGAAGTTCTCCGCGAGATCTCCGAAGTCGTCGAAGCCCTTGGTGGACGACTGAAACAAGACGGTCTTGTAGCCCTGCTCGTTTAGCAGGTCGGCGAGGCACGGGGCGGGAATACCGCCCGGCTCCGCCTCGGCGGTCCTCTGCACGAGGTGTGGAGATATCCCACAGTTGACCGAGACGCTCGCCTTGGAGGTGTGTGGGACGGTCGTATAAGCCCGCTCGACGAGTAGGCTCTCCTTGGAGAGCTCGTCCAAAAAGGGCGTGGTCTCAAGGCCTTTGTTGTAAGGCGTTACGGATTGTGGTCGGGTCGACTCCAGGTGGACCAGGACGACGTTGCGTCTCTGGGTCCGGACTGTTGGCACAAGATTGGCGCCCGCGGCCGGGTGCTCGACGGATGGGCCGTTGTCAGAACTACCCTCTTTGGCGACCGCCTCCTCGGCTCCCGTAAGGACCACGTGGACGAACGGGGCCCTCGCGAACGACGTTCCGGCCTCCGTCGGGCTGTAGCCGACCAACAGCGAGAGAAACCCAAAACCAAACGCCAACAACAGCCCAACAGGAACCAGAAAGGAGGCCGCGTCCGTTTCTGCCGGAGAGGTCTGCGCCCCCCCCCGCCGCTGGACAGCGCGTACCACCACAAAGGGGCCTAGAATAGCGTACAAAAGGGCAGCTGCGAACAGCACCCAGGCCAGGAGCGGGACCCCGTAGGCGAGCATCGGCTTGATCTCGTCGAACTTGGGGAGCTGTAAGGCGATGATGTCGTAGTCTAGCGTGGTGCCGGTCTCTTGGAAGTATTGGTGGGCGCTCGTCGTGACGAGTAACACGAGTATCACCACGGCGTGGAAAAGAACGACCACGACCCTGCGCAAAAGCCCTTTAGGTGCCACAGCAAACAGCCCGATCCAGAGTAGCGCATACCCAAGGTTGAAGAAGATGTCTGACTGCATCAGGTCCAGGATCCGAAAGACCCCGTGCTCTCCGGGTTGCGACAGAACGCTCGTGGCCTTTAGAAAGAGGTTATAGACAACAAAAGGAACCAGGAGGCTGAGCAAGTAAACCCAGTCCCGCCGGTACCAGAGCCCACCTAAAGAATAGGAAAACCGCTGGCTCTCTGTCTCCCTAGGCGACACAATACGGGGATTCTATAAAAAGTACAGGAAGGAGAAGTCTTCGACGTAATAGGCTTTGAAGACGAGCTACCCCTGTTACGGCTTTCGCGGTCATCGCCGCCCCCGTTCCCTTCAGGGTTATGAGTGCTAGAGGTCATGACCAGCTAAGGCCTTCAGGGGCATACAAAACGCAAGAGCCCAAGGCAAGGCGACGGTGCAGAGAGAACATACAAAAAAGAGGCGGACCCATCTAGCGAGGCCCGCCTCCTTGGCGTTTCCGGGCTTTAGTTGGCTAACCCTACCGGACGAACCTCCGGACGAGCAGGCCACCACCGACGAGCAGCGCGCCAGCGCCGAGCGCCAGGAGCGAAGCGCTACCCGTGCCACCGGCCTTCGGAAGCTCCTTCTTCTTCTCTTCCTTCTTCTCTTCCTTCTTCTCCCCGGCCTCGGCCTTTACGACAACCTCTTCCTTCTTCTCTTCCTTCTTCTCAGCCGGCTTTACCTCGACCTTCTTCTCTTCCTTCTTCTCTTCCTTCTTAGGAGCCTCGGCCTTGGCTACGACCTCACCGGCCTTGGCCTCGACGACCTTTGCCTCTTCCTTCTTCTCAGCCGGCTTTACCTCGACCTTCTTCTCTTCCTTCTTCTCAGCCGGCTTTACCTCGACCTTCTTCTCAGCCGGCTTTACCTCGACCTTCTTCTCTTCCTTCTTTACCTCGACCTTCTTCTCTTCCTTCTTCTCAGCCGGCGCCGCTTTGACGCTGCTGGCCGCCGCGGCCTGTTGTACCCTCTGCTCGCACTCCTGCTCCGACTCGGGCGCAAAGCTGCCCTCCTGGCCACCGGACTCGAAGTCATCGCTATCCGAGTCGTACTGCAGGCCGCCCTGCTGGTTCGTGAAGCTGCCAGACTGGCCGAACTGCTGGAGCCCCGCGCACGCGTTGTTGTTGTTCCCCGTAATCTCGAACTCGGTCTCTGTCTCGATCCCACCGCTTTCGTTCTCTGTGTCATTGATCTCGAACGAAACCTGCGCTACGGCGGGAGCGGCAACCAGCAACCCCGTCGCCACCACTACCATCAACACTACCAACTTGTTCAACTTATTATACCCCCTATAGTAGAACTCAACAAAAACAAACACATTATATAGTATTTCGTACCATGCCCGCATCCCCCTAAAGGGTTAGTTTGCGTTCAAAGGCATTATCGTTCTAGAAGGAGTAGCTTCGTTCTGTGCGAAGGGCCATAGAAATGCCAGCCCTTCCGCACCCTTGTACAAGTACTACGTTAGCCCCTAGTACCGTTATGGGACTTGAGGTGACAAAGACACGAAAGGCCTCCGGCGCTTTTAGCTCCGGCCATCCTCGGAGGATGGTATACGGTTACACCAGTGGCACCCGACGGTGGACGAGCGCTTGCTTGAGCAACACGGCTACCACCCCCCCGCGACGATCAGCAGGCTGTCGAGGATAAACCGCTCTACTCCTTCGTAAATAAGGCCGGTTCTCCGACCGCAAGCGCCACTCCTGTTATGGCGACGGCCTCGATTATCTCCAGCGCTATCAACGCCCCGGGGATCGAATACTCCCGGTACGGGACTATCATCACCATACCCGCAACGGCCCCGCAGGCTGCCGTGAGTATCTCGCGTAGCGTAGGGTCTGCCAGCGTTCGCACCTCTGGGTTATCGGCAAACTCCTCGACCGTCACCACGCCCGTCAGAAACAGCAAGACGAAGACTAGCGCTGCCGAGAGGACCAGCGCCAAGTAGCCGGCACTCGCCGACCTTAGGCCCGTTCTCCAACGATCGGCATTACCAGTAAACCCAGCAACTTTGTCACCAATGTAACACCAACCGAGGCAACGTCCGGTAGCACAAGGTTGACGAGAGGCGCGCGTACTTATGCAGAAAAAGCCCGTATCAAACCGCCTTCTTCACAACAATACGCTCTGGGGAGTAAGAATTTTGTTACGAATAGAAGGTCTTAGGTTCGAGTTCTGCCAAGCACGACGCAAAAAGCTGGTACAAGGTTGACGATGATCTGACGACAGCCGGACGGCATCAGGTAACCGAATCTACGAAACCAGCGTGGCAGCAGCAATGGCAGCAATAGGGGCGATACAAGGCGACGTTTGCAGATACTCAGCGGACAGACTAAAACCCTATAAGTACTGCAAATTCTTGGTTTTTTGATACTCACGAAGCTCTGAAAAATGGCTGCAAGCGGATTAGAAGTCCGCTGCACTTTCCTGCTAAGCTACGGGCGGATAAAGAGCGGGTGAGGGGAATCGAACCCCCATAACCAGCTTGGAAGGCTGGGGCTCTACCGTTGAGCTACACCCGCGTGTTGTGTGGCCTGTTATTGCGGCCGCATAGCCTCCGTGGTCGGGGCGAGAGGATTTGAACCTCCGACCCCCTGCTCCCAAAGCAGGTGCGCTACCGGGCTGCGCCACGCCCCGCCCGAGACCCGCGAGCAAGTATACCAGAGTACGGAAGATTACCTACTTGTACACGATGGCTGGGACTGCAGCCTCTATCTCTTCTTCGAGGAAACGGCTTCCTAAAGCGGCGAACTCTTCAGGGTCGGCGCTGCACACATAGGAGGAGCGACCCTCGTCTTCAGGATGCTTGGGGCGCCGGAGGAAGCCCCGGCGGGAGAGTATGCGTCCCACCTCGAGGGCGGTTTGTCCAGCGGAGGAGATCAGACGCACCTCCGGCCCCAAGATGCGGTTGATGGGTGCTGAGATCAGGGGATAATGAGTGCACCCGAGGATGACCGCATCCACGCCCCGCTCTTGGAGGGGCGCTAGGTACCCCCGGGCTACCTGCGTGAGCTCAGGGCCGTCCACGATGCCACGCTCTATTAGCGGCACAAACTCGGGTGCGGCTTGCTCGTATACGTTTATGCCGGCGTCGAGGCTGCGCACGGCCCGCCGATACGCCCCGCTCCTAACCGTACTCTGCGTCGCCAGGACACCCACCCGCCGGTTAAGTGTCTCCAGGACCGCTGCCCGCGCCCCCGGTGCTACAACCCCGACCATGGGGACGTCAAACTCGGCCTGAGCAGCCTCTAGGGCCGCCGCCGTCGCCGTGTTGCAGGCCACCACGATGAGCTTTACGTTCAAACCTATAAGGTGATGAATGATCTCGAACGCGAACTCTCGCACCTCCGAGAGATCGCGCACGCCATAAGGCACCCGCGCTGTGTCCCCGAAATATACGGTATGCTCGTAGGGCAAACGGTCCCGGATCTCCGCGAGCACGGTCAGCCCGCCGACCCCCGAGTCGAAGACGCCTATGGGCCGTGGGTCGCTCACTGCGCGGCATTATACCTGCTCGACGGAGACTACACGGCCAAGGACCCTTCAGTGGGCGGGTCCTGACAAGGGTCCACGCTGCGGCGTCTGCCACAACGACCTGAACTTGCTCGAGGGATCTTTTCCGTTCGCCAGTTTTGATCGTACCCGGTCACGAGGTTGCAGGCTTGGTCGAGGAGGTCGGCGAGGGCTTCGAATGGCCGGCAAGAAAGAGCCCGAGTTAGTGTGCCCTGGCTCTACTCCTCGTGTGGCTTCTGCGAGCAGTGTATCCGAGGTGAGGAGATTCTCTGCCCTTGGGGACAAGCCACTGAGGTGACCCAGGATGGCGGCTACGCGGGGTTTATGCTCGCCCCCGCCGCCTACGTGGCCCCGATCCCCGACGCCCTGGACTTAGCCGAGGCGGCACCGCTTATGACCCGTGAAGGTCGCCTACGAAATCGCGTAGTCTTGACCGTGCATATAAGTATCCACGAAGTAAAAGGCAAGGACCCCGATCAAGTTGGGGCCCTTTTAGTGGAGGCGGCGGGACTCGAACCCGCGTCCGCGAGCGCGCCGTCCGTGAGATTATACGAGCGTCGCTCCCGGTTTAGTTTCGCTCTGCTCTGCGAACCGGGGCGCCGCAGAGAGGCTAGCCCGTTAAGTGTTCCCCAAGAGCCCCGGGCCAGGGCTCAGCGGGTGAGCCTACTAAGATGACACCGGTACCCGGGTCGTAGGCTACCCGGACCGATGGGCTACGCTATCTAAGCAGCGAAAGCCAACTCTTTCACGTCGTCTTTGGCGTGTATGTTTAGTTGCCGGCGTTTAACGAGTCTCCAGCAAACTCGGCTCGTCTCACGGGACGCAGACCGCTCACGTCGAAGCCAGTACGCCCCCCACAAAGAATTATACCACGGCTCGGGGAAGACCAAGCCTGAGGTTAACCGCAGCTAGCTACCGCGCAGGCGCTGTTTCATGGCCCGTTCGATCTCGCGCTCGGCGGTCTTTTTGGCGATCTCGCGGCGCTTGTCGTACTGCTTTTTGCGGCTGGCGACAGCAACCTCGAGCTTTATGTTGTTGTTCTTGTGGTAGAGCCTCAAGGGGATTAGCGTCTTGCCATCCTCTTGCGCCTTGCCGGCGAGCCGGGCTATCTCCTTTTTGTGGAGGAGGAGCTTGCGGTCGCGGGTCGGGAGCTGCTCGCGGTGGGTGGCGTTCTCGTACGGGGAGACGTGGGCGCCGATAAGGAAGATCTCGCCGTCTCGGACGCGCGCGTAGCTTTCTTTAAGGTTCGCCCGCCCCTCCCGGATAGATTTTACCTCGGGACCGTTCAGTACGATCCCGGCCTCGTAGGTCTCCTCGATATCGAAGTCGTGCAAAGCTTTTTTGTTCCGCGCGTATACCTTACCGTTCACAGACGCTTTACCACCCTAAGCTCGGCCCGCTGCATCAGCGGGAGGACGTCCAGAAGCTCGACGAGGACCCGGTCTCCAACCCTGTAGGAGGCTCCTATCTGCTCATTCGAGAGGACGACCCCGTTCGGCTCCAGCTCCCACCAGCCTGGGAGCTTGCTGACGTGGACGAGGCCCGTGGCACCTGTCTCTAGTTCGACGAAGAGCCCGAAGGAAGCGGTACTCGCCACGACGCCCTCAAAGGTGTCGCCGACACGATCTCGCATGAGCCACATCAAAGTGTACTCGTCAGCCGTGCGCTCGCAGATCGTGCTCCGCCACTCACGCGCGGAGATGTGTGCTGCGGCGTCGGCCAGGTCGTCAGGAGGCTCGTCACCCAGTAGCGCGCGGTGAACCAGGACGTCAGAGTAGCGCCGGATCGGGGAGGTAAAGTGGGTGTAGTTCGCGAGCTTGAGCCCATAATGGCCCAAAGGAGCCGGCGAGTAGAACGCCCGAGGTAGAGATCGCAGAATCAGGTGGTCGATCGCGTCCGACTTGGCGTTTTGGGAGATGATACCCAAATTCTCTGGTGTCGGTTCGACGTTCATCCCTACGACGGCGAGCCGTTCGTCCAAGATCTTCATATCCTCCGCGTCGGGCTCCTCATGTACCCGGTACACCCCCCCACCCAAGCTTGGCTCTGACCTTTTGTAGCGCAGCATCTTTGCTACTTCCTCGTTCGCGAGGATCATAAGCTCCTCGATCAGCTCGCGCGCCGGGGTCGAGTGGCGCACCTTCGCCGAGACGGGCACCCCCTCTTCGTCTACCTCGTACCCCGGCTCTCGCCCGCCGAGTTCCAGCTTGCCCCTAACAGCAGCCCGAGTCTTCAGTCTTAGCGATAGCTCGTACGCCGCCCGCACCAGCTCGCGCTGAGCTATCTCCCCCTCATCGTGCAAGAAAGCATCCACCTCTTCGTAGGTCAGGCGGGCGTCGCTCATGGTGAGGCTGCGGTAGGCCCGGCTGCTCTTTACCTCGCCGGACGACGCAACCTCCATCTCTACCGTGACGGTCGCCTTCTCCTCTCTTGGGCGCAACGAGCACACGTTCTCGGAGAGTTGAGGTGGGAGCATTGGGGCTACGGTCCCGGGGAGGTAGACCGAGTTGCCGCGCCGCCGAGCTTCTTTGTCCAGGAGGCTCTCGGGACGCACGTAGTGGGTGACGTCGGCGATGTGAACGTATAGCCGGTAGCCCGTGTCCGTGTGCTCGGCAGAGATCGCATCGTCAAAATCTTTGGCGTCCGCACCATCGATGGTAACGCTCGGAAGGGTACGGAGGTCTTTGCGCTCGCCGATCTCTTTGCGGGAAGCTGCGACGGCCTCTTCCTCGACCTTTGGGGAGAACCCACGTGATGTCTCTACCGAGGCGAAGAGCGCACGATAGACGTTGCGTGGATCATCCGAGGGGCCGAGTACCTTGACCACCTCGCCGCGCAAAGAGCGTCCCTTCTCGCGGGCGCGCACCAGGACTATATCTCCGGCCTCTGCACCACGCCTGAGTTTGCGGGCGACCAGGATCGGGCGCCGCTCCTCGACGAACAAGGGGTCCGCGACCGAATACTTCCCCCGGCGTACCAGCTGGGCCGGTAGGATCACGGTGAAAAAACGGCTAGCTCTCTCGTATCAAACACCCGCTGAGTCTACCACTTGAGAGCCGCCAGCTATCAGCTTTTAAGTTGTACGCGCGGGACGTTTAACGGGGAAAATCCAGGCTCTTCTAGTCACCCAACCGAACTTTTAGCCTTAAAATTTTTCCTTACCACCTAGAGCTAAGGCTGAACCTCCATGAGCGTGCTTAAACTCTCAAGAACCTTCGGACGGAGAGATAACTCCCGACCACGCCGATAAAGACACCGACAGAGATCAGCACCAAGAGGACGAGCGGGGTGTTGACGGCTGCCGAGGAGATGGGGACGCGGGGAAGGGCTTCAGGGGCCCAACCTACGAAGAGCGTGTTCGTCCACACCACCAGGAGGGCGGCGAGACCAGCCCCGATTAGACCTTGTACCAACCCCTCGAGGACAAACGGCGTCCTGACGAACTCGTCCGTAGCGCCGACGAGCTTCATTATCTCTATCTCCTTGCGCCGGGCAAAGATCGAAAGCCTTATGGTGTTGAAGATCAAGAGCACGCTCGCCACGAAGAGCAAAGCTGTCGCCCCCCTTAAAGCCCAGATCACGGAGCCCGTGTATTCGTTAAGGTCGTTTATGACCTGCTGCGGGTAGCTGAGCTCTGTAAAGCCTTCGGCCCGGAGCTTGTCGGCGACGGCCTCGCTGTCGCGCGAGTCCTTGAGCTGTATCTCTATCGAGGCCGGCAAGACATCGGGGCCGATGTCCTGAACTATGTCGGGTTGGTCAGCCATCATCTCCTGAAAGCGACGTAGGGCCTCTTCTTTAGAGATGTAAGTGCTCTCCTTGACCTCGGGGTAACCCTCAACCGAGGAGCGAGCCTGCTCTATCCTCTCCTCCTCGGTATCCTTCGGGAAAAAGGCTTCGATCGTCACGTCCTGTCCTACGTTCCGGATGATCCCCTCGACATGAGCGCTGACGAGCATGCCGGATCCCAAAATCAGGATACACACTGCCGTTGTCGTCACCGCCGTTACGCTCATAAGTAGGTTCAATCGCAGGTTCTTTAGCGCTTCGCGTAAAGAAAACCCCAGGTTAAAGTTCATCGGCGTAGACCCCCCTCACCTTGTCGCGTACTATGCGCCCCTCTTCGAGCGCCACGACCCGTTTTCGCATCACGTCAACCATCTCTTTGTCGTGGGTCGCGACCAGGACCGTGGTGCCGATTCGGTTGATTCTGTGCAAAAGCTGCATGATACCGACGCTAGTCTCCGGATCTAGGTTCCCGGTCGGCTCGTCGGCTATTAGAATGGGTGGTTGGGAGATGAAGGCGCGGGCGACACTAACCCGCTGCTGCTCGCCGCCCGAGAGCTGGCCCGGGTATTTGTTCTTCTTGCCCTGGAGCCCCACGAGCTCCAGGATCTGGGGCACCTTCGTTCGTATGGCCCGCCGCCGTTGGCCCGTAACCTCCATCGCGTAGGCGACGTTCTCGGTGACGGTCTTGTTAGGTAAGAGCTTGAAGTCTTGAAAGACGCAGCCTATCGCCCGGCGATGATTGGGCACCTCCCGACGCAGGATGGTCGAGAGCTTCATGCCGTTAACGCTTATAGTTCCAGAGGTAGGCTCCGTCTCTTTGAGTATCAGGCGTAACATCGTGGACTTGCCCGAGCCGCTGGCCCCGACGAGGAAGACGAACTCTCCGGGCTCTATGCTGAGGTTAACGTCCTTCAAGGCCACCGCGTCTCTGCCGTAAACCTTGGTTACATTATTGAAATAAATCAACGGTCTCTCCAAACGTAGCCGGTGGACTAGAGAAGGGGACTGCCCACCGCAAATGCCCTACGCTGCGCAACACTTCGCAGCGGCTTTATACTACGAGGGATTACAACCAGTAAGCCAGCGGCGCTCCCCCTCCGGAACCCCACTGTCACCGCAAACGATATCAAAGGTAGCGCGAGCCTTCAACTGATAGCCTTCGCGCCTCGCCCAGCGATCGGGGCGTTAGACAGCAGCCCGGCGGCTCTTGAGGTAAGCGTAGATTAGGGCGTCGAGGTCGCCGTCCAGGACTCTATCCACGTCGGCGGTCTGCTCGCCAGTGCGGTGGTCCTTGACCATCTTGTAGGGGTGGAGGACGTAGGAGCGGATCTGGCTCCCCCACTCTATCTCCGCCCGCTCGCCCTCTAAAGCCGCGAGCTCTTTCTCCCGCTTCTCCCGCTGGAGCTCGAAGAGCCGCGCCCTGAGAACGCGCATCGCCACCTCGCGATTCTGGTGCTGGCTGCGCTCGTTCTGGCACTGCGCCACGATACCGGTCGGGACGTGAGTAATCCTAACCGCCGAATCGGTCTTGTTTACGTGCTGCCCCCCAGCTCCAGACGCCCGGTAGGTGTCAACTTTAAGATCCTTCTCGTCGATCTCGACGGAAACCGCATCATCCACGACCGGAGCAACCGCGACCGAGGCGAAACTCGTGTGCCTGCGCCCTCCCGCGTCGAACGGGCTTATGCGCACCAGGCGGTGCACCCCCCTCTCGGCTGACAACAGCCCGAAGGCGTATTCACCTGCAACACTGTAGGTGGCGCTCTTTATGCCGGCCTCCTCGCCCAACGTGTACTCGATGGTCTCTAAAGAGTATCCCCGCCTCTCAGCCCACCTCCGATACATCCGAGCGAGCATCTCCGCCCAGTCCTGCGAGTCTACCCCGCCAGCCCCGGAGTTTATGGTTAAGATCGCCGCTCCCTCGTCGTACTCCCCGGAGAAGAGCCTCGCCACCTCCTGCTCCTCAAGCGCCTTCTCTATACCCCTGAGCTCGTCCGCAACCTCGCCAACGAACTCCCCATCCTCCTCCGAGAGCTCTAGCAGCTCCCCGGCGTCGGCGAGGCGCACCCGTAGATCGTCGAGCATCTTCACCCGACCCTCGACGCGCGAGAACTCGGCCGAGACCTTCTTTGCCTCCTCAGGGTCATCCCAAAAATTGGGGTGGCTCATCTTCTGTGTAAGCCCTGCGGTACGGCTCCGCATGGCTTCTAGATCGAAAAAATCCTCAAGCTCCGAGAGGCGCCCTTCAAGCTGTACGGCTTTCTCGCCGAGCTCGGACAACTAACCCGTCCGGGTATCCGATGGGCTGGCCGGGAGGTCAATCCGCCCGCCTACAAGGCCGTGGCACTTCTTGAACTTCTTACCCGAGCCGCAGGGGCACGGGTCGTTGCGGCCTATCTTGCGCACGACCTTGCGCGGGCTCTTCGGGCGCTGGTTTGGCTCTTCTCCGCCGCCGCTGTAGGAGAGCTGCTCTTCCTCCGGTCCCTCGCGCAGCATAACGTTCTGTATACGATAGATGTAGGTAACGTAGTCCTCTCTTAAGCCTTGCTCCATCTCCTGGAACATGTCGAAGCCCTCGCGTTTATACTCGACCAAGGGGTCTCTCTGGCCCAAGCCTCGCCAGCCGATACCCTCACGCAAGGCTTCCATGTCGTGGAGGTGCTCCCGCCAACGCGAGTCTATTATGGACAAGAGCGTCCTACGTTCAGCCTCTTCGAAGGAATCGAGGCCGTCGGTTCGGCTCAGGTCACGCCTGTGGAATTCCGCCGTCCGCTCCTCCCACTCAAGGCGTCGCTCGTCAAGACGCTCTTTAGCGTCCTCGAGGACCATCTCCAGAATCTCCTCGCTAGAGAGCTTCTCGACATCAAGGTTCAGAAAATCGATCTGGCTCGGGTAGAAGCGGTTGATCTCAGTGGACAACGTCTCCATATCCCAGTTTTCAGGGTAGATAGCCTCCGAGATATAACTACCCACCACCCCCGAGAGTACCTCTTCGACGTACTCCCACGTGTCGACCTTCCCACCCATAAGAATGTCGCGCCGTATGCCGTAGATCACCTCGCGCTGCTTGTTCAAGACGTCGTCGTACTCAAGAATCCTCTTGCGGATCTGGAAATTCTGGCTCTCGACTTGCTCCTGGGCGCGCCTTACCGAGCCAGAGACCATGCCCGCCTCTATAGGCACATCCTCCTCCAGCCCGATCCTCTCGATCACATTCTGCATCCTCTCGCCGCCGAAGCGCCTGAGCAAGTCATCCTCGAAGGACAGGTAGAACCTGGTTTCGCCCGGGTCCCCCTGCCGCCCAGAGCGTCCCCGAAGCTGGTTGTCTATGCGCCGAGACTCGTGCCGCTCGGTCCCAAGTACGTAGAGCCCGCCGAGCTCCAGAACTCCTTCACCGAGCTTAATGTCCGTGCCTCGTCCAGCCATGTTCGTCGCGATCGTGACCGAGCCCTTCTCGCCTGCCCGTGCGACGATCTCCGCCTCCCGCTCGTGCTGCTTGGCATTCAAGATCTCGTGCTTGATCCCGCGCCGCTTAAGCATCGCCGCGAGGTGCTCCGAGATCTCGACCGAGACCGTGCCCACCAGCACCGGCTGGCCCTCCTTGTGCCGCTCGACGATATCCTCAACGGTAGCGTCGTGCTTGGCACCCCTAGTTTTGTAGACAAGGTCGTCCTTGTCCTCGCGGACCATCGGCATGTGCGTCGGGATGGAGACGACCCCCATCTTGTAGATGTGCATAAACTCGTCAGCCTCGGTGGCGGCGGTACCGGTCATGCCCGCGAGCTTGTTGTACTGCCTGAAGTAGTTCTGGATCGTAATCGTAGCTACCGTCTGGTTCTCTTCCCGGATTTCCACCCCTTCTTTGGCCTCTATGGCCTGGTGGAGCCCCTCGGAGTACCGCCGCCCCTCCAGGACGCGCCCGGTAAATTCATCCACGATGTACACGTTGCCGTCTTGGACGATGTATTCGACGTCCTTGTGGAACAGGGCATGCGCCTTCAAACCCTGGTTCAGGTGGTTGACGAGGTTCGTGTTTACGTCGTCGTAGAGGTTCTCTACCCCGAGAAATTTCTCGACCTTCTCAACGCCCAACTCGGTCGGGGCGATCTGGCGCTTTTTCTCGTCCACCTCGTAGTCCTCGCCTTCCTTGAGGCGCGGTACAATCGAGGCGAAGCGGTAGTAGGTGTCGGCGGCGCTCTCGGGCATGCCGGAGATTATGAGGGGGGTACGAGCCTCGTCTATGAGGATCGAGTCAACCTCGTCTACGATAGCATAGTTGAGCTCTTTCTGGACGAGATGGTCCATCCGCGTCGCGATGTTATCACGCAAGTAGTCGAAGCCGAACTGGGAGTTGGTGCCGTAGGTGATGTCCGCCGAGTAGGCTACTTTTCGCTCCTCGAAGCCATGGTGATCCTGTATCAGGCCGACCTCGAGGCCGAGAAACTCGTAGATTGCGCCCATCCACTGCGCGTCACGACGGGCCAGGTAATCGTTGACGGTGACGACGTGCACGCCCTTACCGGAAATGGCGTTTAGGTACACGGGCATGGTGGCGGCCAGGGTCTTACCTTCGCCGGTTTTCATCTCGGCGATCTTGCCCTCGTGCAGCACGATCCCGCCCATCACCTGCACGTCGAAGGGTCGCATCCCCAAAGTGCGCTTGGACGCCTCCCGCACGACCGCAAAGGCTTCGTGCAAAATGTCGTCGAGCGACGCCCCCGCTTCGAGCCCCTCCCGAAACTCGTCGGTCTTTTCCTTGAGCTCGTCGTCGGAAAGCTTCTCCATCTCAGGTTCCAAAGCCGAGACGGCCTCGACACTCTTCTGCAGGGCCTTTACCTTCCGGCCCTCACCCATACGTAAGATTTTAGTCAATAAGTTAGCCATTTTAATCCTCGCTCGGGCGCTCGGCGTGCCGGCCCTTTGCCCGTCCGCTTACTTTAAGCTGGCTCTATTAGCCCGTAATTTCCATCACGGCGCCGGTATACCACATTTATTATGTTTGTATCGGCGTTAGTGAAGACGAAGAAGGCATGATCCAGGAGATCCATCTGGAGTGCCGCCTCTTCGGGGCTCATCGGCTTCATCTGGAACTGCTTGGTACGCACGATGCGCGGGCCCGCCTCCTCCTCTTCGTCCTCCACCATAACGGGTCCGGCCTCCGCCACGATTTGTCGTTTCTTCTTCTGGCCGTGCCAGCGGTCGAGCTGGCGCCCCCGGTAGCGCCGGACCTGCCGTTCAAGCTTGTCGCTCATCCTGTCTATGGAGGCGTACATATCCGCCGAGGCCTCTCTGGCCTTTAGAACCGCCCCACTAATAAAGAGGGTCGTCTCGACGACCTCAGGCTCGGGGATCGAGGGGTTGCGCTCATGTATGAGCTCCACCTCGGCCCGCGAGACGCCGCGCTCGTCGTCGAAGAACTTGCGGACGCGCTCGACCTTCTCCCTCGCGTACCGCTCCAGAGCCTCCGTCACAGAGATATTCCGCCCCTTAACCGTTATCTGCATCTCGCCTCCCTCCGGTCGGCGGCTTTTTAACTACCGGTTATCGGTAGTCAGCTCCTTGGCTAGCCCGCTTTTTAGCTGTTAGCCAGCAACCAGCCTCTAACAAGTCCTGCACAGGGTCAGGGCCTGGACCTCGCCTGCGCCCGTTTTTCTCGGTATCGCGGTGCACTCGCTCAGGGTGGCTCCGGTCGTAAAGACACCGTCGACGAGGAGTATCCTGCCCGCTACGGGCCCCCTTGAGGCATAGGCGCCCGCGACGTTCGCCTGGCGGGCCTTAGCGGAGAGCTTGGCATGATCTCTGGTCCTGTGCACGACCTTCAGTTTATCTAAAACGGGCGCGTTTATCCTCGTTGCAACACCTCACGCCATCAGTTCTGCCTGGTTAATACCCCTCTTGGCGAGAGGCGACCGGTGAAGCAACACCGGCACCACCCCGTCGAACCGGCCGCCGTCGAGCATCCCTGTCATGAGTGGGGCCATCACCTTCTCCACCACGCGCGCGTATCCCTTGTACTTGAGAGCATGCACGAGCTCCCTACCTACGCGCTCGTACCGTAAAGCCCGTACTACTCGCCGGCAAGAAGACGAGATCATCGGCTTCGCCATCCAAGAAGAACCAACCCCGTCCCGGCTGCGAGCACAGAGGCTGCAAGTACCCCAAGCTTAGCCTGACCCAGAAGTCCACTTTCTTCAAAGGCCAGCTCCCCCACAAACAGCGACATGGTGAACCCGATCGCCGCAAGTAGCCCAGCGCCCACCATTGCCCTCCAGCCAACCCCTTCGGGCAAGGAGGCCCAACCAAGGCGGGTAGCCAACCAGGAAAAGACGAGCACACCTATGGGCTTTCCCAAGAGCAACCCTAGGAAGACCCCTGCCGTGATCGGGTTCAGCACACTGCTCCCGCCGCCTAAGGAAACCCCTGCGTTAAAGAAAGCGAAGATCGGTAGCACCAAAATGCCACCCACGGGTGCAGCGCGTGCTCGAGCCGGTGGAGGGGGCTCTGGGCGTCTTCCAGTACCCGCTCAAGGTTCGCCACCTTCACCTCGGCCTCCTCAAACCTCTGGCTCTCAAGACCTGTCTTGAGCTCGTCCCTCAGGTTCTCCGGGGCTATCTTTCGCTTTATGGGGATAGTCATGGCCAGTAATATTCCAGCGACGGTGACGTGAACCCCTGACTGAAGCACGAAGAACCACGCGATCACCCCCACCAAGGTGAACACCTTCAGGTTGCGCCCCCCGCCCCGCCCGTAAGCGAAGGCCAAGGCCAGTACACCTAGCGCTAAGACTAGGTAGATAGGACTTATCTGGCTGGTATAGAAGACTGCTATGAGCAAAACTGCAACCAGGTCGTCCACGATGGCAAGAGCGGTGAGGAACACCTT
>DATHAB010000145.1:0-9085 GCA_035296885.1 Rubrobacteraceae bacterium
AATGCGGAGGCGGGTGTGAGTACGGAGGACCGGGATGATGTGCGCAGGGCGCGGGAGGAGGTGTTGAGCATCGAAGAGAGGCGGCTGCAGCTCTCGGAGAGGGTCATGCGAGGTGATGCACAAGCCCTCGAAGAGGATCGCAATCTAGAGGTACGCTTAAGGGAACTAGCGGCCTGGCTAATGCGCGTCCGGCAGCAGAGCGAAGGGCCCGGAGCGTCGTGAAAAGCACCAATTCACCGCCAGCTGAGAACTTCTTAGGTGTGGTGGCCGGATCCCCTAGCTCCTATATCAGGGTTGAAGGAGGCTATGTATTATGGGAAGTAGGCCCAACAACCTTTACCTGTGTAGCCCAGCAGCACCTCCCGCCGCCCGCCCGAAGGGCGACCGGACGGTCGATGTACCTGGACATCTGTGGCGCGAAGCACGATACTGTGAACGATAAACAAGAAATAGGGGCGGCGGGAGACTTTGTAGTTTGGCGGCTACTCTCCCGCTCGCCTCTCGCCACGACACCTCGAAAGGAGGCGCGTTTTTCTATGTCCGAATATACTCAGGTTGGGGTGAGGACACAAGCGCAACCCTGTACTCACCTCAACCAGCCTTGGCCCTCTGTATGGGGCGAAATCCCCATTATTGAGCCAAATGAGGGGTGTGGGAGGGTTATACAGACCCCCCTACGACCTACAAAATTATTTTGTAACTGTGCCGCACGGAGGCTCAGTGCTGAGGCTTTATTGCGCCCTTCTCGCGGATTAATAGGGAAATTCGTACGGGTTGAGGCCCCGCCGGGGGCGCTCGGCACAATCCTGGTACCCCCTCTCTCCTGAGCGTATCTAAGGAGCTGCCATGAGTTGCCACCTGCGCCCCCGGCGGGGCGGTAGCTGTGGGCAGAACAAATCTAATGATTGGACAGACAACATGAATGAGCAGCAAGCAAAGAAGTTGTTCGACGAGTTTTACGAGCGCGAGAAGCGGAGCCGCATCGAGTCGGGACAACCGCTCCAAGAGGTAATGCAGGGGCCAAAAGCTATCGTGGCGGGAGCGCTCCTCGGGGCGCTCCTCGCCTAGGTCATGACGATGAGTAGCGCCAACGCGCACTTCGAGCGCACAACGTTCTCGTCCTCCCGTGCGGCGGAGTACTTTACCGCCGAGGGGCTTACCAAGCTCACAGAGCAGAGCGCCGAGAAATTCGGCGATGTGGTCATCAAGGAGCTGGGCGACAACGCCCTCGACGCCGCCGAGACCGCGAAGGTCGTGCCAGAGCTTCTTATAAGCTATGGCCGGCGCGGGCAGCTCGCGGAGATCAGTATCTCGGACAACGGTGGCGGCATCCCACCCAAGACCGTAGAGTCGATGCAGGACTTCTCTACGCTCACCTCGGACAAGGCGCACTACCGCACGCCCACGCGAGGCGCTCAGGGAAACGCCCTGAAGACGATCATCGGCATACCGCACGCACTTGGCATCGGCGACGAGCCGGTCGTCATAGAAGGGCGAGGGATGCGGCACACCATCAAGCCGGTGATTGACGCTGCGGGCGTTCCGCGGCTCCCCCGCAAGGTGGAGACCATCGAGAAGGCGGCGGGCACGAAGGTAACGGCCTCGCTACCGTATGACCGTACCGACCTTGATCCGACCTACTGGGCGAAGGCGTTCGCGCTCTTCAACGCCCACGGATTTATAAAATTGGAGCGTTTTGGCGGGGGCGTTGATCATGGTAACCGGGCTCCGAAAAGGGTCGAATTTTATAAACCGACCACGCCAGAGCCCCAATCGTTCAGCAAATACTTGCCTACTGACTGGGGCAGCCCGCACTGGTATAACGAGCGCGCGCTCGGTGCGCTCATCGGCGCGCACGTGGCCCGCGCGCTCGAAGGCGACAGGGATATGCCCCTTGGTGAGTTCATCCAGGGTTTCACAGGGCTCTCTAGCCCTGCCAAGGCAAGCCGCATCCGCCGGCATCTCAAGGGTATCAAGCATCTCTCCGACTTGGGCAGGGATGATCACCAGCTAGACCGTTTTCGCGTAGGGCTGCTACTAGAGGCCATGCAGGCGGAGTCCAAGACCCCTACTCATAAGACGCTTGGGCGTCTCGGCGCAGACCACTTTGAGGCCCGCTTCACTCAGATGTACGGCGAGCTCCCCCGGTTTGGCTATAAGCACGTCGAGAGCTACTGGCCGAAGTCCGGACTGCCCTACATCTTTGAGTTTGCGGTAGCCGAAACCGAAGACCTCCACAAGGAGGCGCACTTCTTCGGCGTGAACCACTCCCCCACCTTCAGCGACCCGCTGAGAGGCTCGTCTCTCGTCGGCCCGAAGTACAACGCGTTCGGCACCACGGACTTCCTCAAAGAGGGTTACGCCCATCCAAAGTGGAGGACGTCGGACGATCCAGGACCAGAGGCATTCACGGCGGTGGCCCTCCACTTCATCACCCCCGCGCCGATGTTCACCGGCAAGGGCAAGACCGGACTCGACCTGGGAGGTATGTAGTGGCAAGGACCAAGGTCAAGGACCTCCCCCCACACGAGGCAATCGGGCACGTGATGTTCTCCGTCTTGGAGCCGTACTACAAGGAGGGCAAGAAGCGGGTCAGGGAGGAGATCTCTGGCAGGCGCGCCAGCGAGGCGGCGGAGCGTACTAACACGGAGATGCCGCTGAACGCCGCGTGCTTCAAGGTCATGAGGCAGGCCGCCAACCACGTCTCTGGTGGCGGACAACTCCCCTATAGCGCACGGCGGCTCTTCTACGCCGTCCGCGACATGATCAAGGAGCACACAGCCAACGAGTTCAGCCAGGACAACGGCTACCAGTACTTCCAGAGCACCATCCTTCAGGACTACCAGCGAGAACACGGCAAGCTGATCGGGCTCTACTACGACCCCCGAGGCCGTCTCCACGAGCCCCACGACGGCGAGAGCGTGGACGTCGGCACCAGGGAGGTCGAGTCCTACAGCTTCCCGAAGCACGTCTTCAACAAGCTGTTGTACGTCGAGAAGAAGGGTCAGTTTCCGCTTATCGAGCAAGCGCGACTCATGGAGCGCTACGACATGGCCGTCATGACCGGTGAGGGATACGCCACCGAGGCGGCGCGTACCCTGCTCTCAGTAGCCGACAAGAACGAGCGCATGCAGATCTTCGTGCTCCACGACGCCGACAAGGACGGGTACAACATCGCCAGGAAGGTACGCGACGCGACGGCGAGGATGCCGGACTACTCCGTTGACGTGATCGATCTCGGCCTCACCGTCACCCAGGCACTAGAGAAGGGACTGGAGCCCGAGGAGCACACCCGCAAGAAGGAGATAGATGCTGACCTAGTAGAAGAGCTGCTGGAAGAGGAACCGCAAGCGCTGCGGTACTTCACCGGCAACAAGGAATGCATCTACAAGGACGGCAAGCTGAAGCCCCTCTGGAAACGCTGCAAGCGTTTTGAGTTGGACAAGATGACCGCACCCCAGGCCGTCGCCCTGATCGAGCAAGGGCTGAACAAGGCGGGCGTCTTCGGCAAGGTGATTCCACCGGACGAGGAGCTGCCCGAACTCGCCGAAGAGATCTATCGCGAGGAGGCGCGCAAGTGGGCGCGTAGCGCTTTGGATGCTCTGCTTGATTGGGATGACCTTGCGGATGCGCTCGCCGATGAGTACATGGAGCGGTACAAGCTCGAAAACGCCAAGCGCTACATCCGCGAGCGATTCGAGAAGGACGATGCGCTCTCCTGGGAGAAGGCGCTGCGCCACGAGTTGACCGAGATTCACAAGCGGGTTGCCAGTGATGGCTTCAAGGACGCTGTGCGCGAGAAGGTGCAGGACGCGCTCTCGGGGAATGAGGAGACCGGATGAGCGGCGACGCCACGTGCTCGCTCGTCTGCAAAAAGTGTGGCCGGGTCGTGAGGTGCGACCCGATCGTAGGCCCCCTCTCCAGTGTGGAGAAGGTCCTGTGCACCGTGTGCGCCCCACCTCGCCCCGAGCACGAATGGATGAGGCTCTACCACGAGGCGCATCTTCGCCCGAAGCACCCCATCACCGGCAAACCCTTAGAGCCCGAGGACTACAGCCTGTGGGACCGAGCGCAGAAGGTCTACGAGGACTACGAGTACCGGAGAGAGGGCCACGAGAATGGGATCAGGGAGCTCCTGCTCTACTTCCTGGAGCTGGAGGAGTTCACCTCGATAATCTACCGGCTTGAGAGCTACGGCTGGAGCGAGGAGAAAGCCAAGCTCGACGCGTACGGCTTCCTGCGCGAGGCATTCCTTAAGTCCATGCCGTCTCTGAAGAAGAAGCCGTTTTATCACTCCGGCAATCCGGCGCCGCTAGGCAAGAACAACTGGTTCTTCGAACCCGGTAAGAGCAAGGCAGTGCTCCTGACCACGATCCAGAAGAAGGCTCTGCAACTCGCCACCGAGTACGCCGAGAGTGAGCGGTGGTTGGGACGTAAGGGCTTCAGACATCGGCACGAGGTCGAGCTACACGACATAGTCTCGTACCACACCCTCACTCCGAGCAACCCTTTCTCGGGTGATCTCGTCTCCGGCGTAGACAGTCGTGGCGGCAAAGTCTCGGCGACGAGCGACGAAGCCGACGAGGACGAAGCTAACCAGGACGCCGAGGTCCTCGACGACGATAGTGACGACGACGATAGTGAAGCTGATAGCGAAGCTGGCGAGGATCGAGACGACCTCGGCGAGGACGAGGAAAGTACGCTCGTGTACTACGCTCCTCGCACAGGTCTCATCGACGCCGCCGACCATGATCTCTACTGGTCGAGCGGTCTTCCCGTCGAGGACGCCGAGGACGCGTTCGTCGCCGCGGCGAAGGTGGTGAGCAGGCCGCAGATTGAGGTCCTCGCGCTCGCCTCCAGCCACACCACCACCGCTACACTGTACGCCGACGAGAAGGCGGCCTCCGCGCACGGCGAGGTGGTCCTATCTCTCGCTCGACAGCACTTCTACCGCGAATCAAGGTGGAGCTGGGTAGGTATCCACCTGGACTGTGGCGGTCGTACATGGTGGGTTGCCACGCGTGCTCACACGCTGCTTGATGACCCGCGTAGCAGGCCTGCTACAGGACCGGGACAGGCCGTTCTCGGCCGCTCTACGTCCCTGTCAGTTAGAGATAAAGAAGGGCGCTCGACGAAAACAGCAATGCCCTACCGCGAGATCGCCGCGGCTTTAGGCAAAGCTGCCAGCACCGTAGAAAAAAGCCACAAGCGAGCTCGAATCAAGCTACGGAATACAGACCTCGCCGCACAGCTCGGGTACGGGGAGCACGCCCGTACCCACTACATAGAGAGGACCCTGCTGGGTCTTCTGACAGTACTTCTCGTAAGGAGGATAAAAAAAGTTTCCTGAAAAAGCGGACACCGAGCTGCTTTTTGTCGCATTTATAAGTGAGGGGTTTAAGAGTGAAGGAGAAAGGAGAGTAGCTATGACTCGATTTTTAGCCCTGTATTCCGGTCCGACAATCAGCTCGTGCGAGCTGCTCGCGGTCACCGCCGATCCGCACGCAGCTCGTGCGCGAGTTCGGTACGAGGCTATTCGAGGACGACCTCGAGGAGGACGCCACCGAAGAGGTGGCCCAGTCGGAAGAGCGCCACGGTGCGCAGAGTGTCGTAGCAAACTGAAACTGTAAAAAGGTTGCCCCGGCTTCGCCAGAGCCGAGGCTAACCGTGAGACCTTGAAGGAGGCCTCTTCTAGTGTTGGCAACAGTATATTCCACCGGTGCAGCTTTGCACCACTATTCACCTATTTTGCCCCTCATTTTGCCCCTCGGCGACGCTCGCGAGAGGGGTGAGCGGTAATGACCGAACAGAAGAACACGCACACGCTGCCAGGCCTGGATCCTGCCCACTATAAGGAGCTTAGCGAAGGCTCGGGCATCAGCGATGAGGTGATCCAGGAGCGCGGCTACTACACGATCACGAAAAAGACCGAGCTCAAGCGTTTAGGGTTTGGCACCGCACAGCAGCAGGTCCCCGCGATAGGGATGCCGGTGCGCAACAAGCGGGGTGAGTGGCAGTTCACGCTCATCAAGCCAGACAACCCCAGAATCGACCCGAAGAACGGGCGCATCCGTAAATACGAGTTCCCGGCTAAAACCAAGATGGCGCTCGATATACCTGAGCGCTCCCGGGAGCACATCGATGATCCCTATATACCAGCAGTCTATACCGAGGGAATTAAAAAGGTGGACGCCGGGGCATCCCAGGGCATGTGCACCATAGGTGTAATCGGAACCTGGAACTGGCGCGGGACAAACGAGAAGGGTGGAAAGACCGCCCTTCCTGACCTTGAGGAAATAGCGCATAAGGATGCGAATGATGAGGGGCGTATAACGTATCTCATCTTCGACTCCGACATCATGCTTAAGATCAGTGTGTACAACGCGCTCAAGCGTTTTCGAGAGCTGCTCCTAAAGTACGGGGCGGACACTTGGGTAGTCTACGTACCCCCGGGCCCAAATGGTGAAAAGCAGGGTCTCGACGACTTTCTGCGCAGGGGCGGCACCTGGGATGACATTAAGATGCTCGCCCAACGCGAG
This sequence comes from Rubrobacteraceae bacterium, assembly GCA_035296885.1. Classification (GTDB taxonomy): domain Bacteria; phylum Actinomycetota; class Rubrobacteria; order Rubrobacterales; family Rubrobacteraceae; genus Rubrobacter_F. The sequence goes on from DATHAB010000145.1 coordinate 6,540, forward strand.
CTACGCAAGCCACCACAGCAGAGCTCATCGGGGCGGGACTATGTCTCGAAGCATCTACCCGATGCACCGGTCTCCGAGAACTTCGTTGTCCCCGCCGGATATGAAGCCCTGCTCGGGGGCATAGTTCGGTACGTCACAGGCGAGGATGACGTTGACCCCAAACCGCTTCAGGTCACCACGGCCCCGCTCCTGATAGCGGGTCGCAGCGAAGATGTTAACTCCGGTGTTGAGTACGCTGAATTAGTCTATCTGCGTGCGGGTGAGTGGAAGCGCCTCTCGGTATCGAGAGCCACCATAGCCAACAGCCGCAGTATCGTCGAGCTAGCCGAACGAGGTGTACCCGTGAACAGCTCGAACGCTCGGGACGTGGTGGAGTTCCTGCACGAGTTCGAGGCCGCCAACCTGGAGCATATGCCGCATGCCAGGACCAGTAGTGTTATGGGTTGGTTGGGCAGGAACCTCGAGGGTGGCTTCCTGTGTGGGCGCAAGCTCATTCGAGGCGATGGTTCCGAAACTATCGAGGCCGTGGACCTGGCGTCCGACATCTACGTTGATTCTGGAACCGTAGATAGCGTTCTGCCTCTCGTGATCCGAAACCAGATAGAGGAGATCTTCCGAACCCATATGCGGGAAGGCTCGACCCTGTTCGGTGAGAAGGCTACGCGCACTCTGTACAACCTCGATCCGAAGATCGTTGACGAGCTCGCCGAGAACATCGTCGAAACCTACTGTGGGAGTTGCAGAGTTGCCCACGGTTTCGGCGCATCGCGGGGCGGCGCGAAGCAAGGGAGGATTAGATAAATGACCTTAGGAGACGGTTCTACATTCGAGGCTGTACACGACCGTCCGTTTACGCACCAGGACCTTATCCGCCACTTGTGGTGGCTCCTTGATAACCGCCCGCAAGAGCGCGAACGCATAAAGGAGATACTGGGGGAGTTTGTGGAGAGCGAGATGGAGGAAGACGACGCATACCACGCTCTCCAAAGGGTGTCGGAAGAAGTGTTGGAGTTGCCTTGGGAGGACGCTCTCAAGCGGGCCTTATTTATTCAGGCCATAACAAAAGGGGACTTGGAATTACTGAAAGATCCCGACGACGAGGAGGACGAGGAGGCGTCAGCAGAACCGGGGGGTGGGGATGTTGGCTAAATGTGCGGCTACAAAGAAGGATGGCACTCCTTGCAGCCTGTCAGCACTGGGCAGCAGCCTCTATTGTTGGGCACACAATCCAGACAACGCGGAGGCCCGCAAAAAGGTAGCAGCTACCGGCGGTAAGGGCAAGGCTGCGAAGAATAGGACCGTATACGAGGAGCTGCACGCCCTCGCCGAGTGGCACAAAGAGTTAGCTGTAATGGTTCGGGAGGGAAGGATCACAAGGGCCACAGCCCAAACCATGTCCAACCTGCTCAACAACGCCGCCAGCGCTTATAGGGCGTCTATAAAGGCCAAGGAGACCGAGGAATTAGAGGCGCAGATAGCAGAACTAGAGGACCTCTTCCGTCGAGAGCAGCAAGAGGACCTGGTGAACCCGTGGGGAGCTTAGGCAGGCGACTAAGAAAGCTACTCCGCGAACAAGAGGGCGCCGTCGAACGCTATCTTATGCCCGACGGGCAAGTATGGCGCTTTGATGGCAAGCACATGTCCCTAGCAGCCTTTGCCCTAGCCGTAAGCAACTTGCACCGCATGGATGATCTTATGCGCGGCGAGGAGCAGGAGGAGGTTAGCAGAGAGCACCTGGCGCTTATCTTCGGCGTTCGGATAGATGCAGCGGGTAAGCCACTAGACAAGCAGCGTGCCGCCTACATGAAAAGCGGGGCGTACAAGTCGGAAGGCTATACGCTCCTCTACCCAGCCCATTACGGAGTGCTTGACTTCAGGCGGGGCGAGGTAGAGAGGCCCGACGTCGAAACTATGGACGGGGCGGACGTGGGGGATGTTCTATAGAGCGGACCGGAGCGAGACCGGCCTCTTTACGGGGACGGAAACCCGGTTTCCGAGAATGGGCAGGAAGGGTAACCTGCCCCCCCCTGTGACGAAAGTCCTGTGTAGTCTATCGACCGCGCAGTACGCAAAGCACTACACAGGACAAATTCTCCGGCAACTGGGCTGCAACAACCTGTAGCTCCTCGTAACAAATCCTCGCAGCAGGTGTGGCTATGTCCCGGCAGAAGGCAGCAGGATCATGGGGTGACACTGCTCTGAGCGCTATAAAACGGTATGTTGGTGGCGGGGCTTGATACAACCAGTTTCCGGGAATTACCCTTCTCGGCAGCTCGGTGAATAAAGGCAGTCTATTCACGGGCCCTAGGCACAAGCACTCATCAATGAATAGTGCATTTGCCTCTTGTGCTGAGCTTCGCTTGGGTCCAACATACAGGTGTTAAGCGACAACCCGCTGGGGAAAACGGGAGATAGGAAAGGAGCAAGAGAGGTGGCCACACTACAGGAATTGCTCGACATCGAGGGTGTCGTAGCCGCTGGCGAATTCAACCTCGACGGAAGCCTGCTCGACTTCGAGACGAGCATGGACATGTCAGAAGAGATGG
>DATHAB010000146.1:0-3449 GCA_035296885.1 Rubrobacteraceae bacterium
GTCGACCATGTTCTTGATCAGGAACAGACCCCAACCCCGCGGCGACTGCGCACCCTCCAGCTTGGCCTCCAGGTCCGGCAGCTCGGCATTCGGGCTTGGTAGAGGTGCGCCACCCCGGTCGACGATGCGCACTAGGAGGCACTCTTCCAGGCGCCACACCTGGATCTTGACCGGGACCTCGGGATTGTACCTGTTGCCGTGTTCCATGGCGTTCATCGTCGCCTCGGCTACGGCGGTCTTGAGTCTCTCCAGGGTTCTCTCCGGCAGACCCAGCCCGCTTACCGCCCTGGCCACCTCCTCCATCGCCCGGCGCTCGTTACCGGGTACGCTGGGCAGGGTAAACTCGGCCAAGGTCCGCCGGGCGCCGCTCCTGGGTGCCGTCACAGTTCCTCCGATCTCTCTAAAGTAACCAGGGTGATGTCGTCCTCCTGCTCCCAGTCCTCGCCGGTGAAGCGGGTGAGCTCGGAGAGCAGGAACCCAATCAGCGAAGAGCCGCCCGAGCGGTGGGCCCCTACCAAGCCCTGCAGCCTCGGGGAGCCGAACATCTCGTGGTGTGGATCGTGCGCCTCGACCAACCCGTCGCTGTAGAAGAGGATGCTCTCGCCCTTCTCCAGCAGGATCTCCTTCTCCTCGTATTCCATCCCGGACATCAGCCCCAGCGGCATCCCCCTCGCCTTGAGCTCCTCCGCGCCCTGACTACGCCCCGCGCGCCGCCGGTAGGGCAAGTCTTGCCCGGCGTTGGCATAGTGCAGTCGGCCACTCTCAGGCTCGAGGATGGCATACAGGCAGGTGATGAACATGTTGGGCGGGATGTCCGTGACTAGCGTCTCGTTGGCTCTTCTTAGGACATCCCCCGGTGAGAAGAGGCGCTGGGCTGCGGCGCGCAGCATGGCGCGGGTTGTGGCCATCACCAGCGCGGCGGGTATGCCCTTGTCGGTCACGTCCCCCACGACGAGACCCAGGCGGCCGTCCTCCAGCTCGAGGAAGTCGTAGAAGTCTCCGCCGACCTCGCGGGCTGGCTGGTAGTAGGCCGCTACGTCGTAGCCAGGAAGCTTGGGCAACGTCTTGGGCAGGAGGGTTTGCTGGATCACGCGCGCCACTTTAAGCTCCTGCTCGATGCGCTCCCTCTCCTGGGCCTCCTGCTGCTGCTGGCGTACGAGCTCGGCAACCCGCACGGAGGGCGCGGTCTGGGTTGAGAGGTCGCTAAGGAGCTTGCGGTCGTCGGCCGAGTACTCCTGCTGCGAGAGGCGCGGCCCGAGGTTCAAGAGCCCGATCAGCTCGCCCTGGCTTACCAGCGGCACGACCAGCTTCACGTCCGCAGCCTTCATCGCCTGCAAGGCCGGGGAGTCGAGGTCGAGCTTCTCGACCTCCACCACCCCCGAGACGTTCGTGAGGTAAGCGAGGATCGGGTCGTTCGGCGCTATCTCCAGATCTGGCGCCTCTATCTGCCGAGAGGGTTCCGCGACCGCGGGCGCCTCGGGTCCAGGCGCCTTGCGCCCGTGGCGCCTAAATAGGTACTGCCAGAACCCTCTCCTGTTTTTAGTCCGCGCTGTCATCTGATCTCCTTGACCGTTATTCTAGGTGCCAAGCGTCTCCCAAACGTTACGAAAAGCGTCACGAAACCCCTCGTCCAGAAATCTTCTCGTATTTCGCCTCACTTTGCCTCTTTTATGACCGTCTATCTGGTGGGGTTGCTCACTTGCAGGTACTCGAAAGGTGATTCATCCTCCCGACGGTGTAGCTGATCCTCAAGCCATGCCTTCGGCTTCATAGCGGAACTGACAACGGACTCTACAACGATGCTGGTAGTGAAAGCCAGTTGATCGTCGGCTACTCTTATTTTCTGCTTTGCCGATTCATCGTCGAGATAAGACGCATCTTCTAACTGTTCGTCCCGCATGCTTATAGCCGAGTCTACGTGCCCCATGGCAACCACGATCGCTTGTTCGAAGTTCATCAACATAGCCGTGATGTCGGCTTCCATCAACCGGGCCGAGGAGCCGAACGTGTCCCTTATCTGCTCCCGGGCTTCTGCCAAAGCCGTCTTGGCCAGGCTCGCATATCTCGGTGATTCTAAGTCCTTGGCGTACCAGAAAACGTGAGACTGGAAATCTTTGTCTTCCGGACCAACCAACAGCCTTAGCAGACTGTAGGCCACGACCTCACCAAAATGTACCCGTGTGCCGGTTACCTCGTAGACAGTAGTTTCCCCGTCGGTTTCTTCCTTGGGAACCGCGGCAGGAAGCAATTGCCTCAAGAGATCATCGATCGTCTCGAGCAGGATCATATGCATCCACTTCTTTGCCGCGACCCATCGGCGCTCTTCTCGCCAGGCGAGCACCCGCTCGAAGACGAACACGGCGAGTATGATCCCGAACAGGTCTTCGGTGAGATAAATGGCTAGTTCGGGTAAGTGACCGATTGTTCGCGCGATGCCAAGCGCTATGAGCAATAGCAGCACCAAGACGCTCACAATTAGGATCGTGCCTACGTTGCGCCTGATCATAACTTACCCCTTTGTCTTGCTCTCCTCTTTACCTGTAGAGCGAGAAGTAAAGATAAACCTTCCCGCCCTGGGTTAAGAACACAGCATACCTGCAAAACGGGGAATGGTGCATCCCGAGTCGATCATTTCTCGGCTAACGGCTCGCACCAAGTATGTTTCGGGCCTCGCGCCTATTGGGCTCTGCAGGGTATGCGCCGGCTTCTATGGGTGTCATCATGTTGGGGATGGAAAACGTTGAGCGCTAGGGAAGCGAGCGGAAAAGGGGTAGCGGCGTGTTCGCGCGGATAACCAAGTTCGAATGTCCTCCCGAGCGGGTGGACGAGCTTCGCTACGCCGTAGTAGAGCGGGCCCTGCCAGCAGCCAGGCGGCTCGACGGTTTCGCCGGGGCCCTGGTTCTCGCCAACCGCCAGAGCGGCGAGGTGCAGGTAGTTATCCTATGGGAGAGCGAGCAAGCGATGAATGCCAGCGAGGAGTCGGCGTATTGGTTTCGCACCTATAGCGCCGAAGCCGCTCACGAGACGGTAACGAGCGTGGAGAGGTACGAGGTCGTCTTTTCGGACCCGAAGGGAGTGCAGCGTTAGCCGACCGATCACTTTCACAGGGTTCCGGCTCTTCTCTTTGCGCGCTGTCCGAGTACGCGCCCGCGAGGGCAACGGGCGGTGCCACCGCGGACTTGTGGAGATGCTCGACCTACTCCTGCGTCGGTACGTTCCCCTGCTTTTTCGCCTTCCCCCAGGCAGCCTGCAACGCCGCGGCCTGCTCTTCAGGGGACCTCGAACCGTTTATGACTTTCTGGAAACCCGTGAACATCACCTCGTTGAAGTTCTGCGGGGCCAGAACGTCGATGTTGTAACCGAAGGACTCCGCCTGCGGCGACTTGCGGAGGTCTTCGAGGACCTGCTTGAACAAGTCGGGCACGTCGAGCCCTTCCATGTTGACCGAA
>DATHAB010000147.1:0-2989 GCA_035296885.1 Rubrobacteraceae bacterium
TATCCTGGGGCTTGCCTACATCGTCTTCGTCGGAGGCGCGGGCTTCTTCGTCACGAACCCGCCCGAGGGCTACAGCCCCGAAGGACACGAACCCTCCGAGGAGGAGAGCGGCCAGGAGGAGGAGCGCACGCGCGACTTCAGGGGTGCCCTTAGCACGTGGCAGTGGTACGCCCTGTGGGCCATGCTCTTTTTGAACGTGACCGCCGGGCTCTCGATCATCTCCGACGCCAAAGCGATCGCCTCCGAGCTCGGCGGAGCCACCGCGACCCTCGCCTCGGCCTTTGTCATCATCCTGGCCGTCGCCAACGCGGCGGGACGGCTCGGCTGGGCGTCTTTTTCGGACTACATCGGCCCGAGAAACGTCTTTCTGACGATGTTCCTCCTGCAGGCCGTGCTGTTCCTGCTGATACCACTGGTGGCGAGGGACGTGTTCTTCCTCCTCACCATCCTCTCTTTCATCATTCTGACGTGCTATGGTGGCGGCTTCAGCACGATGCCCACCTTTGCCAGCAAGTACTTCGGGTCCCAAAACGTCGGGACGATCTACGGGGCCATGCTTACCGCCTGGGGTCTCGCTACCCTCCTTGGCCCGCTGATCCTGGCTATCTCCACGGACATAACCGGCACGTACGACCTCGCCCTCTACATCTCGGCCGGTATCATGCTCGTTAGCTCCGTTATTCCGCTCGTCATTAGGCCACCCGAGGCTCCCCAAGAGGAAGAGGAGGATGAGGCGAGCGCCGAGGCTGGGGCCCCAGCATAGCAACCAAACAGCGCCCCGGCAGCTATGTAAGATCCCTCCGACCATCTCGGGGGGATCTTACACAGGAAAAACCTTGTTGCGCTCATTTCAACTTGTATGAGCGTGTATGAGCGGATAGATACGAAAATATGCTCTCGTATCTCTGCGCGGGGTGTAATTCGGGTGGTTCCCCTCCATATACGCGGGATAGCGTAATGGCTATACTACGGTGCTGGAGATGTGGGTAGGAGACCGGGTGAGGGACCCGGGGCCGCCCGAGACGGCGACCAGAAAGGAGAGGATGGGTTGTGAGTAAAGCCAAGCGCTTGAGGCTGATGGTTGGAGCGTTTCTCTTGGCCCTGTCGGTGACCCTGTCCGGGGTGGCAATAACCGGCTGCGGCGGCAGCGGAGTGACACCGGAGCAGAAAGAGGAGAAGAAGAAGGAAGCGGAGAAGAAGGAAAAGGAGAGTAAGGAGAAGAAAGAGAAAGAAGAGAAAGAGAAGTAAGTAGGGATACAAGAGCGAGGCTTCGGGCCACACCTCGATAAGGTACTCGGGCTAGCGCTCTCCAAGAGCGCGGCCAGCTTGCCCAAACCTCGCCCCTACGTTACGGCCGGCCTTGCTGAGGCTCGCCAATGCCGTCGTCTAGCTCGGTATAAGGCCACCTAGCCCTCGCAGGAAGAGGAGGCCCGAGCAGAGAACTTGCAGAGCCCTCCGACGCGTCGGAGGGCTCTGAAAACCGTAACTTAAAACCCTGCGATGCGTCCCATGCTAGCGTTCGTGGCAGCGTGCTTCGGCGAGCAGCGGCGCAGGCAAGAATCGTTCGGGTTCCGCCCTTATGCATAGAGCTCATTCCTTAAAGCGGCTAAAGATAGCTGTTGTGTAGGTGTTTTAGCTTTGGCGCTCGGTCTCGCTGCGTAGCTCGCGAAAGCTCCGTCCTACCAAGAGTTGAGAGCAAGCTGTCTGCAGCTAGAGTACACAAGGCTTTACCGGCTGGGAGACGCAACGAGAGCGGGCGGCAATAAGCCCCCGCTCGATCGGTGTGGTGAACCTGCGTAAAGAGCTTTCTTTAACCAACCTGCGCGAGACCCTAAGTTACGTTAGACTGGCGTCTCAGCTGTGCTGACCAGCTTGTAGGGTAGAGGTAAGAGGGGTGCTTCCCAATCATGAAACCGGCTCCTAGCGTAGGCTACGGCTTGAACTCGAGCTTCGTAGAGGTAGTGGTAGGCCCTCTGAGAGCGGGCTACCCGGTTTTCTGGCCGTCTTCTCGGGGGGTTTGGTGAGCGGCGAGGCCGCCTTTGTCTACGAGGAGGCGCTTGAAGCCTCCTTCGGCGAGGACCACCCGTTCCACCCGTTAAGGGTGCGGTTGACCGTCGAGCTTTGCAAGTCTTTGGGGCTTATGGAGGGATACCAGTTCGTCGAGCCCGATCCGGCTACGGACGAGGACCTGACGAAAGTGCACCATACGAGCTACGTAAACCGTGTAAAGAAGGCTAGCCGGGGCAAGGACGAGCTTGAGCAGGACGACCTCGAAGAGCTCGAGATCTATGGGCTCGGTACGGAGGATAACCCCATCTTCAAAGGCATGCACGAGGTCTGGGCGCACGTATCCGGGGCTACGCTCGAGGCCTGCCGGCTCGTTATGAACGGGGAGGTTGAGCACGTCTTGTCCCTCGCCGGAGGACTCCATCACGCCCAGAAATGGCAGGCGAGCGGCTTCTGCATCTATAACGACTTAGGAATCGCCGTCTCACGCCTCAAGGAGGAGCACCCGGGCATAAAGATCGCCTACGTGGACACCGACGTCCATCACGGCGATGGGATGCAGTGGATGTTCTACGAAGACCCGGATGTCCTGACGGTTTCGATGCACGAGACGGGACGGCGCCTCTTCCCAGGAACCGGCGCCGTAAAAGAACGGGGCCAGAGGGAAGGCTACGGGTACTCGGTTAACCTGCCTTTAGAGCCGCGGACCCAGGACGACTCCTTTATCGAGTGCTTCGAGTCCATCGTACCCGAGGTGGTGCGCTCTTTCGAGCCGGACCTGATCATCTCCCAGAACGGCTGCGACGCGCACGCGCTCGATTTGTTAGCGGACCTCGAGGTAACGACGCGCGTCTACGAGCACGTGCCCAAAAGGGTACACGAGCTCGCCCACGAGCTCTGCGGCGGTCGCTGGGTCGCCACCGGCGGGGGCGGGTACGAGAGGTGGCAGGTCGTTCCCAGAGCGTGGGCTGCGCTTTGGGCC
>DATHAB010000148.1:0-23997 GCA_035296885.1 Rubrobacteraceae bacterium
ACCGAGGCGCACGAGATCGCTCTGTATCATCTGGGGCTACCCTCTTGCTGTTAGCGTCCCCTATCAGCCTCGTACCGACTGCAAAACCTCGGTGGCACTGCTGAAGGTGTCGGCCCCCGCGTTATTTACCTGGTCAACCATTTCTTAGTTCCAAGAACACGCCTTCCCGGCCACTCAGTCCCGTCAGCTACTTTTCAGACAGTCTCATAACGGAATCTAGGTCTCTCAGACATCCTATATGGATGAATAGAAGCAACCCACCCCCTAGATATAGGCGCAAGCTGTTTACAAATATTCTCACTTTCTTCATACTTCTCAACGTTGCGAACTTAGAGTGAAAGGGAAAGCAGGGCACTAATGCACATAGCAGCACTAATTATCGGTATAGTCGGAGGAGTCTTTGGGCTTCTAAGCGTCATCTCTGGGCTTTTTGTTGGCGGTATCGGGAGTGCAGCCGAAGCGGAGGGGGCTAGCAGTATAATAGGGCATTCGTTCGCAGGTTTGTTTTTCTGCATTTTGGGGTTCTTGGGGGCAGGATTGGCAATGGCAAGACCACTCGTTGGAGGCTTAATACTGCTGATCTCGGCTCTCGGTGCCTTAGTCGCAATGTCTCTCTTCGCCATCATTGTTAGCCCGTTATTCTTGATCGCCGCGATTCTGGCGTTCTTCGGCCGAAATAGAGGGGCGGAGAGAGTAACTATAGAATCGCAGCCGCCAAGAGGCTGAGGCAATCCTTCCAGAGTACGCTAGCAGATTTGCGCTCCCGAGAAGTCAAGCGTTCTAAAGATCGGGCATCTCTCGGGAGGCCGCACGATATAAGCGGCAACAGGTGACTGGGCAAAGAATTTTAATAGGCTGTGGTGGCGTACTGGCGCTTGGCGTCGTGGTACTTCTCGCCGTTCTAGTCGGTTCCGTCATCGGCGGAGGAGGCAGCAGCCCGTCCCCTACTGTAACAGACTCTGAGGATAAGGCCAAGAAGAAAACTGAATCTAAGAAGAAGGAGGATCCCAAAAACATCGTGGTTGCTGCAGGCGAACCAGCCGAGCTTAGGGACCGGAGCCTGGTCGTCAATGAGGTTGCGAACTTTATCCCTCCTAACCAGTTTTCAAGACCTGACCCCGGCAACGAGTTCGTGCGGGTGTTCGTTACCCTAACTAATACAAGCAACCAGGCTTTCGACTACAACCCGAACAACTTTAAAGCCCAGGACTCTAATGGCGTTGAGAAGACACCACAAACCATCTCGCAGCTCCCGTACGCCGTTCATCATGCGAGCCTTGCCCCTGGCGGAACACTAGAGGGCAACCTGGTATTCCAGGTTCCGCAAGGTGACAGCGGGCTTAGCCTGGTGTATGAGCCATTTGAGCGGAACGTGGGGACGGTAAATGTGACTCTATAGGCCTACCTAGGTGATGGGTTGCCTCTGCTGTAGGAGGGTAGGCGCAAGAGAAGAGAAAAGGGTGACGTTACGAAGAATCCTATATACATAATCTCGCTTTGATAGGAGGCGCAGTAGGGAAAGGGTACGGATTGAGGCTCTTTATAGTGGTTGTTGCCGTTGCAGTTTTACTCGCGGGCTGTAGCAGTAACGAAGTTGGTAACACTAAAGAAACAAAGGAACGCGGCCCCGAGAAAGAGGAAACGAGGCTCGTTACTCACATAGTCACAGTGGAAGAGCCTGCACCTTCCAAGACTCCTAACGAGCAAGACAAGGTGTTAGAGCCCACTCCTCCCAAGATTCCTAACGAGCAAGACACGGAGGTAGAGCTCACCCCTCCCAAGACTCCTACCAAGCAGGCCGCACGCCAAGAAGAGGGCTCGCCAGAGGACGTCCTAGCCCTCCAGTACGAGTACATCAACAGGGGCGACTTCGAACAGGCTTACTCCCTTTTTGCCAACCAGAGTCGGCGGGAGGTCTCATTAGCGCAGTATAGAGCCTTCTTCGAGGCCAACGCCCCCTACTCGGTAACCGACTACTCGTTCCCCTCTGTACGCACGCAGGGCAACTCGGCAAGCGTGGATGCAGCGTTCACCGTCAACAGCGCAGGGGGTGTGGAACAGCTGCAAAGGACCCAGCAGTTGGTTCGCGAGAACGGAGATTGGCGGGTGCTGATGAGGCCCGAGCAGGTCGCAGCCTTCAGCGCGACGGAGAACGCGAGTGAGCAGAGCACCCAGAAGACAAACACTACGCCTAAGGAAGAGAAGAAGGGCGAAGAACCTGAAAGGGAAGAGGAGAAGCAGAGCGAGCCCATCCAACTTTCGGGAACCAGCGATCAGGTCACAGAGCCCTTCGACCTCAGAAGCGGGCTTGCAACCTTCAGGGTCAGCTACGAAAGCCAGAGCATATCTGGTGTAGGCTCGATAAGTCATATAAGCGTCTGGCTCATAGACGCTCAAGGAGCCAACGTGGAACTGCTAGCAAACGAGGTTGTTCCGGTAGGCCAAACCTGGGAAGGCTCAAAAGGCGTGAGGGCGAGAAGTGGAGAATACCGCCTCAACGTTGAGGCCGAGGGGCCGTGGACCGTAACTATCGAGCAATAGCAGCCACGGCCCTCTTCTTATTGCCTAGCACCTCCGAGATTGCCGAGAACACCCCTTCTCGGCAATCTCGTGAATAGAGCGCAAACAAAGGGTTTAGTTCACTACTTTAGAAGGGACAATCCGCCTCTTCTTTACCTAGCTGCCTAGGAGGGAAACTTTACGTGACTTAAGAACAGGCCCTCCTATCGGAGCAAGCTCTCTATAAGGCTAGGTTGAACCGCGACATAAGCGACCAAAGGTAGGAGGCACAGGGCTTTTGTCGCTTCGGTCGCTTTGGTCGCACCTCAACCGACTACTCAGAGGCGTGATCTGCAGAGGTCGTTCACCGTCTTCGGCATTAGCGTCGTTCGGCAGTGGGGCCACACCAACGTCTCTGTTTATTGCATTATTCGAAGTTCTAAGGGTGTATACATGCAGTTTATGGTTTCTGGAAAATGGGATCGTCGTGAGAAGATATAGGTGGCCACCTGCGAGTCTCTGCAACGTCAGCAGTAACCCCCCTTCCTCCTCGCGGCCCTGCGGCATCTCGTGCCAGACCGGAGAACTCATACGGTAAGCTAGACAACACTGAGAGCAAGAGAGAGCCTTCGTAGCTCGAAGGAAAGGTTATTATGGGTGTCGTCGTTAGCTGGGGAAGGAGAAGGGAGAATCTTTGGAACCCCGACTACAGAAGTTACTGCTCACTGCCCTGGCAGGGCTAGCAACAGGAGCCTTGGCCCGCCTGTTGATTAGCCGTCCCATGAAAGAGAAGCGCTAACTTCCAGCGAGGTAAACTCCTGCTAATCAGCAATCCCGCCCAAAGGGCGGCTGCAAAGTCGTGTGCGCGATACAAACATACTAGGTAGGTTGCCGAAAGAAGCGGGTCTATGAGCCTTAGTGCAGCACTCACACTCTTTCTTGAAGAATACCCCAACGCAACAGGGCAACCATTCGCAGGTAACCCAGTAGCTGAGTTTATTCGGCGGGACGTGCCTGAGGCAATTGAGGCAGTGATAGGTGACAATCACCGATATCTTGTCCGAGGCAGTGCTGGCCAAGGAAACTGGGCTCGTGTTCCGTGGGCCGCAGTCTTTCGACTTGTCACTGATACGGCGCAGGACGGCTACTATGTTGTATATCTCGTCAAAGAGGACTTCTCTGGCATCTACCTTTCACTTAACCAAGGTGTGACGACCGTTAAGGAGCAGTACGGCACCGATGCAAGAAAGGCTCTGCGTGTTCGAGCAAGCGATTACCTGGCTCGCATAGGAACTGTAACGGACGGCGTGACTTGTGGTCCTATCGAACTGGAAGCCCATTCGCGGACCGGTCTTGGGGCGCTTTATGAGCAAGGTGCAGTATGCTCAAAATATTACGAACGAGGGGACATTCCTGACGACACAACGTTAGCAGTCGATCTGAGGAAATTCATCGATTACTATTTCATTTTGGTGTCCCGTGAGTCTGCGTTATTCGATAGGAGCCAACAAGAAGAAGACGAAGGAGAGTACCAATGGGAGGATTTGAGGCTCCTTCGTATGCACAAACGGATCGAACGAAACAGAAAACTTGTGTCCAACGTAAAGAGGTGTCTTGGCTTTACCTGTCAAGCTTGCAGCCTGAATTTTGAAAAAATTTATGGCTCTATCGGAAAAGGTTACATCGAGGCGCACCACTTAGTTCCTCTCTTCCAGCTAAAAGGCAAACGTGTCGCTCTTGATCCTGAACGCGATTTTGCCGTTTTATGCGCTAACTGCCACAGAATGGTTCACCGTAGTGATTATGTATCTGATGTAAACGCGTTTCGTCAGCAGGTTCTTAAGCGTCAGGCGATCTAATAACTGCCAACAGCCGACCCCACCCCCGCTCGGAAGGAGTTGGCTGAGGGTAGGAGGTTCGACGGTTGTCCTATGTGGCGATTGCTGCTATACTATGTGCATGCACAATAATAGACCCAGCGTAGACGCGCTCATCGAGAGCATTGCCCAGATGGACGAGCACGAGTTGGACCGGGTCCAAGCCGCCATAGACCACCGACGTGGCGGAAGCAAACAGAGCACCGTCCTGGAGCGCCGCGGCTACCTAAACGGCGTCTTGCAGCTAGAGGGCCGCGCCTATAAGCGCAAGAAGGACGGTGAGCTAACGGAAAGGGGGCCGTACTGGTACTTTCACTATCGAGAGGGCGGCAAACAGCGCACCCTCTATATTGGCAAGACGGATAACCCGGAGGCCGTGGTGGACGAGAAGCTAGGAAAGGAGTAAAGCGATGGCGAAGAAGAAGCAGCGTGGGAACGGAGCGGGCACAATCTACCCACGCAAGAACAAGGACAGTAAGGTAATAGGCTACCGTGGCTCCTACATTGTCAACGGTAAGCGATACTACGTTTCGGCGAAGACGAAAACAGAGACGGAGCAGAAGTTAAGGCAGGCCATGACGGACGCCGATCGGGGGCTGGTATTCGAGGCGGGCGCATTGGTGCTCTCGGACTACCTCGATAAGTGGCTACTTAACATTAAAGATACTATCCGCCAGCGGACGTGGGAACGCTACGAGCAGATAGTGAGAGTGCATCTTAAACCCACACTCGGGAGGCTTAAACTCAAGAACCTAACCCCCTCCCACGTGCGCGGACTTTATAGGGAGAAGCTTGACGCAGGGTTCAGCAACCGCACGGTGCAATACATACACACCACTCTACGCAAGGCACTTCAAGACGCCGTAACCGATGAGCTAATACCTCGTAATGTGGCAGACGGCATTAAAGCCCCTAGGCCTAATCAGAAGGAGATCAACCCGCTCTCACCAGAACAGGCCCGTACTTTCCTCAAAGCTATACGTGATGATCCTTTGGAAGCTCTATACGTTCTAGCCATACATCGTGGACTGAGGCAAGGAGAGCTTCTAGGCCTGAAATGGGATGACGTAGATTTGGAGGCGGGCACGCTGCAAGTAAGGCGCAGCCTCTCTTTAACCAGAGATGGACACGTGTTCGAGCAGCCAAAGAATGGTAAGGGACCTTAGAAGCAAGCTCATACGAAGATTTTGACCTCGTTTTCGCTACAGGTAAGGGTACTCCGCTAGACGCTCAGAACATAGTGAACCGCCACTTCAAGCCATTGCTAAAACGTGCTGGTCTCCCCTATACACGCTGGCACGATCTCAGGCACACATGCGCTACCCTGCTGCTAGGGCGCGGCGTACACCGTAAATGGGTCCAGCATCTTCTGGGGCACGCCAGCATAACCATGACTCTTGATCGCTACTCGCACTGGATACCCAGCATGGGAAGACACACTGCCGACGGTATAGACGAAGCCTTGGGATAATCTACTGCTGACGTACTGCTGACGGAGCCCCTGATGTGCGTACCGGGGGCCCTTCATTTTAACGGATTTTGCAGGAAGAACAAAGAGCCGACGAGCGGACTCGAACCGCTGACCTGCTCATTACGAGTGAGCTGCTCTACCTGCTGAGCTACGTCGGCTTGTAAAAAGATAAGTATATCCCAGCGACACCGCTCTTTCACAATTCAGGCCAAAAGTAGCAGTCGTTTACTTGCGCTCTCAAATCGGGGCCGGGGGTGATCGTACATTTGTAAGCAACATAAAGAAATTATTTGTGCGTTGCATGACGTATAGGAGGTCCTATTATTACGCTGTGGTGTTGGGTTGAGAAGTGGTTGTGGGGAGAACACCAAGTATTACGGTGGGATGAAGATTTCGGGAGAGGAGGTCTCTTGTACGAGAAGGACGGCGAGAAGTATTTCGTGGTGGACGGGCACGTCCATTACTGGGATGCGAGCCCGGAGAACCAGGCCAACATTCATGGCCAGCAGTTCATCGACTGCTTTTATGGGTACCACAGCGCCTTGAGCCCGGAGGAATATCTCTGGCCAGAGGAGAAGTTCCAGAGGTACTCCGAAGAGGACATGATGCACGACCTTTTCGAGATCGGCTACGTAGATGTGGCCATCTTCCAGCCCACTTACCTTACGGACTTCTACGTAGACGGCTTCAACACTACCGAGCAGAACGCGGTCCTCAAGGAGAAGTACCCAAACAAGTTCGTCTTGCCCGGCCGCTTCGACCCACGCGACGGCGAGCCGGGCCTAGAGGCGTTCGAGGAACTGGTAGAGAATTATGACCTCAAGGGCGTCAAGCTCTATACCGCCGAGTGGAGTGGTCAATCTAAGGGCTGGAGCCTCAAGGACCCGTGGGCCAAAAGGTACCTGGAGAAGTGTCAGGAGCTAAATGTCAAAAACATCCACGTCCACAAGGGCCCGACCATAACACCCTTGAACCGTGATGCGTTCGACGTTCAGGACATCGATGAGGCGGCGTCTTTGTTCCCCAACCTGAACTTCATAGTCGAGCACGTGGGGCTGCCACGGCTGGAGGATTTCTGTTGGATCGCCGTGCAGGAGCCAAACGTCTACGCCGGCATGGCGGTGGCGATGCCGTTTATCCACACCCGCCCGCGATACTTCGCGCAGATACTAGGCGAGCTCTTGTACTGGCTGGATGAGGACCGCATCTTGTTCGCCAGCGACTACGCTATCTGGCAACCGAAGTGGCTGGTCGAGAAGTTCGTGGATTTCCAGATCCCCGAGGAAATGGGGTGGGCCGAGTACGAGCAGCTCACCCCGGACATAAAGCGTAAGATCCTGGGATTGAACGCCGCACACCTGTACGGCATCCCAGTGCCTGGCGACATCCCGCAGCCGGAGCCGGTAGGCCCCGCTGGCGAACCCACCTACCCAGAGGCACCCCTCCAGTGAAGCCGACCGAGGTAGCGGTCCTGCACGCCCTCTCGAGCGTCCGGGATCCCGAGCTCGACGAGCCCATAACGGACCTGAAGTTCATCGCGGACCTCCGAGTCGCAGAGGACATGGTGAGCGTCCGGCTCAGGCTTCCTACCCCCTTCTGCGCGCCAAACTTCGCCTACCTGATGGCAGCGGACGCCAAGGCGGCGCTGCTCTCGGTCCCGGGCGTGAGGCACGCGCGGGTGGTCCTCGAGGACCACCACGCCTCGAGCGAGATCAACGCAGGCATGGCCGATGAGCGAGGCTTCGAAGCAACCTTCCCCGGAAATACTGAAGGGGAGGACCTGGACGAGCTGCGCGACATTTTCCGCCGCAAGTCCTTCGTCTCCCGGCAGGAGCGTATGTGTCAGGCGCTCCTCGCAGAGGGTTATACCCCCACGCAACTCGCAAAGATGCCGCTTGGAGATCCACCCACTTCCACGGCGACGGAGAAGTACCTGAGCCGCAGGGAGGAGCTCGGGTTGGACGTGTCGGCGGCGGCTCCGCTCTTGGTGGACCCCGATGGCAACCGAATCCCCGAGGATTCGGTCGTAGAGCACCTCAGATTCGCCCGGTTAACCCGGATAAGCATCGAAGGAAACGCTGGGATGTGCCGGGGGCTTTTGGCCGCCCGTTATGGAATCCCCGATCCCGAAGAGGAGGTTAGAGCATGAAAGCCGCGCGACTGCATAACTACGACCCGAAGCTCAACGAAAACCTCAAGATAGAGGAAGTAGACGAACCAAAGATCGAGGGGCCGTTGGACGTGATCGTGAGGATCGGCGGGGCGGGGCTGTGCCGCACCGACATCCACATCATGGAGGGTCAGTGGAAGGAACTATCCGGGGTTACGCTCCCCTACACCTTAGGACACGAGAACGCGGGTTGGGTAGAGGAGGTGGGCTCCGCCGTCACCAACGTCCAGGTCGGGGACGCCGTTGTCCTGCACCCGCTCATCACCTGTGGTCTGTGCCGGGCGTGCCGGGCTGGCGATGATATGCACTGTGTGGCTGGCGTATTCCCCGGCATCGACTCAAACGGCGGCTTCGCCGACCTGTTGAAGACCAACGCCCGCGCGATGGTGAAGCTGCCCGAGGGGGTAGAGCCCAAGGACATCGCCGCCCACGCCGACGCGGGCCTGACCGCCTACCACGCCGTAAAAAAGGCGTCGAACGTCCTGTACCCCGGCACGAAAACAGTGGTCACCGGGGCGGGTGGAGGCTTGGGGCACATCGGCATCCAATGCCTGAAGGCGATGACGCCAACCGAAATAATCGCGGTCGACGCCTCCGAGGAGGCGCTGGAACTTGCCCGCTCCTTAGGAGCGGACCACACGGTCCACATCGACGGGACGCAGGTCGAGCAGGTGCAGGAAATAACCGAAGGTATGGGAGCTAAGGTCGTCCTGGACTTCGTCGTCGAGAAGGGAGCGATCGAGGACGGGATAGCGATGCTCGGGCGGGCCGGGGACTACCACGTGATAGGCTACGGCGTGAACCTCAACATCCCAACCATAGAGATCATCTCGAGCGAGATCAACTTTGTCGGCGACCTGGTTGGCACCTACAATGACTTAGCCGAATTAATGACCCTGGCCGCCCAGGGCAAGGTAGATCTGCAGACCGAGACGTACCCCCTGGACGCAGTCAACGACGCTATAGCCGACCTCGAGAACGGTAAGCTGCACGGCCGCGGGATACTCGTCCCGGAGGGCGCCGCAGCGTAGGGCGCGGGAACGACGGGGACTCTGAAACTTATCATCCGGGTCCCCGTGGCAGAATTAGCTACCTTTCGTAGTACCAGCAAACCTCTTCCTTCAGCCCGTTAGTGGTCGACGTAGTCGCCGAAGTATTATTGGTCGGCGACTTACATCCGAGTCTGCCGCCCTCTGAACACTCTGAGCACGCGTCCAGCTTGTGCGGGCTAAGAGGCGGCTTGACCCTGTGCATTGGCTCTCGTTCTCAGGCCTCAGGCAGACCCAGACGGTCTAGGCTTTCGGAAACCTCTGGTAGTCCCTTACCGCCTGCATGCGTCTTTTTGTTCGAACACCTGACCTCGGCGACCTGCGACGATACGTCAGGGATGCACCCCGCAGTCTCTGGTGCCCCTGCGCTTCCTATCCCAACTCGGAGGCAGAAGGGAGATCTGGCGTGCCCCTCGCGGAGCGAATGGCGCGAACGACGGCCTCCGCTACCACCTGTGCCCCCCACGCCCCCACGACGTCTGGGGCGGCCGCGAAGCGCGAGGATTCGTCCGAAGAGCCGCCGACAGAAGCTGCGAAGATTATATCGCCGTCGACGGAGGTGTGAACCGGATAGACCGTACGTGCGAGACCGTCGTGAGCCATCTGGGCGACCTTAGTGGCCCCAGGTTTGGTGAGGCGGGCATTGGTCGCGACAATCCCTAGAGTCGTGTTCTCTCCCCACTGCACAAACGGTGCCGCCTCCATGAGGTGCTCTACTGAGTCGGCAAGCGTCCCGTCTTCGTAACGAGGCCCGGCCAGGATAGTGCCCGACAAAGGTTCGCGCACGTCCCCAAAGGCATTGACGACAGCTAGCGCACTTACCACGAGCTCACCCGGTAACGCGACCGAGGCGCTCCCAAGACCGCCCTTCATCGCCCGTTCTATCCCCAAAACCTTGCCTACACTCGCCCCCGTCCCCGCGCCGATGCTACCCTGCTCGAAGTCTACGTTTCGGGCGGCAGCGGCGGCGGCGTAGCCCATCTCCGAGTCGGGGCGGGCGTACGGGTCTCCAACTGCGAGGTCGAAGACGACGGCGGCGGGGACTAGCGGGATGCGGGCTACCCGCGCGTAGTAGCCTATGCCCTTCTCTTCCAAAAAATTCACGACACCACCTGCAGCAGAAAGGCCGAAGGCGCTGCCGCCGGTCAACAGGAGAGCGTGGGTCTCTCCGACCCGTCCTATGGGGTCAAGGAGGTCTGTCTCACGAGTTCCCGGCGATGATCCGCGCACGTCCACGCCGACTACCGCCCCGGCTCCATCGGAGGTATCGAAAAGGACCGCCGTGCAGCCGGTGCGCCCGACCCTGTCGGTGGCGTGTCCGACGAGCACGCCCGGAATATCGCAGAGGTTGCCGAACAAGGAGGGTCTTCTCTAAGGGGCCGGAGGATTCTCCGGCTCCCCGACGGCTTGCGGCTTTTCTGCGGGCCAGTCTTCGGGGTCAGCCGGTATTATGCCGGGGTTCTCGGGGGTGAGGCGCCCTAACGGTACGAGCTCGCGGTCGCTCCTCTTGCGCCCGAACTGAACGAGTACGGCGTCCTTGACCATCGAGTAATCTACCACCTGCCCCTCCCTACCTTCTAGCTTCACGGTGCTGTTTCTGAAGGGGGCGCGCTCCTTGAACTCTTTGTACGTATCGTGCTCGTAGCGCATGCAGCACTTAACCTCGCCGCAGCAGCCGATAATCTTTTCGTTCGGCGTCACACCTTGCTGTTTGGCGAGCCTAATATTTACCGGTCCCAGGCTCCTCGCCCCACTCCAGGTCGCGCAGCAAAGTGGGATCCCGCACGTGTCGCACCCTCCGGTATCTGACGCACGTTCGATAAAGGTGTACCGTCGCAGCAAGACCTGAGCGTCGTAAACGCGCTCGAGACCGTCCCGTACAGGGTCAAGGTTCAAGCGGCCCTCGGCCTGGTACTTGACCTCGATGTAAGAACCGTCGAGAGAGATATCGCAGCCGATAAACTCGACCTCTTTTATACGGTGGTCGCGGGCGAGCTTTTGGGCTTCCTTGCGGATCTCACGTCCCAACTCCCTGTTGGCGTCTTCTACTCTCTCGTCCTCAGGAGTCGCAACACGTAAGATGGCGTAAGGAGGCATATAGGGCTCGCGGCGGCGAGGCGTTAAAGCAACGCGACCGATAAAGGTGCCCTCCTCGGTCTCGACGACGACCTTGTAACCGACCCTGAGGTCGAGTTCGAGGGCGTAGCAAAGCTTCGCTACCCCCATGCCGGGGATGCGCACGTCTACGAGCCGGGGGAGTTCCTCAATAGAGAGTTCTCTAATATCGTCCGCCGGGTCTGCGATAGCGTTACCTCCAGGATCGCCTCTGGGGAGACATTATACGTGAGCCGGTCCCCCTCTTCCCCGCAGACACGAGCCGCCCCCACCCAATCCGCCCCCGAACGCTCCGCCACAAGGGCCTGAATCTCCTCGGCGCGGTCCACATTCGCCACCAGCTCGGGAGCACCTGCCGCCACCAATGCTGCGTCCCTGTATAAAAGCGCCAGGAGCTCCAAGGCCTCCGCAACCGCCCCGTCCCGTGCCGCCTTTCGCGCGCGTTTCGCCGACTCTTTAACCCGTCGGTCCGGCCCCCCATCCGCATCCTCAAACGCCGACAGATACACCCTCTCTCGGGCTTCCCCCACACCCTCCGCCTTGGCCATGATCTCCCCGACCGCCTCGTGTCGATCCTCAAAGGAGCCGTCGAAGGAGAACCCCGCCCTGAAAACAGCCCCTCGCAGATACTTGAATGCATCTTCCTCCGCATAGCGTAACGCTAGCCCAACACTCCCCCGGCCTAGAGCGCCCGCAAGGCGGGCCTCCCCCTCCTGGTGGCCCCGATCCATAAGAAAGGAGACTATCTCTTCAAGGGGGACGGGATCGAAACGCACTGTTTGGGCGCGCGAGACGACCGTTGGCAAAACCCCATCGATCGAAGCAGCGAGTAGAACAAACACCGCCCCACCTTCCGGCTCCTCAAGTGTCTTTAACAGAGCGTTCGCCGCCTGCACGTTCAGGGTATCTACCCGCAGGACAAACACCCGTCTCACCCCCTCGAAAGGCCGGCCCGCCGCCTCTCGCATTACCTCCCGAATCTGGCCTATGCTCGTAAACTGGCCCTCGGGCTCGACCTCCATAAGGTCAGGGTGGAGACCACGCAAGGCTCGATTAGCTGCATCACGCTCCCCTCCAGAGACGAGCGCAGCCCCAAACTGGAGGGCTACGGTCCTCTTGCCAACTCCGGGCAGACCGTAGAACAGGTAGGCGTGGGCGATTTCGCCCGACGCTAGAGCGCCCTCGAGCAGGTGGAGGGCCGTCCTATTGCCGAAGATACCGCTGAACATGTGATTTAATGTGCTTTCGGGCCTCGGGCAGGTCCAAAATTTCCTTTGCCACCATCTCTACTAACTCCTCTGGTGAGCGGCCCGCGTCCAGAACTTTTATACGATCCGGCTCAGATGCCGCAAGCTCTTCGAATCCCTCCCCGACCCGCTGTATGAACTCGCTCCCCATCCGTTCGATACGGTCGAGCGAGGCCTCAGCCTCCTGGGCGCGCCAGGCGCGCTCCTCCGACGAGAGCCGCAGATAGAAGGTAAGGTCTGGTTCCACCTCTTCGACGGCCCGCGCGTTCAACGCTCGTACCGCCGCCACGCCGAGCCCTCTACCATACCCCTGATAAGCCAAGCTAGAATCCAGAAAACGCTCGCAGACGACGAATTGCCCGCTCTCCAAGCTCGGCCGGATCTTGCCCCGCACGTGGTCGGCACGAGCAGAAGCGTACAGGTACGCCTCCGTCCAGGGGTTCATGTCTAGCTCTGGATCGAGCAGCACCTCCCGGAGTCGCTCTGCGATCGGGGAGCCGCCTGGTTCGCGGGTAAAGCAATGGGATACGCCAGAGAAAAGCGGTCGCAAATTGCGTGCCAGGGTGGACTTTCCTGAGAAGTCCGTGCCTTCGATGGTCACGAAGAGGGGCCGGATGGCCCCTGAGAACAACGATATAGCCGCGCGCGCGTCTATGCTGCAGCCCGGCGGCAGGCGTGCCGTTCGGCGGCGGCGACGTGTGCCTCAAAGAGGTTGCGATGCTCGGAACCTTGCGTGTCGCGCATAGCTTCCCCGTGCCACTGTATGCCAACCAGCCAGTGTTCGGAGAGGTCACGGGACTCGACGGCCTCTATCACCCCATCGGGGGCGTGAGCAACCTCCATGAGAGGTTCAGCAAGCTCCTTGATCGCCTGGTGATGGTAGGAGTTGACCCGAAGTCCCGTAGCTCCCATTATTTTTGCGACCTCCGATCCGATATCCACCTCGACCTCGTGTGTCCACTGCCACTTCGGCGTCTGCTGGCGGTGTGCGAGCAGCTCGTATCCGGTCTTCTGAGATGGGAGATCTTGATAGAGTGTACCGCCTAAAGCTACGTTCAATACCTGTAAGCCCCGACAGATCCCAAATACAGGCATACCCAGCTCGAGCGCGCACTCTAAGGCGGCCATCTCGAAGGTGTCCCGTTCGGGGCGAACCTCGTTGAGCTCGGGTATAGGCTCCTCTCCATAGTAGCGTGGGTCGAGGTCACTGCCCCCACTCAATAAGAGACCGTCTAACCTACGTATCATCTCCTCAGCCGCCCCGGGGGAGATCGGCGGCAGAACCACAGGTACCCCGCCAGCCTGTTTCACGCCGACTACGTAGTCCAGATCCGCCCGCACGAAAGAGCCCAAAGGACGCGTCGCAACGAGCTCAAGGTCTTCTTTAAGAGTGGCTGTTACTCCTATTACCGGGGCCAAGTATGCCAATCCCCTAACTTCAGGCTACCCTACATCACGGCTGCGACTCCGCCGCACCTACAACGCCGCAGCGTAGCAGACGAGCCCAGCTATCGCCAAGATAAGAAGGTACCCACCTACTCGGGCGACCAGTGAAGGCTCGCGTGCTTCGAGTAGCTCCTCGAGAAAGTTCAGGGCCAGCCGCTCCTCTACGTTGTGGACTTCTCCAACTCCTGGGCGCTCGCAGATTTCTTCCTTGTCGAGGCCTTCTTCAACGAGGACTTCGAGGCCGCCTTTTTCCGCGCTGTGCTCGATGCGCGCTCACCCCCCTCCTCTACGCTACCGTCGCCGTCGCTATTCGCCTCGGCCTTCGCCGCGGCAGCCTGGCGTTGCTCTTCTTTCTTCGGACATCCCATGTTGATGCAGGTGATCCAGGGCCTCCGCCCGCCGACAACCTTTATCTCCGGCGCCCCACAGGCGTCACACTGCGTGCCTAAAGGTATGATCTCGCCCCGCGGCGGTAAAGAGTAGGTCATCGTGCATTCAGGGTAGCCCTCGCAGCCGGCGAAGCGCTTGCCGCTTTTGCGGTTGCGCCTGACGAGGAGGTTTCTGCCGCAGTTCGAGCAGGGGCCTAAGACCGAGTCCTCGCGGATACCGTTCCGGACGATGTTCGAGAACTCCTCCTGCGAGCTCTCTAGGTGCGCGTAGACCTGCCTCAGGACGTCGCGCGACTTGTCGACCACGCTATCCTTGCTGATCTTGCCCTCGGAGATCTCGTCCATGCTCCGCTCGAGCTCGGCGGTCATCTCGTGGGTGGCTATCTCCGAAGCAAAGTCCTTTAAGGCCTTGGCGACAGCTATGCCTGTCTCCGTCGGCACTAAAGGATCGTCGTGGACGTAGCCCCGATCGTAGAGGTTCTGGATAATGGAGGGGCGTGTAGCCTTTGTGCCCAAGCCCAGGTCTTCCATAAGGCGGATCAGACGCCCCTGCCCGTACCGAGTCGGCGGCTGAGTCTCCTTGGAGAGGAGCTCGGCCTCCGCCACCTCGACCTCCTGTCCCTCAACAAGGGACGGCATCTCCTCGTCAGCCTTTCGACCATAGGGGTAGACCGCGAGCCAACCTTCTTTGGTGACGACCGTGCCACCCGCAACGAGAGGTTCCCCACCGGACTCAAGGCGCACCGTAGTACGCAAGGTCTCTGCCGGGACGCTCAAAGTAGCCAGAAAGCGTCTCACCACGAGTTGGTAGATCTTCCACTGGTCGTCCCTCAACATCTCTTTCGAGGCGTAACCGGTCGGGTAGATTGGTGGGTGGTCCGTGGTCTCCTTTTTGCCACGCGTCGGCGAGAGCCTGTCGCTCGTGAGAAGGTTCTCTGCGTACGGCCCCACCCCCTCAACCCGCCTTAGCTCCCCAAGCACCTCGCGCAAGTCTAGGGACTTGGGGTAAACGGTGTTGTCGGTGCGCGGGTAGGAGATGTAGCCGTCAGTGTACAAGTCTTCGGCGAGCCGCGCGGCCCGAGAGGGACTAATACCCAAATTCGCCGCCGCCGAGAGAAAACCGGTGGTGTTGAACGGTATCGGAGGAGGACGCGTCGCAGACTTCTCCTTGACCTCCGTGACCCTGGCCGTCTCGGCAAGGTTCTCGTACGCTCCCCGCGCCTCAGCCTCATCCTTGAATCGTCCATGAGCATGACGGGCCGTGAATGCACCGCCGTTCTGCAGGCTCGCCTCTATCTCCCAGTAAGGCTCGGGGGTAAAAGCACGACGTTCGCGCTCGCGCTCGGCGATCAGCACAAGGGTCGGGCTCTGAACGCGGCCCACGGAGAGAAAGGCGCTCCCGTAACGTTTCGTCGCCCGTGAAACCCAGCGAGTTAACGTCGCACCCCAGATCAGGTCTATATCTTGCCGCGCCTCACCCGCCGCCGCGAGCTCTCTTGAGACCTCGACGAGATTGTCGAACGCCCGCGTCACCTCGCCCTTGGTTAGCGCGGAGAAGCGTGAACGCTCGACGTGGTCCATGAGCTTGGGGTTGGCCTCGAACACCAGCGACAACGCCTCGACGCCGATGAGCTCGCCCTCCCGGTCGAAGTCTGTTGCGATCACTACCTTGTCGGCCTTTTTAGAGAGAGAGCGCACCGCCTCGGCGACACCTTTCTCAGAGACGGCTTTCAGGATTTCCGCATCTATAAGGCTCGAAGGCTCGACCTTCTGCCAGTTGGAGTACTCCTCAGGGTACTCGACGCTCATAACATGTCCCTTGAGGCCTACCGAGACGCACTCCTCGCCCTTCCAGGTAAAGGTATGGTGCGGGATGCTCCGGTGCTTGCCGTCCTTGACAGACTCTTCAGTGAGGAACCGGGCTATCTTCTTCGCCGCATTCGCTTTTTCAGAGATTATTAGTCGCATATTGTTACGATTTTACACTGGCAAAACGCAATTTGTTGGTCGCAAGCAAACCTTTGTTCTTCGAGGCGACTCTGTTCGCCCGGGAGGCCATTTGGTCTTTGTTTCAATCCAAGGATGTTATCTCTCCCCCCTCTTGAATCTTAAACTTTCGACGCTCTGGCCGGGCCCATGACCGTAGATCAAGGCATCTTCACGAAAGACGGTAAACGATGTCGGAGATAATTTCAATCCATTCTTCGACTCCAGCGCCACTATACAACGTCTATTTGTATCCCTACGGGCTCGAAGCAACTACGAAACTGTGGTTCGCCGAACTCGTCGTATCGCTTGGGGCCTACGCTCCACAGGCCTTCACTACGCCACCGCCTGCTCGACCTCGGAGATAGTGCCAAGCAGCGGGCCAAGGGCGATGGGGAGCCGTACCGTACTAGTATCTCTGGTTCGCTGCAACCCAGCGGCAGAGTCCGTCCGGCGTCCCGTAAGACCAGCGACCAGGCAAAGACATCTTGCTCACATACTAGTACGCCTCCTGTTACCCCGGGGTTGTTGTAATCCGTTTCTATGAAGATTCATAGCTTTGCCAAAGGTCTCTCATAGGTTCGCGGTCGACACTACCCGAGGACGAAGAGCAAGCGAAGGCGTTACCGTGTAGAAACCGGAACCGAGCGGTGGCCGCCAAAAAGCAAAGGGGAGTAAGGATCGTGCAAAGAGGGCCAAGATCTAAGTGCGCGCTTACAGCATCTTTGTTTGTCCTCGTTCTAGCGCTGGTCGGATGTGCCGGCTCCGAGTCCCAGCCATCTTCCGAGGCCGAATCTTCTCCAGGCTCGCCCACCGAAACTAACTCGTCGACCACGGCCGGTGGCGAACCGAGCACTGGCGAAACGCCTCCCTCCCAGACTGCCCAAGCTGCACAACAGGTCGTCGACCGGCTCACCGACGCCGACGCTGAAGAGGCGTCGGCGAGAGCCCTACAAGCCACCCACTCCGCCGGTGAGTTTGGGAGCTGTGAGCCGACACAACCAGATATGCTCGGCCCCTACTACGTACCAGACGCGCCCTTGCGAAGCAGCGTCGATACCGGCTACGTGTTGTCCGGCAACGTGCTATCTGCCTGGGGCTGCGACCCGCTCTCCGGTGCCCAGATCGAGTTCTGGCTCGCCGACTCGCAGGGCAACTACGACGACGCCCACCGAGCCACGGTGCTGGCCGGAGAGCAGGGTGAGTACCAGTTCCAGAGTAACTTCCCCGGGCTCTACGAAAACAGGCCACGCCACATTCACGTCCGGGTGACCGCGCCGGGTTTCCAGGAGCTGGTGACGCAACACTACCCGAACGCCGATCAGGCAGAGGCGGCTTTCAACCTCGTCCTGGAGCCCGCGTAAGGCGCCTGCTGCTCACCGGACGCCTCTTGAGGCGAGCGAGACCGGAAGAACCTGACGGTACTGAGCCTTAGGACTCTCGAAAGCAAGCCACCACGAAAGGAGACCGAACGACAAGATGTCGAAGCACGCGAGCCATCAAAAGAGCAGTGAGTCCGGGACACCAGAGCTTCTAGCGAGGTACTTTTCGAGTATAGCTCGGGATGAGCTCCTGACCCCTGAGGAGGAGTTGAGCCTTAGTAAGCAGGCGAAGGCCGGGGACCGGCAAGCCCGCACCAAGCTCATAGAGAAAAACCTCAGGCTCGTCGTGGTCACAGCAAAAAGGTACCGCGGGATGGGGTTGGCCTTCGAGGATCTCATTCAAGAGGGCAACCTCGGTCTCATGAAGGCCGTCGAAAAGTTCGACCCAGACCTCGGTTACCGCTTCTCGACGTACGCTACGTGGTGGATCCGCCAAGCCGTTCAGAGGGCGGTATCCGACAAGGGCCGTACCATCCGCCTCCCCGTTCATATGTGGGACAAGGCGCGGAAGGTTGGTCGCGCCACGAGCGAGCTCTACGCGGAACTCGAGCGGGAGCCGACCGACGACGAGGTCGCCGAGAGGCTCGGGTGGACGACCGAGAAGGTGCTACGTGCAACGAGCGCGACGCCAGACGCCACGAGCCTCGACCAGCCAGTCTCGGAGAATGGTGCGGCCGATCTCGGGGACTTTGTGGAGGACGAGTTGGCCTTGGACACGCTCGACGCGGCAATCTCGGAGATGGAGGCGTTGCAGCTCAAGGAGGCTATAAAACGTCTCCCGAAGCGGACCCGATACGTGCTCGTAAGGCGCTACGGCCTCGACAACCGAGACCATGCGACCCTCGCAGAGCTAGCAGCGGAGTTGGGTGTCACCCGTGAGCGAATCAGACAGCTCCAGCGTAAGGCGGAAGCGAGGCTCAAAACCGAATGGCGTTGTCTGTTCCTCTGAGAGAGCACACCAGGAAGGAAACGGCCTGCATAAACAAAGTTGCCTCCTCTTCGCTGCTCGAGAGCGGCCAACACCTGTTGAGCACTTATACATCTCTAATAGAACCCGACATATATCGGGCTAACGTCAACGTACCGAAGGTTTTCGGCTAATACAGCATCGACTAGAGATTGGAGGGATCTCTGTGAAAGAACAACAAAAACAAACCATACTCGACCTACCCAAAGTAATAGCGATCGGTATATCCTCGCCCGTGGCAACGGTACTAACTTCCCGGTTCGGCGTTGCCGGTACACTAATGGGGCTGGCTTTGAGCGCGGTGATCCTCACCGCGCTGGCCGATATCCTGAAGGTTTATCTGGCGCGCGCTCCAGCCACGGTAGCGAAGATACCGGGCGGGTTCCCCAGCCGCTTTTCCTGGCGTAACATCCGTAGTAGGTCAAGCGCGGCGTTCTTTAGGTTCTCGGCCCTCCCACCCGCTCGACGACGGTCGATACTGATCAGTACGGTCACAGCCGCGGGGATCTCGTTCTTCGTGGGCCTAAGCGTCGTTACGGGCCTCGAGGCGGGCGTGGGCAAAAGCCTTTCTTGTTGGGTGTGGAACAACTGTCCTACAGAGTCTTCTACCGACGAGAGTACAGCGTCAACAACGAGTACACTGCCGTCGGTTCTTGGCGGTGGCCAAAGCGCGCGTAGTGTAGCTCCGGAGATTCGGTCTTCATCCCCTCGGCAACCAACACCCGATGCCCAGAAACCACCTTCACACCCTGAGAGCGTTTCGGGCCCGGAGCGCCCTAGCCTACCGCAACCCAGGCAGCAGTGGAGCTCGTCCGGCGCCCCAGATAAAGGAGACCGACAACCAAGTTTGTCTGGCGGATCAGAACAAGATGAGCTGCGAAGCTCGGCCGACGAACCAGAAGAAGATAACGGGCGAAGCCCGGCCGACGAATTAGAAAGAGGTCAGCAGCCAAGCTCGTCTGCTGGACCAGGAGAAGGTGACCGGTGGAGCCCGTCCAGTGACCCAGAAAAAGGAGATCGACAGCCGAGCTCGTCTGGCGGATCGGAACAAGATGAGCTGCGAAGCCCAGCTGACGGATCAGAAGGAGGTCAGCAGAAAGAAGACCAAAGGAACCGATCTTCTGGCCCAGATCTGATAGACTCGGACGCTAACGATTCCCCTCAGTACTCTTTAGCACGCGAGGTACCCGGGCCTCTTTAGCCCGGTACCTATCCGTAGTCTGTTGAAATAGGAGAGCTACAGTGTTCTGATTTTTGTCAGAGTAGAGGTGAGACCCACGGGCCGTGTCGGTAGTTGCGACTTTTCTAAAGGTTATGACTTGAGAAGGATACTTTTTGTCGCGTTGATCGCCGGGATACTGAGCTCTTGCGGTGCTCAAGTTATAGCCCCAAACAACGCTCCGCAGGTCGATACCGGCGAAGAAACCACTTCCTTAGAAGAAAGCCTGGCCGCCGAAGAGACTCCCAGACCGGCCACCTCAACCCCAGCTGCCGGTTCTAACCCAGAACCCAGCGTGAACACGCCGACCACCCCGGCCGTCGGCGCTTCCGGCATAGTCAGTTCCGCTAACCCGCTCGCCACGCGGTCCGGCCTCAAGATTCTCGAAGGAGGAGGCAACGCGTTTGACGCAGCGGTAGTGGTCGCTGCCGCCTTGGGCGTTGTCGAGCCGATGATGAGCGGCATCGGCGGCTACGGAACGATAGTCATCTACGATGCCGAAGAAGGCGAGACGCGGTTCCTCGATATCGGCAGCAGGACGCCTACGACGCTGAATCCAGCCGCGTTTCGTCCCCCGACGCCGAACCTAGCGGAAAACCGGTGTGGCGCCAAAGCTGTAGCCACGCCGGGCAACGTAAACGCCTGGGAGACCCTATCGGAGGATTACGGAGACCTTGAATGGCGGCGCCTTTTCGACCCCGCTATCGAGCTGGCCGAAGGGGGCTACGTCCTGGATGATATTACGGCTAGTTGGATCGACGCGTCGTGGCCCGCGTTCCCCCAGCACGCGAGGAGTATATACGGGAACAACGGGAAACCATTGAGGGCGGGGGAGCGTCTCGTGCAGGAGGACCTGGCGAGGTCCCTACACTTGATCGCCGAACAGGGCGCCGAAGTGGTATACGGCGGCGAGTTGGGCCAGGCCATAGACGCTGCCATACGCGAAAACGGCGGCTTCTTAACCATAGACGACCTGCGCGACAACCGGGCCCGGTGGAGAGAAACTATCAGCATCGAGCACCAGGGCTACGAAGTAGTCACGGCCTCCCCCCCAGCCACCTCGTGGGGTACGCTCCTCCGGCTGGGGATGATGAGCCAGCTTGGCCTAGAATCGTTCTACCACAACAGCGCCCAGTACCTGCACACCTTTGCGGAGGTCTCAAAACAAGCCGGCCGGTCGAGCCGGGATTACGCCGCGGACCCGGAGATAGCCGAGACACCGCTGGATCTGCTGCTTTCAAAGGAGTACTGGGCCCAAGAGGCCGCAAAGATAGACCTTTCACGGGCGTCGGCGAACGCGCCGTTCGGGCAATCCAGCACGTCCCCGCGCTGCATACCCCAGAGTTACACATCTACATACGCGCCGAGCTCCCCCAGTACGCAGAACGCGCAAGACACGCAAGGTCACACCACCCACTTCGTCGTGGCGGATAAGGAGGGGAACGTAGTCAGTGCTACGCAGACTCTAGGCAACATCTTCGGGAGCAAAGTGATGCCCGAAGGTACGGGGCTCTGGCTCAACGACGCCATCGCCTGGTTGCGCTTCGAGCCTGTGGGGAACGTGTTCGACGTCTTCCCCGGCCGCCAGAGCCTCTACGCGCTCAACCCGACCCTCGTTATGAGTCATGGTAAGCCCTGGGCCGCGGTAGGGACCCCCGGCGGACGTACCATCCAGCAAACGACGCCGCAGATGTTGATGAACCTGATCGACTTCGATATGAATGTCCAGCAGGCGATCACCGCCCCCCGCGTAAGCACCACGTCCCCCAATGCGCTTGTTGTCGAGAGTGGTGTGCCGACGTCCGTTCGTGGCGAGTTGGCGGCCTTGGGCCACAACGTGCGAGTAAACGAGCGGGGCTTGGGCAACGCCCACGGCCTGACCATCGAGTACGACTCCGAAGGCAAGCCGGCACGGTTTACGGGAGGAGCAGACCCACGGGGCGTAGGGACCGCAGCCGGGTATTAAGCACGTATAGCCTGTGCGGCGGCCCCTCACGAGCACGTTAATACCCGCCAGTTTGGACAAGCCGCGCTGCGGCGCGGGTATGGCGGGCGGCGGCGTACAGATCCCTCGCCTGTCGGCGGTACACAGAGACCATAGCCTAACTGTCGCCCAGTTTAGACTGCAACCAGTTCTGACGTCGGGCGGTCCCTCCTCTTCTGGTACTCGCCCTCTTGGGGCTGAACTTCAAAAGGAGACGTACGCAACCAACTGTCGTGCGAAGCTACCTACAGGTATTCGCCGAACCAGCCCAGGCTGTAAGCCCACGCTTCCTCGGCGGCCTCGGGATCAAACCGCTCGCCTGTGTCGTTGAAGAAGGCGTGGTCAGCACCTTCGAACACTACCATCTCGTATGTCTTGTCGGCAGCGGCGAGAGCTGCTTCCAGTTCGGGTTGCTGGTCCGTGATGCGCCGGTCTTCTTCGCCGTAGATACCCAGCACAGCCGCCTGGATATTAGGCACGTCCTCCAACGGCGGGTTGGGCCCGTAAAAAGCGACTGCGGCATCCAACCTCGGCTCTTGGGTAGCCAAACGCCAGGCCTGGCCGCCTCCCCAGCACCACCCGATACTGCCGATCCTCCGTCCCTGGACGTAGGGTCGCTCTCCCAGCCACGTCACGCCGGATTTGAGGTCTGAGATCACACCCTCCCGGTCCAGCCCGGAGATAGCGGTCGTGGTCTCGGCCTTGTCGGCGAACCGGTCGGTACCGCCGCTGCGGGAAAGCAGATCCATAGCGAGCCCTACGTAGCCTACCTTGGCGAAACGCCGGGTCACGTCCCGGATGTGTTCCGTCAGGCCGCGGTTCTCGTGGATCAAAAGTATAGCGGCGAAAGGCCCCTCTCCCCTTGGTCGAGCTTGGTAGGCTTCTATCACACCTTCCTCGCCCGGAACCTCTACCTCGCTCACCTCGATGTCAGGGTCGTCGGGCTCGACCGTAACGCCCTCGGGGTTGCTTTCGGGCTCGGACGTCGCCTCCGGTTCCTCTATGTCAGCTTCCGGGTTGCTACAGCCAAGCGAGACCAACAAAGCAGGGCTCACGACGGCTACCCCGAGGATCTGGGTGACCGTCTTGATCATCTGACGTCTAGACATGCGACCTTCTTCGTATTCCTCAACCATCTCTTCGGCCAGATACCGCTTGAGTCTTTGGGTGTCATTCAAAACCGCGTCCTCCTTCCTTACCAAGGATTCGTCGCAAAACCGAGATAACTTTCATACGAAATCACAGGTTCGCCGGTGGCGTGCTATGTCTCCGCAACTTGGCCCCCCTCGCGTAGGACCCAGGCGAGCATCCAGGCTATCTTCTTTGCGTCTTTTATAATCAGTGTGCACGTCATTTCCATTCAACATGCTAGTACATCTATTCCTAACGCAATCCTTACTATAGACCGTTTCTATGAAAACTCATAACTATCACCCAAACCGCCTCACAGACTCGCAGTCCAGACTGCTGAGGAAATCGAGCAAGGGGGCTCTCGCATGGGATCGAGAACGGACAACGGTCCACCGAGAAAGAGAAAAAGGAGAAGGACGAGATGCAAGCCAGTATACGCAACCGCTTACGAGGATGGGGAGTCACTCTGGGGCGAGATACTACCCTCGGAATGGTTCAGTAATAAGGACAGGAACTACGCAAGCATTCCTGCGTCCACGATATGTGCTTGGTTCAATCTCATTGCAAGCCGCTATAGCTCTAAGCGCAAGCTTCTTACAGACCAAATAAAGTAAGTGGAATTAGCTAACCCAAACGCTTTTTAAATCTTTTTAATAATCACTAGCCGACCCCCGCCTTCGCCGAGCCTGTGAAGCCTAGATGCCCTTTGGTTGTACTTAGGATTCGCCGTTGAAGGCTCCACACCCCCTTGGCTATACGCTCGAAGGTCACAACCAAATGTAGGACTCAGCGTTCCACTCTACGCAGAGGACAACTCTTGCTGCCCGTTCAGGTATCGCTGCAGAGTCGCTTAACAGAAAACAACATCAAGCACGAAACTGGTGGGTGTCATCAGTTTACAGCGTCCGGCGCCTCGAATATAACAATGTCTGCGTAAGACGGGAAAGGGAAGGTAGATCGGTGAAAAAGGAGAGTAGATCGGTGACGGTTATCGAGTGCACCGAAGGGGGCTACGAAGTCCAAGACGTAGAGTTCGGCAAGGTCTATAAGTGGTGTCCCGAGAAC
>DATHAB010000149.1:0-2815 GCA_035296885.1 Rubrobacteraceae bacterium
GCGGGGTAGCTCGTGGCTTTGTCCGATCTTCACCGTTTTGGCGCTTTGTAGGAACGTCGCAGATCCTTAGTGGGTCCGAAAAAAGGAAGGCTACGAGACCGCGAACGAGTTCCGCGAGCACCTGCGCCAGGAGGTTACCGAGCGGACCAAACGCCCGATCGCCGTCTTGAAAGGCCGCGCAGAGAGACATGGGAACATGCCACTGTTCGGGGCACACTAGCCGGTGGTTCGGATACGGTTGTTCACACCGACGATGCGCCATCGACCTCGCGAGGAGCGACGACGTGAGGATACAGGAAACCGTGAGGGGTACCTTCCGAGGCGAGAACCCCTTTGGAGCTAACCCAACCACTGGGTAAGTCAAGGCTGACAACGTGGAGATCGTGGAATGTGGCCAACCGAAGGGGTTAAGGTTAATGCCAATTCAGTACCCCGTACTTCTCTACAACCGCTCGGAGCGGAAGATAACCGCGAGCAGCAAGGAGGCCATTACGAGAGCTAAAGTAAAGCCAGCAAAGGCCACCGCGGGGACACCAAGGTAGGGTACCTGCGGGCCGCCAGTGGCGAAGGCGCCTAGAAGCGAGGAGCCGATGAGCAAGGCGCCGGTTACTACGGCGAAGACTAGCCGGTTGGCGAGCACGTCCACTTCCCCGATCAACTCGTCGAGGCCCCCGTGACGGAGCCTGACCTCCAAAGCGCCGTCCTCAAGCTCGGCAAGAAGCTGCCTTATCTGGTCGGGGTAGTCTTCTAGGTAACGGGCGTATTCGAGGGCGCGTTCTTCGGATTTCTCTAAGAGTGCCTGGGGCTTGTAGCGCTCCCGGAGCAGGCGGTTGGCATAGGGGCGGGCTATCTCGTAAACGTTGATGGTCGGGTCTATGGAGCGCGAGAGGCCCTCGGCGGTCACGAGAGCTTTTGCGAGCAGCGGGAAGACCGGCGGCATCGAAAGCCGGTAGCGGCGAGCCAGCGAGACTAACTCTGAGAGCGCCTGCCCGAGCGTCACCTCCCCGACCGAGAGCCCCGAGTACTTGTGCAGAAACTCTCTTAGTTCCTGTACCAAATTCCCCCGCACCTCAGATGCGTACCGGACCCCTAAGCCCTCCAACCCTCGCACCGCCGTCTCGGCGTCTCGCCCTATGACGGCGATGAACAAGCGGCTCAGAGCTTCTATGTCGCCGTGGCTAAGGAAGCCGACCATACCGAAGTCGAGAAGGGCCAGGTCTCCTTCGGGGGTGAGGACGAGGTTGCCGGGGTGCGGGTCGCCGTGAAAGAAGCCATCCGCGAAGGCCATCTTGAAGATCGCCTCCGCCCCCATTGCAGCCACGTGTCGACGCTCAGATGGGGTTAACAGACGGGGAATGATGTCGTGGAAGCGAGTGCCCTCGATGTACTCCATAGTGAGAACCTTTTTCGTGGAGAGCTCGGTGTAGACTTTCGGGATCTTTACTGGAGTTCCGGCGAAGTTAGCCGCGAAGCGGCGGGCGTTTTGCGCCTCGGCCTCGTAGTCGAGCTCGCGCCGGATCACGCCCTCGAACTCCGCGACGAGTTCCGGCACGTCTATAAAGACCCTGTCCCCGAACCTCGCGTTGATCAACGTCGCAAGGTCCCGCATGAGCCTGAGATCAGCCTCAACCCTCTCCGGCGCCTCCGGCCGCTGCACCTTGATCGCCACGACCTCCCCACTGTAGAGCCGCGCCCTGTAAACCTGTCCGATGCTCGCCGACCCGAGTTGTTCTGGTTCGAACTCGACGAACAGCTTCTCGACAGGCTTACCAAGCTCCCTCACGATGACCGCTTGCGCCACCTCTAAGGGTATGGGCGCCGCGGTGTTCTGGAGCTTCTGAAGCTCGACCAGGATACCCTCGGGGATGACGTCAGAGCGGGTGGAGAGGAGCTGACCGAACTTTACGAAAGTAGGACCCAGGTCATCGAGCGTTCGCCTCAGCCTGACCCCGAAGTTAGGAGCGAGAAGCTCCTCGAGCCCACGCCTCTCCCGTCTGCCTCTTCGAATATCGAAAACGAAGCCGAAACCGTGACGGACGAGCACCCGACCGATCTGGGAGAACCGTATCAGGTTCTCCCGACGTCCTCTTGGGTAGTACCCGGCGCGCTCACCCACGCTCGACAGATCGAGCCTCCTCGCGCCCCGGCTCAACGTCCCGGGCTACCTGTGATAAGGCTACCCGCGCCCCGGGTGGAGGCCGGGCGGCGGGGTATGTGGCTCATCCCTCGGGGGCTGTGGCGCGACGCCCAGGCCACCAACAGGGGGCGCGGGGGAGGTAGGCTCGCCTGCCAGGGGCGTAGTAGTCTCCGACGGTGTCTCGGGAGGCGCCTGGGCTGTCCTAGGCCGGTCCTCTAGCAGATGGACGCGATGCTCGAGCTGCTCGACGCGGAAGAGGAGGTCCTCGTAGGCCTCGCGGTTCGGGACACCCGTAGCGCGCAAGCCCTGCTGCACGGAGGCATCCACGAGGGCGCGAGCGCCCGTCGAGCGCTCGCGAGCCCGGTTCATCACGCCCTCGACCATGGTGCGACCCTCCTCGCGCTCCATGCGGCCCTGCTCGACCAGGCGGTTAACGGCCTCCTGGACCCGCTCGCGGGTAAGAGCGGCGGCGCCTATCTGCAACAAGATCAAACGCTCCAACGTCTCGAACATAACCACCTCCCGAAGCTGTTATCTACTACCCACATGATAACGCGGCAGCAAGAGATGGGCTGCTGCACAAGTAAATACCTCGATATAGGTGCGATTGTGTATTTACCCAGAACGTAAAGCCCGCAGAAGAACCCGAGAACGCCGAGCAATGCTCTACCCAGCACG
>DATHAB010000150.1:0-19185 GCA_035296885.1 Rubrobacteraceae bacterium
TCGACCCCGAGCTCGCCTGGGTGACGATAGGGGGGAAGGAGGAGCTTGAAGAGAGGCTCGCGATCCGGCCGACCTCCGAGAGCATCATCTGCGATTTTTACAGAAACTGGATCCAGAGCTACCGCGACCTGCCCATCCTTATAAACCAGTGGTGCAACGTGTTGCGCTGGGAGAAGGTAACCCGTCCTTTTCTGCGCACCGCCGAGTTTCTCTGGCAAGAAGGTCACACCGTTCATGCCACCCCCGAGGAAGCCCGGGAAGAGGCTTTAAAGATGCTAGACGTCTACAAAGATCTATTCTACGACACAATGGCCCTTCCTGTGCTTACCGGCATGAAGAGCCCTTCGGAGCGGTTTGCCGGGGCGGTCGAGACCTTTACTTGCGAGGGCTTGATGGGCGATGGGCGGGCCTTGCAAGCGGCTACGAGCCACGACCTGGGGCAAAATTTCGCCCGGGCCTTCGACATCACGTTCCTCGACGAGCAACAGGAGCGAGTCTACCCTTATCAGACCTCGTGGGGCCTGTCGACGCGCACCATCGGTGGGCTTATCCTCGTGCACGGGGATGATAGGGGGTTGAAGATCCCGCCGAAGCTCGCGCCCATAGAGGCGGTTATCGTACCGATCTGGCGCGGCAACAATAAGGGCGAGATACGTCGTCAAGCCGAGGCCCTGTACTTCGAGCTCAAAGACTTCGGCCTCCGCGTCGAAGCGGACCTTGACGAGGAGCACTCGCCCGGCTGGAAGTTCAACGAGCACGAGCTGAGGGGCGTGCCGGTGCGCGTCGAGCTCGGGCCGAAGGATGTCGAGAAGAATCAGGCCGTGCTCGTACGCCGGGACACGGGGGAGAAGGAGTTCGTTTCGCGCAAGGAGCTTACGAGGCGGCTCCGGTCATTGCTTGAGGAGATCCAGGAGAACATGCTCCAGCAAGCTACGGAGTTACGCGACGCCAATACCCGCCGGGTAGAGACCTATGGGGAGTTCAAGGAGATTATCGAGGAAAAGCGCGGCTTCGTTTTCGCTCCCTGGGACGGCACCGAAGAGACAGAGCAGAAGATCAAAGAAGAGACAAAGGCTACCATACGCCTTTTGCCCTTCGAGCGCGAAGAAGGCAAGGACCTCGTATCCGGCAAAAGAGGAGAGACCGCTATCTTCGCCCGGGCTTACTGAGAGTGTCCGAAAGCTCATCGAAATTATCTGACGGAGATGCGAACGGGCGAACGTACGCTCCGGATTCTCACCGGGTCCACTCTCGCTGCCCCTGTCGGCGAGCTAGGCGCGTCCGAGTAACGGGGATATAGTTAGGCGGAGTTCCTTGTTCTTGTTCGTCGCGGTGGTGCTCGGAGCCGTGGTACAGGGGGCGGTTGGCTTTGGTTTCGCCTTGGTGGTGGTGCCGGCGTTGACGCTATTTCTTCCCGAGGCCCTGCCGGCGCGCGGCACCTGCTCGTGATGCCTCTCTCTGGCGGCCATGGCCACCAGAGAGAGGCGCGCCATAGACGTTCCTGATCTGGCGTACGTGCTCCTAGGTCGTCTGCTGCGAACGTTTGGAGGTGTGGGGTTCCTCTCGTTGGTACCCGATTAGTACCTCTGCGTGTTGCTCGGTAGCCTCGTCGTGGCGGCCGTGATCGTGGGTTCGATAAGCTCCAGAGTAACCTTGCACGACCGGATGTGGGTGGTAGGCGGGGTTGCATCGGGGATAATGGGTACCGCCACCGCGATCGGGGGCCGCCGCTCGCCCTCGTCTACCAGAACCGCTTGGGCCCGGAGATGTGTTCCACGCTCGCGGTAGCCTTTTTCGTTGGGACGGTGCTCTCGCTTCTGGCCCTGGCCGTGGCTGGCAGGGTCGGCGCGGCTCATCTTCTCCTCACGCTAGAGCTCCTCCCCGCACTCCTATTGAGGTTGTTGGGCGTTGGGTTTGTGGGTGGGCTCCTGCTTGACAGGCGCTGGCTGCGCCCTGCGAGCCTCATGTTCGCAGCCGTCTGCGGGCTTACAGCCGTGCTACTCGGTATCGTCGGGTAGAAAGACTACCGTTTTCATAGGTACCTCGGAAGGACAAGCTCTGGGGGAAAAGAAGGAGCTATTCTTCTACCGTTGCAGTATCTTCGATGTACCGGGGAAGTTTTGTAACTACGGACGCTAGCGGTAGCTGAGACCAGCAACTAACCATGAACATGGATTTTGGATCTAGAGAATTACTAGCAACGCTGCCCTTACTCATTTGTACTCTTTATTAACAGATCTTTACCGAACCGTTGTCTGCTGGTGCTTTGGATGGGAATAACGCTGTGCAATAGCAACCTGGCGCCCTCTTTTTTCCTTCCCCCACTATTTTCCCTATCAAGGGCGCCAGGCTTTTAATGACAAGCGGATCAGAACAAGCTCTAACTCCCGAAGAGGTCTATCTATTGCCATTACTCCGGCTCACCTTACGTGGCTGTAAAGGGCGTCTTTGGGTGCCTGATCTGAGAGCAAGCTGTGGAGCTGTCTCATCTAAACACGCAAGTTATGATTCGCCCTCCAATCGTCGCAGTCGTTTACTATCTTCGAGGCTAACCGAGAGATTTCCGCCCATTCATCTTGCTCGACCAACTTCGGGATACCTAAAGAGCTCTTGAACTCGAGCACTTCGACGCCCGCCTCCAGATAGGAAAGGTAGTTGTCCAGGGGCATCTCGGCGCCTACTAGGCATCGAGCAGGTAGCGTTTCGCGCAGAGAGTGGACGTAGCGCGGGCCTCCCAGGGCTTCAGCGGGTATCCTTACAAAGTCGGCCTCCATTTCAAGTGCCCGCCAGATTTCGGTCGGGGTAAAGCCGCTCAGTATGCAGGGTACATCCATCTCCTTGCACGCTGCTGCTACGTCTGGTGAGATCACGGCAGCCGCGATGAAGTCGGCGCCGAGCATACCGGATTCGCGGGCCTGAGAAGAGCGGGTGACTCCTCCGACCCCGATCAGAAGCCCGCTCTCCTTGAGGGTCTGGACGAGGCATCCTGCGCTTCGGATTCGGGCGTAGGACAACTCTACCGCCCGTATGCCTCCCTCGGATAATGCTCCAACTGCTCGTAAGAGTTGCCGTTCGTCTGGCACCTGTACAGCAGCCACTACGCATGCTTCTCTGAGGGCCTGTGCTAGCTTGGGTTTTCTCAAAGTACTCTCATGTCACTGTATGGTAGGCGCGATCGCTGTCTGGACAGAGGATAGCGATCGCGGCGGTAAGGGCGGCGAGCACAGATAAAAGCCTTACATAAGGCGCGAGAGGGGAAGCTTTGCTTGTTCCACGAGAACACTGCCATCATTGGTAGCGACGGGACGTGGTTGAATCGCCGCCTGGAGGGTCGTGTGACGTTTCCTTCACTTTGGTCTTCCGCAACATATCTCCGGTTATCCTATGCTCGCGCTTTTGCTGCTGTTCATTCGACTTCTGGTTGTTATGTATTTTGACTCGGGTAGTTAACCGTTTTGTGAACGTTGGATAAAGGGACCTTT
Source organism: Rubrobacteraceae bacterium (assembly GCA_035296885.1). Classification (GTDB taxonomy): domain Bacteria; phylum Actinomycetota; class Rubrobacteria; order Rubrobacterales; family Rubrobacteraceae; genus Rubrobacter_F. The sequence continues at coordinate 3,483 of DATHAB010000150.1, forward strand.
ACAATCGCGAGTGGAGCCCCTTAGAGTGTGCTCTGATCTCCAGCCACCGAGTATCGGACGTACAGACCTGCGGTAGGCGCCGCATATCCAGATCCTCAGGGGCTTCTTAAGTGTACCGGCAACCCTTTATCTTCTTCGCTGCCTTAGGGGTGGTGCTCCCTGTGAAAAGCGGTTTCGTAGGTAGTGTAGGGCAATGTACTACAGCTCGGCGAACTTGTAGCCCATCCCGCGCACGGTCTGGATATAGCGGGGGTTCCTGGGATCGGGCTCAATCTTCTTGCGTATGCGCTGGATATGCACGTCCGCCGAGCGGGCTTCGCCGTAGAAATCTCCGTCCCAGAGCCGTTGCATGATCTGCTGCCGATTGTAAACCCACCCGGGGTGCGCCGCGAGAAGGCTAATGATCTCGAACTCGGTGGCGGTAAGATCTACCTTATCCCCGTTGACCCAAACCTGCCGGCGCGAAAGATCGACTACGAGGCCGGGGAACTCGTATTTTAGGTTCGCGGCCTGGGCGTCCATGCGACGACGACGTAGCTGAGCTCGCACCCGGCTCACAACCTCCGCCGGGCTGGCAGGTTTGGTGATGTAGTCGTCGGCTCCTACTTCGAGGCCCACAACGACGTCTCTCTCGCTGTCGCGGGCAGTGAGCATCATTATCGGCACGTCGCTGCTTCTTCTGAACTCCTGACAGAGGGTGACGCCATCGAGGTCTGGCAACATTATATCTAATATAACAAGGTCGAGCGGGTCCTCTGAACGAAAGCTCTTTAGCGCTGCTTCTCCGTTCCCGACTGCCTCTACGGTCATCCCCTCACGCTCGAGGGCAATCTTCAGGATATCTCTTACCGCCGGATCATCCTCGACTATCATTATCTTGGGCATTTGGAGCCGCCTCTGGTAGCTTGATCTCGACCGCCGTACCAATTCCTTCTCGGGATCTGGCGAAGATGCTGCCGCCCATACGCTCTATAAGCTCTCGGCTGATAGGCAGCCCCAGGCCGAAGCCTTCGGCGGAGCTGGCCTTTCCCCGGTAGAAGCGTTCAAAAACATAAGGAAGGTCGTCTGGGCTTATCCCAACTCCCTCGTCTTCGACTGTAAAGCTGCCACCTCTCACGCGCAGCCGTATATCCCCGCCCCGGCTAGAGTGCTTGATGGCGTTGCTGAACAAGACCAGGAGCACCTCTTGGAGCCACTCGGGATCTGCATATACGTTAGAACCCTCACTTTCGAGGATGAACCTGAGCCCGCAACTCTCCGCAAGTGGTTCCATCAGTTCGGCCGCCTGCTGCCCCGCTTCTCTTAAGTCTACGATCTCCAGCTTGGGCTCCCGTAGATCCCAACCCACGCGAGACAGGCGTAGCAGGGCGTCCGACAACCGCTGCATCCGTCGGCCCTCAGAGAAGATGTGACCCAGAAGCCGGCGCCTTATAGCGGGATTTGCGTCTTCTCCGGTTGCCAGTAGTTCCGCGGCGCCCATGACGGCCATGGTAGGCGTCCTGAGCTGGTGGGCAGCGTTGGCCAGGAAACGCTGCTGGTTAGCTTCCAGGCGGTGTCCTTCCGACAGATCTTGCATCACCACCAGTACCTCTCCTCGTTCGTTGTTAGCCAAACACTCTAGCTTAACCCGTAGGTAGCTCTCTCCGTAGCTTACCCGAGCCTCTATGCTCTCTCTAGTCTGAGCACAGCGGGATACCGCTTCCGGTAGATTAAAGTCTTCCCACAGGTCCGGCAGCTCTTCGAGCGTCTCCCCGTTCGTAACGCCTAACATAGCATGGGCAGTCGGATTGGCAAATACCACACCATCTAGGAGATTTACTAGCAGCACGCCCTCGCTGAGGTTGTCCAGTATGGTCCTAAGGCGCTGCTGTGTTGTCTCGGCCTCAGCGCGTGCTTGCCTCTCTCGAACCAGGAGTTCGTTACGCTCTCTCTCGGCCTGCTTGCGCTCTGTTATGTCCTCGCAGGTGACGAGGACGATCGCACCGCCATCCGGCCCCTGCACGACGCGAATGATCTCTTGAACCCACAATACGCTCCCGTCTTTGCGGACCTTGCGGGCTTCCCAGCTTTCGGTTTGCTTGGGATCTTTTAAGCACGTGCTAAAGTTGCGTAATATGTTTTCTCTGTCCTCGTTATGAAAGATGTCGAGCATCGATCGGCCAATTAGCTCTTCAGGTGAGTACCCTAGCCGTTTGGCACCGAAGCGGTTGACCGAGAGGACCGTACCCTCAGTGTCCAACGTAAAGTACATTGAGGGGTTGTCCTCGTAAAGAACTCTGTACCGCTCCTCGCTCTGCGTGAGCGCCTCTTCGGCCTTCTTGCGCTCGTTAATATCGCGGAAATAGACCGACAGCCCGGACTCCGAAGGATAGGCGCGAACCGCAACCCACGTCTCGAGCGGCGGGTAGTACTCCTCGAACTCTACCGTTACTCCCTTCGCCAAAGCCCTACGGTACTCCAGGTAGAACGTCGAGCCCACCAACTCGGGGAGCTCCTCCCATATGTTGTTGCCTAAAAGCTCCTCCTTGCCTCTGTTCAGAAGTTTCTCTGCTTCCGAATTGAGGTAGGTAAAGCGCCACTCCTTGTCCAAGGCGAAGAAGGCGTCCGTGATGCTCTCGAAGATGCCGACGATTTCCTGAACACGCTGGGCCTCTTTCTCCCTAGCGATCTGCTCGCGCCCTAGAGCACCTAGTAGCTCCAGCCTTCCCACCACCGCCCGCGCAAACGCTCTAAGCAGCCTCATCTGCTCTTCACCGAACTCTTCCCTAGACCGGTTATCAAGCAGGCACAGGGTGCCGATGGCGTGCCCGCCGGAGGTGACGAGTGGCGTGCCGGCGTAGAAATGGATGCCATAGTTCAAGCAGAAGTATTGGTCCTTGAACTCTTCGGTGGCTAGGAAGTCGGATACGACTAGCGGCTCTTCGGTCCCCACCACATACTGACACATGCCGCGCGCGCGAAGGTCTTGCCTGGCCAGAGCGAGCTCCTCGGGGAGCTCTCCAGACCAAGCTCTGAAGTACTGCACATCCGAGAGAACTAAATTCACCATACACAAATTGGCCTCGAACGTGAGGCGCACCTCGTCTACGATCTCCTGGAGGACGTGATCTGTCTCGGGACGCACGGCTCCCAGATAGTCGAGCTCTGCTAGCCGCCGCGCTTCTCGTCCGCTCTTACAGGGCGCTGCTTCTGCCTTCTGTTGCTTGGTCCGATTTGCCTCTGGGAGCATGTGTGAGGCGCCTCCTGTAGCGTCTGCTAGGTACGAGAGTGTATATAGACTGTAGTGCTACTCTTCACAATTGATAACTCCTTTGCACTATAGCATTAGTGACTATTCTACTAGCCAGCGAAGTAGTGTTCTTGTGCGCATTCGTGGCTTCTAGGCAACTGGCGATTATAGAGCGGGTCACCTGCGGGATGTACCAGCGCTGCTCGGTAGGAGAATGGCATGAATACTCGAGCGTAAGCTCTTCCTGTTCTCCTGAGAGGACCGAACGGATTCTTTCCACGAAAGTAACGGCTTCTTGGGATTCGGAGCCTGTCGCAGCCTTGTAAGCCTGGAGGTAGTTGGCGACTTCTGAGACGTTCCCGGTTGCGCCCTTGGCTTGAGCAAATTCTCGCCACGCTTTGTTGACTGGAATGATGGTACCAGACCAATCAACAACGGCTATATGCACGGAGAGGCTATTTAGCGTAGAGCGAGCAAGGAGCTGGGGCTCATGCAACGCTTCTTCTGTACGCCCGCGTTTAGGTATCCACTACGCCAATGCCTCTAGCGTGTACTCCTTAATGAAAACACCCTCATACCTGTAGCGTATGAATTCGTTCTCAACCCAACAACCTGCTCGCAATCCAGAGCGGAACTTGGCCACTCGCGACGAGATAAGCGGCTTTGGAATAGACGAAGATTCGCACCGACTGTTGTTTTGCCTCGCCCGTGCTCGATTTTGAGCCTGCATAGTGGTGGAGGGTAGGAGAGCTTGTGTCGGCGAGACGTTCCGGCTGCGGTGGTATATCGCCGAACCCGAGGAGAGCGTTAAGAAAGCTTAACCAAGTCGTTACCAGACGTTGACGTGCTCTTATCAGAATACGTTTACAGGAAGCTTCAAATTATATTGGCGAGGCAGTGCAAGGCGAGTGGTGATACTGCAGCACGAGAGATTTATTAAGCGCCTCTGGACTCTGGCGAACGCTCGAATGCATGTTGCGGGGCACCGGCGCATAACCTGTTTCACCCGGCGTCTTACTACGGCGATGCTTGGCAAGGGGTGGACGCAATCCGGAGCCGCCAGACCAGGAAGTGCAGCGAGAGATCCTATGCTTCAAAGATTCGTAAAGGAGTTGTGTTTTGGAGAGATGTAGTGACCGATTCACTGCTACCGAAGATCGGCGCGCAGGTCACACCGCGACCGGCGGCAACGTCAGTGAGAAGATGGAAAAAGTCGAGGAGCAGCAGCAACTCGTCGAGGTCTTTGACTCCAAGGGGAGGATCGAGGATGCCCTCTCCTTTGACGACGGCAAGGAGACAGCCCCCGAACTCGAGTGGCAAGTCGACTTTTTGGGTCCGATGGGAGACGGGGTGTTGGAGGTCTCTTCCGCCTCGTGGCTCGTGCCTTTCCTCCTGCTCGCCTTGCAGGAGGAGGACTCCTGCGGGTACGAGCTGACGTGGATCATAAGCGATTTCGATTTTGGTCCGAGGAGCCCATCGATAGTGTATCGAACCCTGCACCAGATGGAGGAGCAAGGCATGGTCGTCTCCGAGCGTGATGGGTTCGACGGCAGGTATTCCCACCGAAGGTACTCGATCACGGGCTTGGGCGAGGCTTACTTGGAGTTTTGGGCCAACTCACTCGCGCAGTACCGGGACGAGGTAGACTTTTTCCTTCGTCTCTACAACGAGCAGCCTGCATTGTGAAAGCCCGCTCAGACCCCCACTGCCTTCACAACAAAGACGGCCCGATTTATCGTGTTGCCGCCGCAGGCGAGCAGAGAGGAGAGCAGAGGGATGTTTAGCGGGCATGGCACCGGATAGCTTCGTGGCCTCCACGGCTCCCCAGGGTCTCGGCGTTCAGGATCTCCTGAACGCCGGCGTCCGGGCGGCCGAGCGGCGCTTCGAGGCCAAGGACACCATCTTCGTTCCCGGCGACCCCGATAGCCAGCTTTACTTCTTGCTCGAGGGTACGGTGCGGTTGTACAAGATCTACGGCGACTACAAGGAGGCAACGACCGCGCTCCTTAGGGACAGGGGCGTCTTTGGTAAGCTGAGTCTGGTGGAGGGCCGGCGGCAGGACACCTTTGCGGAGGCTTTAACCGAAGCCAGAGTGGCGAGCGCCCAAAAGAGCGTTCTCGCCGAGGTGGTCAAGTGTCGCCCTGAGTTATCCATAAAGCTTTTCTCCTCTTTCTCCGAGCGTCTCAGGCAGTCTGACGAGGTTATAGAGAGCCTTTTGCACCGGGAAGTCTCGGCGCGCCTGGCGACCCTGCTGTTGAACCTGGGGGAACGCTTCGGGGAGGCAAATGGGGAGGAGGGGACGTTACTCTTAGACGTGCGCCTGACGCACCAGGACCTGGCGAACATGATCGCCTCTACACGCGAGGCCGTCTCCAAAGTTATGAGCGAGTTCCAGCGCGAGGGTACCATCGAGATCCAGAACCGCAAGATAATCATCCGCCCTAAGCTGGCGAAGACGCACTCTCAGGGACGTTCATTACGCTTTGATCGGCTGCAAGTCCTGGTGTGAAGATCGAAGCGACAAGCGTAGAGCGCATGTAAACCCGACTGCTTCCAGGACCGCAGTAGCTTGCTCGAGGGTCGCTCCGTCTGTGGTGGGCTGCGGGATGTCCGGAAATAGCCCCAGCTGCTACGGCGCAGAGAAGCCCAGCCCTTGACTGGAGGTTCCTCTTTGTTTAGCATCGGGTTCTAGCGCGGACCCGCATCGAGAGCGGTGGAGGGAACTGGCCCTACGAAACCGCGGCAACCGGCGGAGAGCTGGCAGAGTAGCTACTCACCGCAAGGTGCCAAGTCCAGCAGGATCTAGAGAGGTCCTGGAAGATGTGGGGAGAGCCAAACGGCCTCTTCTACGGAGCGGGTTGCGCGTAAGGCGAAAGCCGAGGCGTAGAAACGCGACCGTGAAGGAGGCTGCATTACCGCTGCGTACTACACCAGATCCGGGGGCCGGGGCTAACCGAGCACTGGCCCGTCCAGGCAAGAACTTTCACCAGATCGGCCCCTTCGAGCCCGAGCTTGGCGGCTTTTTGGAAGAGGCCACCTTAGCTTACGAGACCTGGGGCGAGTTGGACGCTTCAAGAGAGAACGCTGTGCTCGTGACCCACGCGCTTACGGGCGACTCTCACTGCGCGGGCGGACCCTCCGACGCGTACAAGCGCGGCGGCTGGTGGCATGAGATGGTCGGGCCAGGGCGAATCATCGACACCGACGAGTACTTCGTCGTATGCTCGAACGTCTTGGGCGGTTGCTCGGGGAGCACGGGACCGGCTTCCGTAAACCCCGCGACGGGCGGCCGGTACGGTATGCGGTTTCCGGTAGTAACTATCCGGGACATCGTACGCGCGCAGAAGCGGCTCCTTAACGACCTTGGGGTGCGCAAGCTCAAGGCGGTCATCGGGGGATCAATCGGGGGGCAGCAGGCCCTGGAGTGGGCGGTCGAGTATCCAGATTTCTTGGAGAAGGCGGTGCCGATTGCGGCGACTGGTGCTTTGGGGCCGCAGGGGATAGGGATGAGCGAGATTGGTCGGCGTGCCATCATGGCCGACCCCCTGTGGCGAGGTGGCGACTACTACGGGGAGGAGAAGGGACCGGAGACGGGACTGGCGATCGCCCGGATGGTTGGGATGATGACCTACCAAAGCTCTACCTGTCAGTGGGAGAGGTTCGATCGCAGACCCGCAAGTCGGCCAGCGCTCTACGATGAGTTTGGCGGGCGGTTCGAGGTCGAGAGCTATCTGCACTACCAGGGCAAAGAGCTCACCGGACGCTTCGACGCCAACTCCTACCTGTACCTGACGCGTACGATGGATCTATACGATATCGGGAATGGGTACGGCTCGCGCGAGGAGGCGTATGGCCGCATGGAGGCCGAGGTGCTCTTTGTCGGCATCTCGAGCGACTGGCTCTTCCCGGCGGCGGAGGTGCGTGCGGCGGCGAAGAAGGCGAAAGACGCTGGGGCCGATACATATTACGAGGAGATAGAGTCCCCAAACGGGCACGACGCCTTTTTGAAGGACTGGGATGAACTGCGGGCGGCCATCGAGCCGTTCCTCAACGGTTAGGAGGAAGAGATGGACGCCACCGACCGGGAGATACGAGCGCGCGAGTACGGGTTCGATACTTTAGCGTTGCATGGGGGGCGCCTGGTCATCCACCCGGCCTCGACCACGCACTCGCAGCTCTCTGTGGACGAGCAGAAGTCTACAGGGGTCACGGATGACTACGTCCGGCTCTCCGTTGGGTTAGAGTCGATCGAGGACATCGTTCGCGACCTGGATCAGGCACTGAGCGGAGCGTGAGTTAGGGTGAGAAGCCACCACCAGCTTTACTTAGAGGAGGGCTCGTGAAGCACGTAGAGCTTGTGCAGCTGGGTTTGGGCTACGTCGGCCGGGCGGTTGCCCAGATCGTCATCGAGGAGCGCAAGCTCTGGCGGGAGCAGTACAACCTCGACCTCCACTACCGGGCCGTCTCCGATACCTCGGGAGCCCTTGTTGGTGAGGAGCTGCTGCCGCAGGCCATACGCTTGAAGGAGAACGGCGGCAAGCTCGCCGAGCTCGGCGACGTCGAGCCTGTGGAGGAGGTCCTCGTCTCCGAGCCCACGCCCGGCGCTACGCGCGTGGTCGTAGACCTCGCGGTACACGGGACTGGGACCTCCGACCTGGACCTGCTTGGGGTGAAGAACGGTTCGTACCTGGTGCTCTCGAACAAGGGCCCACTCTCCGGGAGCGACGCCGAGTACAGGGAGCTTCTTAGCGTGGCGGGCGATAAGCTCTGGCACGAGGCGACCGTTGGCGCCGGGATGCCTATAATCTCCACCCTCCACAACCTCCTTGAGAGCGGTGACGAGATACTCGAGATAAAGGCCAGCCCGAGCGGGACTTTGGGCTTTATCATGAGCGCCGTCGAGGGTGGTCGGTCGTTCTCCGAGGCCGTAAAGGAGGCCGTCGCGCTGCACTACGCAGAGCCTGACCCAAGGGACGACCTCTCGGGGCTAGACGTAGCGCGCAAGGCTATAATCCTCGCCCGTGTTGCGGGTCGAGAGATAGAGCCAGAGGAGATCCCCTACGAGTCCCTGATCCCCGAAGGGCTCGAGGATGTCTCTCTGGAAGAGTTTCTGGAGAGGTTGCCGGAGGCGGACGAGGAGTTCGGGGAGAGGATGCGGGCAGTGAAAAAAGATCACATGCTTCGCTACCTGGCCCGCATCCCCGCTAGAGGGCCGGTTGAGGTTGGCCTCACGGAGGCAGTGGTCGAGAGCCCGTTCGGTCCGATAAACGGCCCCGAGAACGTCTTCGAGTTCCACACGCGCCGCTACTCGGACGTAACCCTCACCGTCTCGGGGCCCGGTGCCGGCCCGGAACGCACCGCGAGCGGCGTGGTCATTGACCTGCTTGATATAGTTCACAAAGTGGTGAAAGATAGCGTAGAGGACGTCTAGCGTGCGTAAGGGATACACGGTCGCGGTCGTAGGCGCTGGCCTCGTCGGCGAGCAGCTGGTGGCGGAGTTCAAAAGGCGGGAATTTCCTCTCACGGAGCTGCGCATCTTGGCCCGGAGCGCGCGAATAGCGACCTTGGTCGGCGAGACCTTTGAGGTCGGGGTGGCGGAGCCCGACGCCTTCGAGGGTGTGGACTACGCCCTTTTCGCCGGGACCGAAGGAGAAAAGGGGGCCGCGGTGCAGCTCGCCCACGAGGCGAACGCACGTGGCGCTGTCGTAATAGATAACGGGAGCGATTTCCGGCTCAACCCTGAGGTGCCGCTCGTAGTGCCTGAGGTGAACCCCGAGGCGCTTGCGGACCACAAGGGCATCGTCGCCAACCCCAACTGTTCTACGATTCAGCTGGTCGTAACGCTGGCCCCCATAGCCCGCGAGTTTGGCCTGAAGAGGGTAGTCGTTTCGACCTACCAGGCGGTCTCGGGTGCCGGCCGTGGCGGGGTTGAGGCCCTGGAGAATGGCCGCGAGGACGCCTTTCCCAAGCCCATCGTTGGGAACGCCATCCCGCTTATCGGGGGCGTAGACGAGAGCGGGTACACGACGGAGGAGAAGAAGATGAAGGAGGAGTCCCGTAAGATTCTCTCCTTGCCTGGCCTCCCAGTTTTCCCGACGGCCGTTCGCATCCCCGTTCATACCGGACACGCCGAGAGCGTCTACGTTGAGACGGAGAAGGAAATCACGCTGCCGGAGGTCCTGGAGGTCTTCCATACGGCGCCTGGCGTCTCTTTCTCTGGTGAGGCGGCGAGCTTCCCGACGCCCTTAGAGGCCGCGGGCGACCCTAGGGTGTATATTGGAAGGGTGCGCGTAGAGGAGAGCACTATAGAATACTGGTGCGTGGCAGACAACCTGCTAAAGGGCGCGGCGACGAACGCGGTCCAGATCGCCGAATCTTTCGTCGGCGCACCAAAAAGTGTTTCAAGCGCTGGGGTTTAAGGGGATAAAAACCGAGGGAAAGGAGTAAGCATGGCCGAGGAAAGACAACCTTTCTGGGAGAGGTTTTTCAGAAAGCCTCTTAGCTTCCACAGCCAAGAGCGGGAGCAGAAGGTCATCGAATACATTATCCACCGTATTGCGGAGGGAGCGCACCTCAGGGAGGTGCTCCAAGAAGAGTACGTCCGCCGCAACGCCTCCCGCGCCGAGATAGACGACATACTCCAGAATCCCAAGCTTATCGAGTCCGCGCACGAGCAGATGCGCGACGATTTCACCTCCGGCAGGCTAGACCCTAATCCGCACCAGAGCAGCGCTCGATAGGCAGACCTGCGACCCCAGGGTTGTATAATCCTGGGGTCACAAAATTTTTCATAAGGAGTATTGGAGCCAGATGCCAATTTACGAGTACAAGTGCGAGAACGGGCATGTCGTCGACGTGATGCAGAGCATATCTGATGACCCTTTAGTTGAGTGCGTTGAGTGCAGCGCCCCCGTCAGGAAAGTCCTCCACCCGGTAGGCATCTCCTTCAGGGGCTCGGGCTTCTACTCGACAGACTACAAGAGCAACGGCGCAAAGACGGAGACCACCGAGAAGTCCACCGCCAAGAGCGGCGACTCGGGCGCGAACGGCGCGTCCGACACAGGCGAAGGTGGAGCTACCGAAAAGAAGCCAGAGAAAGCCTCGGCCGAGACTGCTAAGAAGGGTGACTAGAACCGGCATGGCAGACCTCCAGCGCGAAGAAGCTCCTCCAGCGAGCGCTACCCGACGTCTCGAGTGGCACTCTAGGCAAGGTATCGTGCTTGCCCTGACCTTCCTTTTCGTACTCGCCGCCGTCTCTGTCTCCTCAGGTCTCGTCGTCTACACTGCCTGGCAGCACGACCTCGAAAACGGCCTCTTTGCCCTAGCCTTCGCCGTCTTGAGCGCCCGCGCAGTCCTCTCTTGGTTCCTCTGGCATAGTGCCGACCAGGCGGTCAACTCGTCAGCTAATCAGCAAGATCCCGAGAGCCGAAAGCCGGCAGATAGGGCAATACGTTAAGCTCGTCTCGAAAGCCTGTCATACTACGTCCCATGCCGATGCTGGCTTATCGGAGAGAAGCTGACGACTTAGAGCCGAAAAGTGCCACTAACTGCTGAAAATTCCTGCAAATCGCGCCTCAAGTTTAAGTAAAGCTTCAGCTAGACAAGCCTTGCACGTTCGCCGTATAGTGCCCCCGTTGAGGATGGACGGGGAGAACAGGCGACGGGCGGGGCTATTAGCTCCGCCGGCCGGCTCGCCTCTTAGAGACGTAGGGGAGGTTCTTTGACGGCGACGCCTTTCGCGCACTTGCACTGCCATTCGGAGTATTCGATGCTCGATGGGGCGAGCCGCATAGAGGATCTCATCTCCTTCGCCAAGGATCAGAACATGCCCGGCATCGCGCTCACGGACCACGGCGTGATGTACGGCTCCGTTAAGTTCTACAGGGAAGCTAAAAAAGCTGACATAAAGCCTGTAATGGGCTGCGAGGTCTACGTCACCGCCGACCGGAGGGACAGGAGCCGCGCACCGTACTACCATCTTACCCTCCTCGCCCGAACGTCCGAGGGGTACAGGAACCTGATGAAGCTTTCGACCACGGGTTATCTCGAGGGTTTTTACTACAAGCCGCGGGTGGACCTGGAGATGCTAAAGAGGCACGGGAAAGGGCTCATCTGCCTCTCAGGGTGCCTCTCGGCGGAGGTGCCGGTCAGGATCCTTGAGGGCCGTCTGGACGAGGCGCGAAGGCTTCTCATGGAGTACGCGGAGATCTTCGACGCCATTTTTTTGGAGCTGCAGGATCACGGTATTCCTGAGCAGAAGCGAGTCAACCAGGGCCTTCTCAAGCTGCACAAGGAGACTGAGATACCGCTCGTCGCGACCAACGATTCCCACTACACGGCCAGGGGCGACGCCAAGATGCACGACGTGTTGCTGTGTATCGGCACTGGCAAGTTCCACGCCGACCCGAACCGGATGAAGTTCTCCGGCGAGGAGTTTTACGTCAAGACGGTCGATGAGATGGAGAGGCTTTTCCCGGATTACCCGGAGGCTTTAGAGAACACCCTAAAGGTCGTGGACCTCGTCGAAGATCCGGGGATAGAGCTTGGTAAGACGCGGTTGCCGAGCTTTCCAAAGCCAGAAGGGTACACGGCAGACCGGTACCTTCGAGAGCGGTGCGAAGAGGGGCTCAGGAAAAGGTACGGTGCTTTAACGCCGGAGATAAAAAAGCGGCTCGACTTCGAGCTTGCGACCATCGAGAAGATGGGGTTCGCAGACTACTTTCTCATCGTGTGGGACTTCGTTAAGTACGCTAAGGATAAAAAGATAGCGGTGGGGCCGGGGCGCGGGTCAGCGGCGGGTTCTATAGTCGCCTACGCTTTGGAGATAACCGACCTGGACCCACTCCAGTACTCGCTCCTCTTCGAGAGGTTTCTGAACCCGGACCGGGTCAGCATGCCAGATATAGACATAGACTTCTCCGTCTCGGGGCGTGGGGAGGTGATGGAGTATGTTACCGATAAATACGGCGGCTACGAGCACGTAGCTCAGATTATCACCTTCGGGACTATCGGTGCCAAGGCCGCTATCCGGGACGCCGGCCGGGTCTTCCAGTACCCCTACAGTGAGACCGACAAGCTGGCCAAGCTCATCCCGGAGAAGCCGGTCGGGACCGCCCTGAAGGACGTGTTGCGACAGGAGAACGGTTTCTACATGCCCGCCGAGAAGCACCCCGGGGCGGCGCGGGAGATTATCGACCTGATAAACAAGGACGAGGACACCAAGAAGATTCTGGACACCGCCTTCGATATAGAGGGTTTCGCTCGCCATGCTGGAACCCACGCCGCGGGCGTTGTGATCTCTGAAGAGCCCTTAACAGACATCGTCCCACTTCAGGCTACTAGGTCAAGCGAAGCCTCCATGATGCAAGGGGCGGGCGGCGCAGTTATGGTCCAACATCCTATGAGTGATGTCGAGGCCTTGGGGCTCTTGAAGGTGGATTTCTTGGGTTTGAGGAACCTCGACGTAATCGAGGAGACCTTAGAGACCCTCCGCCAGACGACCGGCGAAGAGCTGGAGATCCAGGACATCCCACTAGACGATGCAAAGACCTTGAAGCTCTTCGCGATGGGCGACACCTTCGGGGTATTTCAGTTCGAGTCTGGTGGGATGCAGCGGATGCTCCAGGAGGTCAAGCCCGACCGCTTTGACGACCTTGTGGCCCTCAACGCCTTGTACCGTCCCGGTCCTATGGACTACATCCCAAACTTCAAGCGGGGCAAGCACGACCCTGAGAGCGTCGAGTACCTTGACGCACGCCTCAAGCCTATCTTGGAGCCGACCTATGGCGTTGCGGCCTACCAGGAGCAGCTAATGGAGATCTCCAAGACTCTAGGCGGCTTCACCCCCGGCCAGGCCGACACGCTGCGCAAAGCCATCGGTAAAAAGAACAAAAAACTCATCGCCACGCTCAAGGACAAATTTGTTGAAGGTTGCACGGCAAACGACGTTGCCCCAAATGCTGCCGAGGAGCTTTGGAACTGGATGGAGAAGGCTGGTGGCTACTCTTTCAACAAGAGCCACAGCGCGTGCTACTCGTTCCTCGCCTTCCAGACGGCGTATCTCAAGGCCCACTACCCCGAGGCGTACATGGCGGCCTTGTTGAGCAGTGTGATGAACACCAAGGACCGGGTGCCGCAGTACGTGGCCGAAGCTCGAGCGATGGGGATAGAGGTGTTGCCGCCGGACGTCAACGAGAGCGGGTACCGCTTCACGGTGGTTGGGGAGACCATCCGCTTCGGACTCTCGGCGGTAAAGAACGTTGGGGGCAACTTCGTTGAGGCGATTATCGCCGCAAGGAAGAAAGATGGTGCGTTCAAGGACCTCTTCGACTTCTGCGAGCGTGTAGACTGCAAGACCTACAACAAGCGCAGCATCGAGTCGCTCATAAAGTGCGGCGCCTTCGACTCGATGGGTCACTCACGGGCCGCGCTGCTCAAGGTGCACGAAAAGGCCGTAGATCTTGCCCAGAAGGGCTCGAAGAACGCGGACGATACTCAATTCTCCATGTTTGATGTAGCGGAGCTGGCCCCAGCCCGGCCCCCAATGCCTGAAATGGAAGACGACCGGCACGGCACCCTTGAGTGGGAAAAGGAAGCTTTAGGGCTCTACGTCTCCGATCACCCGTTGCGCCCTGTGCTCCACAAGCTCAAAAAGCACACCGACACAACCGTCTCGGATCTCGATCACTGCCGTGACGGTCAGGTCGTGTCGGTTGGAGGGCTAGCGACCTCCGTCCGGCGCAACACAACGCGCAAAGGCGATGTCATGGCGATGCTCCAGCTCGACGATACGCGCGGGCTTACGGAGGTTATGGCCTTCCCGAAGGTCTACGTCAAGTGTGCGTCCTGTGTCCGTGAGGACGCGATCCTGAAGGTCAAGGGCCGCGTCGAGCGCAAAGAGGGCATCCCCCGCATCGTGGCGATGGAGCTAGAGGAGTTGCATCTGGAACCCGGCCTCGACCCCGTCTACCTCGACGCCGGCGCATTTGTTGGTCTCTCGCGTGTCGTCGCTGAGGAGGCATTCGACGTCCTCGGCCGTCACCCTGGCGAGAGCCCGCTCGTCCTTATCTCTAACGACGGCATCCCCGAGGAGACCATTTGTACCGTTGAGGACTCCTCTGATCTCTACGCCGAGCTCAAGCAGCTACTCGGTTCGCGGTGTATAAGCGCCGTGCGGATGTTTCCCGAGCAGAAGATGGAGCGAGTATCCTGATCAAGGATAACCGCACGTACAACGGGTCAGAGCGCAAGAAAACTATCCTTATATCCCTCACGCAACGCATCCCAAGCTAGAGCCCCTGCCAAGGCCGCGAGGATTGCCCGAGGTGGCTATGGGGGCTTGGATGTGGGGAGGGGCTTATACTCGACGATCTACAGGAGCCCGAGAATCGGCGCTCGTAGGTCGTGCAGTTCTTCTTCGAGCCAGAGTGAGCGCCCGATGTTGAAGCCTGAGCAGTAGAAGGTTCTCTACGGGAGGCTCTTGGGTAGCTGAAAAAGACTGAAGCGGGGACCATTGCCGAGAAGTGTAGAAGCTGTACTTCGAGTGCTACTTCACGACCATCGCGACGGCGGGTGTGCTAGTGGAGCTTGGTCTTTCTCGGAAAACTCAGCAGCTAAAGGCATGAAAAGGGTCGGGCTTTTTCGGCCCGGCCCTTCTTACGGTCTAGCAGTGTCTGCAGTTAGTTCGGGCGAAGGGGGAAAATTCTTATCGGATTTCCTGGAATGTTCGGGATAAATCGCTGATAGCCTCACCCAGGTCACGGACAAGCTCGGGGTCTTGGCCGCTGCGCGACGCACCAATGCATTTGGCATTCTAGTTGGCCAAGGCAAACGCTGGAAGCGCGCTAGCCACCAGCATCGCCGCCATTGCCACAACTACCCTAATAATTAATCGACGAGATGATACGTCTCATTACTCACCTCTTTCCTCTTGCTTCGACTACGATCACAAATAACGAATCTATCAAAAAAGACGTCTAGAGAGCGTTAGGGGGCGAGGTGCCTCTATTCACCGGAATGCCTGGAAGGTGTTTTACTAAGAAACTTAGTGCACCCCTGGAGGAAAAAGCCGGGGCCGTTGGAACCAGCCCCGGCCTGCTGAATGGTAGTCAGGGTCAGGCAGTTGCATGTCCCATGTCTTCGTATGTGGGTTGGGCAGAGGGCTGCGGCTCGGTAGGAGCAGTCTCACCTGTAGGGGCAGCTTCACCGGTAGGGGTTGCCTCAACCCCTTCGCTACCTCCTCCACCAACGGTGACGCTACCAACCATCTCAGGGTGTAGCTCGCAGTGGTAGGACACTACCCCAGACCCTAAAAAGGTGACTATGTAGGAGTCCCCTGGGTTCAACTGCCCTGAATCAAACGAGCCGTCGTCGGCGGTTACGCTATGCGGTACTTGACCCTCGTTAGACCAATAAACCGTAGTTCCCGGCTCTATGGCTACATCGGCCACATCGAAGAAATTGTCGCTCACAGAC
>DATHAB010000151.1:0-9251 GCA_035296885.1 Rubrobacteraceae bacterium
ACCTTATCTATAGCGTTTACTCCTGCGTTTCTCGGATGGGCAGGACGGCCTTTTTGTAGATTTAGAAGATCGTACTGGTAGTCTCTAGGGGGCCTATGTAGATAGTGCACCCGCTCCAAAGCGGCTTCTACGCTGTACTCAAAGAGCACAGAATATTCCGCTATGCTAAGGGAGGGGGCTTGTGGCGAAAGAAGTCTGGCAGGTCTTCTTGAAGAGTGGCAGAACAGTTGCTCAGAAGCCCCTATGCCGGAAGCCGAGTTTCTGAGAACAGTCCTTCTCGGCCACTTCGTGAATAGAGGAACCCGCCGCCTCGCTATAGGCCCAGGCTCTTACTAGTAACCCCCTACCGGTTTTACTACGCGTGGGGTGCTACCCTGCGTTTAAGAAGTAGCTGTCCTCCTTGCGGTTACTCCTGGGGAGGCAAAGTAGGCCCCAAAAGCGAGTATCGCGGTCAGGGCGTGCAGGGTGATGTCAAGCCCGCCAAGCGGCAAAAGACCAAAGAAGTTGGGCAGCAACAACCCCACCACGGCGAGCACCGCGTAGAGCACCCCAATAGCAAGAGCGTAGGATCTCGCCCTGGCAGGGCTCCTGTAAGACGCTAGTCCAGCCACCCCGATCGCTACATGCGTTATGCTGTGAAGCCAGTTGACGGGGAACAAGCCAAGCAATAACCCGTTTAAGGGTCCTATTACGAAAACAATATCTACGGGCACGAGGATCGGCGGTACCGGGATGAAGCCCAGAATACCTATTAGCAGGTAGATCACTCCGAATACCTGAGCGAAACGTTGGGCCAATAGCATCTCTCGTTACCTCCTCCTTAGGATTAGCGAACCCTGGCCGTCCGGTTGGGTCTGCTTATCTGGTTACATAGCACTACAGCGTAGAAGACTGTAACGTTACCTGTATATGCTGGTTTTGGGATTTTTGTCTAGCCCTACAATATGTAGTGGGCGGCCTCTTGACTAAAACCTCCGCTTAGTAAGGGCATCAGTAGAATACGCCCGTACAGAATCCTGCGCTACCTGCCCCTTTTAGTACCTATTTGGGTTTCCGAGAATCGGCAATGTCGGCCCGCGAGCCTTATCCACCTTATCCAACCAATGTTAGCAGTAAGGAATACGCCTTCATTATACCCGACTATCTCGCTATGCTACCACCCGATGCTGTCCAGTGCCGCCACGATCTGCGGGGGTGTTCAACGTCTTGCGATGGAGGTTGTAGAGCGCAGCTTCGTCCGGCGGCACGCTTCCGCTGCCTGAGGCGGGACTATGAGTGGCCACCGATTACGTGACGGGCCTTACACTCCGTCGTCTTCGCCTGCCTCATGCTTCATCAGGCTATAGGCTTCTTCATCGGGGGTCCGTGACGCGCTCTAGAAGGACGAGCCAGGTTCTTTGAGAAACTCCGCCTCTTTGGGGGTCGTTCGGCGGCCCAGGATCTCGTTCCGGTGCGGGAAGCGCCCGAAGCGCTCGATAATCTTCAAGTGCTGCACGGCGTATACGAGGAGGTCCTCCTGACCCGTCTCTTCGGCGAGCCTGCGGAATAGCTCTACCGAGAAGCGTTGATCCTTCAGGCGCTCGCTGTGCTCGAAGGGTAAGTACAAGAACACACGCTGGAAATTAGATAACAACTCCCGGTCGTAGGCCCGCTCGACGGCGTATCGGGCCGCCGCGAGCGCCAGCCCATCCGTAGCGTACATCCGCGGGTCCCCACGAAACATGTTACGGGGGAACTGGTCCAGCACAACGATCAGGGCTAAACAGCTTTGAGCCCCCTCTTTCCAGGCCTCGAGCTCGCCCGCAGCAGCCTCCTCGTAGACCACCTCGAAACGATCCCGGATCTCGCGGTCGAAGTCTGAATCCTTTAAGAACCAGACCTCCCGGAACTCCCCGTATCCCTCGTCGCCCTCGCGCCCGAACCAGAACGCGAGAACCTCTTCCGGGCTTGTCCTCATCCGGCGCCTCCGCCCGGCACCGCGCCTCGCCTATGGATCTTCTCCTCGGCCCTTTCCTCTGCGCTCATGCGGGCAGTTTTATGCTTTCCTGTAGTTGGTCGTGACGTTGTGAGTCCCGTCGGGGAGACTTTGCAGCTCGTAGTCGCCGAAGAGGATCGGGTCTGCGACGTTGAGGCACAAGAAGACCCGGATGGCAAGATTCCGGATCTCGCTCTCGGCGTGCTCGTCGGCCCGCATCTCGATTATGTGTCTCAGGGCCCGCACGTTGGCTGTGAACACCATCGGTGCCTCGGTCTCGTTTGGCAGGAGCGATCGAGCCGTTTGTTGCACCTTCTTACGTGCGTCGGTCTTGTGTTCCGCGTCTAACAGAGGATCTCCCTCTCCCTGACGCTCTAAGAGATGTCTCGCCATCGTCTCGTACTCGGCCGCCGCCCGGTCGGCCCGCTCCTCGAAGAGCCCATGCAGTTCCGTGTCAGGTTGATACTCAGGCCGCTCTACGAAACGTAGAACGGCGCCCGAAACGTACCGTTGGGAGATCTGGCTTACGCCCACGCCGACTCTGTGGCGCACTAACTCGTGCGTTACGCTCCGGCTGATGCCGTAGAACAAAAAGCTAAAGCTGGCGTGTTCCAGAACGGACCCGTGGCCTGCCGAGGTGAGCCGCTCGAAATACTGTGCTGCGTGCTCGTTGGTGGTCCGCCGAAGGCCGAAGCTAGCGTAGCATAGTTGCCCCGCCGTCTTGCACAGCTGCGAGGAGCCAGGTAGCTCCGTCGGGTCGTCTAGGTAGGCTGGAAAACTCAAGGAAGAGTCGAAGCCCCCAAGGAAGTCTCTCAAGCCCGCGAGATCGGTCTGAGGCTTTGCAAGCATAACCACGCCTGGGGCTTTGAGGTAGGCAGTTCCGGCCGCCGTGTGGGATACCGGCGAGTGTATAGCAGGGAAACCATTCGAAACGGTTCCACCTAAAGCCTTGAACAGCTCCGAGATATGCCCGGCGCGCTCCGTCGTCTCCAAGAGCCTCCCTTCTCTAGCTTGGTTGGTGAAGGTTAGCGCATCTGCCGGTGCTATGCTCTACACGGCTTCGGAGAGGACGCCCCTCAGGGTGCTTGCGTAGCGACCGGTCCGAATTGTCCTCAGGGCCTTTTTCTCGACCTGCCGCGCTCGCTCCTGCGAGATGCCCAACTCTTCGGAAACCTCGCGCAGGGTACGAACCCTGCGGCCGTCGAGGCCGTGGCGCATCTCGAGGATGCGCGCCTCGCGCTCGGGTAGCGACCTTACAGCTTCGCGCAAGGTACCTTCCCAGGGGCCAAGCTCGACTTGGGCGTACTCCTCGCCCGCGCGCTCGTCGGGCAAAAGATCTCCCAACTGTGCGCCTTCTTCAGCGCCGTCGCGTCCGACGAAGGCGTTGGTGCTCCCTATTGGTTGGCTGACCTCGCGCAACTTGCGCGCTTCCTTTGGCTTTATGTCGAGTTGCTCGGCGAGCTCTTCTTCGGTGGGGTCGCGGCCGAGCTCGATGCTTAAAGCATTCTCGGCTCTTCGCAGCCGGAACAGAGCATCGACGACGTGTGCCGGGAGGCGTACAGAGCGGGCGTGATCGGCGATGGCGCGGGTTATGGCCTGCCGGATCCACCACGTAGCATAGGTCGAGAACCGGTTGCCCAAAGCAGGGTCGAACCTCTCTACAGCCCGGATGAGACCCGCGTTGCCCTCCTGGATGAGGTCCTCGAACGGCACCCCCCGCCCGCGATACTTCTTTGCGACCGAAATTACGAGCCGTACGTTCTTCTCGATGAGCTTCCGGCGGGCTTCTTTGTCGCCCTCCCTCGATCGCCAAGCGAGATCCCGCTCCTCCTCGGCCTCAAGCAAACGGCCGCCCCTGATCGCCCCCAGATATTGCGTTAGACTATCCTGCCCCATCTCGTCCCCTTTCTTAGCCGCTACGCCGCCGGGTAAGAGCCGCCTCTTATGCGCGGCCCACCGTGCGTTACAAAGCGTCCCAAAACCCGCTCGTCGAGGCTGCTCGTAATGTGCCAGTCTTGGCCGCAACCACACCGCAGCTCGAGCAGACGCCGGTCGCCCGCCTCCAGAATCGCCTCCTTGAACGACCGCAAGCAGCACCCTGGCAGCCCCCACACGTACACCTCAGCCTCCGGTTTGCCCACCGGAGAAAGCGTCGTATCTGGCCGCAAGGTCTTTTTCTTCTTGGGCACTACGCTGCTCCCTTTCTCTCCCCGTCGCTCGTGCGCTCGGTGAACGCGCACTTCTCGGGCTCGACAGGCAAAGGTGCCTGCCAAGCCGCACCGCATGTCGAACACTCGAAGAGATCTTCGGAGCTCCTGGCAGTGCGCTGGCAGCATCCTGGGAGGTCCACTTCGTAGAGTGCCTCCTCACCCAGGGCCGCTATCCAAAGGCGCCCCACCACTACGCTGCCCTACCGGAGAGGCGGCCGATCCACTCGCTCGCCTCGCCGCGTGTGAGCTTGGAGACCGGCTTGCCCACCATCTCCTCGAACTTAGCCGTCCCGTCCTCAACAACATCCGCAATCAAAGCCTCCAGGTAGTTGAGCTGCTTGCGCGTCGCCGGCAGGGCTTCCTTGGGAAGCTCGTCCTTGTTCTCCTCTCGCGCGGTCCGCGGCGCAACGGATGATTGCTGCACCTGATTCTGCTGCTCCCGGGCCGGCGTGATCTCCTCGGGCTCGCCATCGAGCTCCTCGAGAGCAGCCACACCGACGTTGATCGCATCCCTCAAAGCACGCGCCTTCGCCCGCGTCTCCGCCATGCGGATAATGTGCGGCCTTATGGTCTTACCTACGTTGTCGGGGCTCGCATCGCCTATGCCGCTGAACTTGCCTTCCTCGGTCCTCACCACAGCCCTGGCTATGGCGACCTCGCCGTTCTCAGGGCTTGGTACCTGTAAGAGCTCCGTCTCTATACTCCTCAAGCCCCGCGCGTGCGCCTCGTCCAACAGACCCGCGTACAACACGAACCTGCGCCCGTGACGCTCGATCATGTACTCTTCTCGCATCCTGCTATACCTCCTCCAGCGCTACTGCACCGATAATGGTATGTTCACTGAAACGAGTGAAAAAGAAAGCAAAAAAAAGGCATCAAGCGATCCTTTCATAAGAATATTGGCGGCCACCGGGGGCCGCGGTGTTCTTGCTGCGGTGTATGAGGCCCAACTTGAGGAGGCGGGTGGCGCGGTTGTTGCAAGCGGTGTGATTGAGGCCGAGCTTGGTCGCCAGGTTGACGTTGGTGATGGAGCCAGCGTCGTAGATCGCACGCAGCGTGTCGACGAGGTGCTCGGGCACTTCGCCCAAGATCTCAGGGTTGCCCCCGACCTCATCTACCCGGATCATCGCTAGAGACCGCTGCCGCAAAGACGCCTCGATGTTCTCCAGCAGATCCCGCTCCACCTCGACTAACGCCACGTGCCTCTCACCGTACTCTCCCGCCGCGACCCTCGAAACCAAAATCCCCAAAGCCTCGTCCGCGAACGAGTAGTCCATAAGCTCCACGCCCCGCGTGTCCACGTACAATACCCCGCTACTCGGTAACCCCTCGAGAACCTCCGCGAGTGCTTCCCGCACTCGCCGGCCTGTCCCGCGCGTCACCATCAGCTTCCCCCCGGCCTCGCCCGCAGCTACGTCGTAGACCGCTTGTGGGCGCTTCTCAGCCGCTAACTCTTTACTCACTGTCTTCAGTGAAATCATCTGAACGGATTATACGCGTTGCTCTCTCCGAAATCAACTGTGCTTTTGGCTTTTCAGCCGACATCTTTGTGTTTCTTGCTAGATGGTAGTTGCTGACTGCTGGTAGTTTTTCGGGGCAGG
Organism: Rubrobacteraceae bacterium; assembly: GCA_035296885.1. Classification (GTDB taxonomy): domain Bacteria; phylum Actinomycetota; class Rubrobacteria; order Rubrobacterales; family Rubrobacteraceae; genus Rubrobacter_F. The sequence continues at coordinate 5,787 of DATHAB010000151.1, forward strand.
GAGACACGGACGAAGGTACCGGGGAAGGGGGGGACGTTGCGGGAGTTTGTGCGGTTGCCGTAGAAGGTTACACGGCCCGAGCCGGAGCGAAGGGAGAGGGAGCCTCCGGCACGTGCGGCGATCTGGCCTACCACGGCGAGGCCGCCACCGCGTCCGATCTCTCCAGTCCCAGAGACGCCCATCTTCAGAGCGTGGCGTAGAGCGTCGTTGTCCGTCTCCGTGAGCTCGGCGTACTGCAGGTTACGAGACAGGGTCGTTCGAACGCCGACCCCGCCGTCGGCGATAGCAATAAGAACCTCTTCGCCCCGGCGCTCGCGGCCCCCGCTGACGATATGCTGGTAGGCCTGGACGGCGGCGTAGGCCCCGAAGGGCGAATGCCCGTGTTCTACGGCGTTAGCGCAGATCTCGGAAAGAGTGGCGCAGATGGCGGCTCGTTCGCGTAACCCGTACTCCTTGTTCTCGAGAATCTCCGAGATACGGTTTATGATCCCGGGGATCTCCTCCTCCGAATGGAAGTTTACCAACTCCTGAAGCGTCCCCGGATTACCCCGTCGCCGCTCCTCAAGCGCCGAGACGTCCGCGTTTGTCTTGACCCTGTCGCCGAAGATGCGGAAAAAGTTCATTCGCTCAAGGTAGGCGGGCACGTTGCGCCCCGAGAGCGCGAGCCCTACCTCCTCAGAGCGCGAGATCAGGAGCTCCAAGAGCGCCGCAAGGCCGCAGAGCCCCGAGGGCTCCACGAACTCGACCGGCCGCAGGTCCAGCACAACCGCCTCTCCCTCGGTATGGGCAGCGGCGGCAAAGGCCGGGTCAAGGCTTCCGAGGGTCAAGATTCCACGCATAGCGCCCCGGCTTCTGATGTTCAGTTCAAGCTGAGTTCTCATCTGCGTAGTATTGTAAGCGGGAACTCGGCAAAGACATCCCACCAGGCATTCTCGATCTCTTCGAGCAAGCGCTTAGAGCAGACGACATCGTTGTTGCCTACTTCTCTTATACCACCTCCTATGCCCCTCATGCAATATAACTGAGTGGATCGGTCACCTATAGAGGGTTCAGCCCTCCCGCACACGCTCATAGAAGAGCTCGGTGTAGCGCTTGTTGTCGAAGCGGCTGACGATGGTGCCGTCGCCGATCTCTCTAAAGCCACACTTCTCGAAGACGCGCTGCATACGCTGGTTGTGGGCGAGTGTGGAGCCGCGCACCACTGTAAGGCCCAGGGTATCAAAGCAGTAGGCGATCAAGAGTTCGACGGCCTCGGTGGCGTAGCCGCGACCGCGCAGATGTTTGGAGGCTATCTTTATGCCGAACTCGCAGCCTTCGTACCTGAAGTCGTATAGGGTAGCTAGGCCGGCCGGCTCGTTAGCTTCGGCCTTTGCCTCGATGATAAAGGTCTTTACGCTCGGGTCCTCCCAGCGGGCCAGGTAGTCGCGGCGGGCGGCGGAGAAGGAGATGTTGATCGGCGGACGCCCGTTCCATGCAGCAAGCTCGGGGTCCCGGTCCCACTCATAGGCTTTCTCGACGTCCTCTTCGCGCGGGGGCCGTAAAGTTACGCACTCGCCGCTTAGGGCCTCGGTCTCTCCGGCTTGGATGTACGCTCCTCTCAACGTATCGCTTCTGGCAACTGCTACAAGTATAAAGCCTCTCTCAGTTAGAATGTCCTCAAGGGGACGACCTGAAGGCCCACAGGCGGGCGAACTGCTGAGAAGGTGGGGATTATCGTGAGCAGCACAGTAGGGGAGTTCTTCGGGGGCTCCGCGCGCAAAGTTCGGGACGACATCTGGGGAGACGTCCCGGTGGACAAGGCAGTCTGGGCGCTTCTGGAAACCGCTGCGATGGCGCGTCTGAAAGGGATGAGCGAGCTCGGCTTCGCCCTCTACGCCTTCCCAGCTGCGAAGCACACCCGATTGGACCACGCAATCGGCGTCTACTACCTCACGCGCCTGACGCTAAAGCGCATTATAGACTCAGGTGCTTATCTGGAAGACCGGGACGTCCGGGGCTCTTTGGCCGCGGCCCTTCTGCACGACGTTGGGCGCTACCCGTGCGCACCGGCTGTGGAGGACATAAGGCTGCTTGGTATGGTCTCACGCGACGAGATTACTAGGTGCCAGATCGAGGAGACCGAAGTTGCAGAAGTCCTGCGCGAGAACTGGGCTCTGGAACCGCACAACGTCTTTAGGCTCGTCGCTCGGGCCGACGCTGAAGGCGATCTTCACAGCGACTCCCAGGGTTCCCCTTTACGTAACCTGACGCCGACCGAGCATCTGACGCGAGACCTACTCTCGGGCTCGCTGGACGTCGAGATGCTCGACCGTTTCGTCCGAGATGCTCGCGGCGCTAAAGTTCCCTACGGCACCATCGATGCCGAGGCCCTCTTGAATTCTTTACGTATCGTCGGCCAGGATAACAGGGCCGTTTTGGCTGTAGATGAGACTGGGGTTGGACACCTGCAGTCTTTAGTCTTCGCCCGGTATCTGTTGCATTACAACGTCTATGGCCACCACTACCTGCGCGTTCCCACCGTAATGTTCCTTAGGGCCGTACAGGACGCCATCCAGGCCGAAAAGATCACCTCAGAGAAACTAGCCCACCAGGACGATGCGGGGGCTTTTGCCCTCATCCTCAAGTCCGCCGACCCCGAAAGCTCCTCTGCCGCACTAGTGAAACGGCTCCTCGATCGTCACCCTTACAAGCGTGCCCTGGAGCTTGACGCGCGCCACCCGAGCTACGCCTCCCTGGTAAAACTGCGCGACGATGCCACCTGGCGTCGCAGGGTCGAGGAGGCCTGGGCCCGCTACCTCACCCGCTACCGCAAAGGCACCGCCGGTCCCTTCGACCTCCTTATAGACCTTCCGGAGCGTAAACACTTTGACGTCGGCCTCCGGCTTATCCGGCACTCTCCCTTACCCGGTGAGCGCAATCCCGTAAGCTGGCAAGACCTCTCCGGCCTCTCCGAAGAGGACATGGCCCGCTACCACTCCCCCCTCTACCGTGTCCACATCGCAGCGTCAAACGACGACCTTGCAACCTCCGTCCGCCGACACGCCGACGAACTCTTTGCTATCGCCGAAGAGATCGGATAGCCGCAAAGGAAAAACGTATACAGGCCGGGCGAAGAAAAAGGGCCGGTCTTCATCGAAGGGCGAGGCCCTTTTCCGGCCCTTAGCGACCCAGTGACAGGATCGCTAGACAGAATTATTATAAACACCTTATGGACCTGTGCAAGGGGTCGCTCTCCAGCCTGGGCTGCTCTTTAGAACAGTCCGAAAGTGCTATAATTGAGATTCATGGGCCGCTAGCTCAATTGGCAGAGCAAGAGACTCTTAATCTCTAGGTTCCAGGTTCGAGTCCTGGGCGGCTCACTTCTAAACTCCCTGCAAATCGCAGGAAAATGTGAAGGCCCCGGAGCGAACCCGGGGCCTTCTGACACTAGTTTGACACTAGCCCGGCGCTACAAACTGAAACATT
>DATHAB010000152.1:0-4806 GCA_035296885.1 Rubrobacteraceae bacterium
ACGGTGATGAACGTGGAGCTCATCTCTCCAATAGCTATGGACGAGGGGTTAAACTTCGCTATACGCGAGGGGGGTAGGACTGTAGGGGCAGGCGTCGTCACCGAGATCGTAGAGTAGACACTTTTTGTAGAAAGGGGGCGAGACGTTTTGTCTCGCCCCTGTGATATGGAGGATCGTTGTGCGACAATTAGTCACGCTGGCATGCGAGGAGTGCAAGCGCCGGAACTACCACAGCCGTAAGAACCGGCGGAACACCCCGGATCGCATCCAGTTGAGAAAGTACTGCCCGTGGTGTCGGCAACATACGGCACACCGGGAGACTAGGTAAGCAGAGGGCAGTAGCTCAGTTGGTAGAGCAGCGGTCTCCAAAACCGCAGGTCGGGGGTTCGAGTCCCTCCTGCCCTGCTCACAGGTAGTAAAAGGGGCAAAAAAGAGATGGGTAACAAGCGGGTCGCCAGCAAGAAGGCGCAGCAGAACCGGCGGTTCTACAGCGGGACGGTAGAGTTTGCCCGGAACGTACGGGGCGAACTCAAGCGGGTCAGCTGGCCGAACCGGGACCAGCTCCAGCAAAGCACGGCGGTGGTTTTGATCATCGTGCTGGTGCTCACGGCATACGTGGCGTTTTGGGATTTTATCTTCCAGAGGCTCGCCGAGCTCGTATTTCTGTAAAGGATTGACGTTTTGAAGAAGTGGTACGTCGTCAATACGTATTCGGGGCACGAAAACAAGGTTCGTGTCACTATGGAGCGACGCATAGACTCGTTCGGCCTACGGCGGCATTTCGGTGAGATCAGCATTCCCACCGAGAGCGTTATCGAGATCAAGGATGGCAAGAAAGTCCCCACCGTTCAGCGCCAGTTTCCTGGCTACATCCTGGTCAACATGGACATGAACGACGACACTTGGCGTCTAGTGCGCCATACTCCGGGCGTCACCCAGATCGTGGGCGCCGGCGACACGCCGACCCCTCTTAGTCGTTCGGAGGTCGAGCGCCTGCTCAGGCCGGGCGAGGCCGAGACCCGCGAGAAGGTCAAAACCACGGTAGATTACTCAGTCGGGGAGACGGTGAAGGTCATCGCTGGTCCTTTGGCAGAGTTTACGGGTATGATCTCTGAAATAAACGTTGACCAGTCGAGGTTGAAGGTTCTGGTTTCGATCTTTGGGCGCGAGACGCCGGTTGAGCTCTCCTTCGGTCAGGTCGCAAAGCTCTAATAAAGCTCTAATAAGCTAGAAAGGGATTCGTTATGGGAAGAGGACGTGGCAGACGCGTCGCGCGTAAGTTGAAGTTGCAGGTCACGGGCGGCCAAGCCAACCCGGCGCCGCCGGTCGGCCCGGCTTTAGGCCAGGCGCAGGTGAACATTGGGGAGTTCGTGCGGCAGTTCAACGACGCGACGCGCGATCAGATGGGCCAAGTTGTTCCGGTGGAGATCACGGTCTACGAGGACCGCTCGTTCACCTTTGTCACAAAGACTCCACCCGCGGCGTTCCTCTTGAAGCAGGCTGCGGGTCTTGAGAAGGGTAGCGGTGAGCCGCACCGCGCAAAGGTCGGTACGGTCAGCCGGACCCAGATAGAGGAGATAGCGAGGACCAAAATGCCGGACCTGAACGCCGCCGACGAAGAGGGGGCGACCAGGATTGTCGAGGGAACGGCGAGGAGCATGGGGATAACAGTCAGTGGGTAGGCGGCTACTAGAGCAGAGGGCCAGAGTCGAGAAGGACCGTCTGTACACGCCGCGCGAGGCGCTGGAGCTGTTGAAGAGCCTCGAAGGAGCTAATTTCGACGAGAGCGTCGAGGCTCACGTCAAACTCAACGTGGACCCGCGCCGGGCGGACCAAATGGTGCGTGGTACGCTTATGCTCCCAAATGGCACTGGCAAGTCGCGCCGGGTGGCGGTCTTCGCGGTCGGTGAGAACGCTCGGGAGGCCGAGGAGGCCGGGGCGGATATCGTGGGGTCGGACGACCTCGCAGCCCGTATCCGCGATGAGAACTTCTTGGACTTTGAGGTTGCGGTTGCGACGCCAGACCAGATGAGCATTGTGGGGCGTCTGGGTCAGATTCTGGGTCCACGTGGTCTCATGCCCAACCCCAAGAGCGGGACGGTGACGCCGAACGTGGGCAGGGCAGTCGAGGAGATCAAGAGGGGCAAGATCGAGTATCGGGTCGACCGGTACGGAATCATCCACAGCATCGTTGGTAAGAGGTCGTTCGACGTGCACAGCCTGATCGAGAACTACTTCGCCCTGCGCGACGAGCTCCAGAGGGCGCGCCCGGCACCGGTCAAGGGCCGGTACTTCCAGTCGGTTGCCTTATCGACTACGATGGGACCGTCGATCAAGGTTGACCCCACGATCGAGAGGGATTAGTATCTCGTTCGTATAAGAGCCAAATAAGAGGCCAGAGACAGCCGGGACCCGGAAGGGTTTAATAATCCGGTCGAGGTCGCAGAGAGAGATTCGAGGGATTTTTGAAGCCCCGGGTGCCTGCGGCCCCGGGGTTTTTGTGTAAGAGAGGAGCCAAGGCGTGAAACGAGAAGACAAGGCGCGGGTAATCGAGGAGCTCACAGAGAAGCTCAAGAGCAACTCTGTGGTACTCGTAGACTATAAGGGTATTAACGTGGCTCAAAGCGACCGGCTTAGGGCGCGAAGCCGCGAGTCGGGTGTGGAGTTCGTGGTCGCGAAGAACACGCTGGCGCAGATAGCAGCCGACCGGGCAGGCATCGAGGATATCTCGGAACTTCTTGTGGGGCCGACGGCGATAGCCTTTTCAGAGGACCCGGTTACGGGCGCGAAGCTGATGGATGAGTTCTCGAACGAGATCGACGCTTTCGAGCTCAAGGGTGGCCTTTTGGATAGCGGCCGGGTCGTGGACGCAGCGGGGGTGGCAAGGCTTTCGAGGCTTCCTGGAAGGGAGCAACTCATCGCTCAGGTGGTGGGCGGGATTCAGGCCCCGCTCGCGGGGCTGGTAACCGTCCTAAACGGCACCATCCGGAACCTGGCGATCGTGTTGAACCAGGTAGCTGCGCAGAAGAGAGCCTAGGCGTAGTAGTAAAGAGAAGCTAAGGAGGGTTTGGCAGTGGCGAGCAGAGAAGACATACTAGAATCTATTGAGAACATGACGGTGCTCGAGCTCTCGGAGCTCGTACAGGCCCTGGAGGAGCGCTTCGGCGTATCGGCGGCGGCGTTCGCGGCGGCGCCGGCAGCGGCCCCGGTCGGCGATGGGGCTTCTGCGGTCGAAGAGGAGCAGACCGAGTTTGACGTGGTACTCCAGGCGGCGGGTGACAAGAAGATTCAGGTTATCAAGGAGGTTCGCGCGGCCACGGGTCTCGGGCTTAAAGAGGCCAAGGCACTTGTAGACGAGGCCCCGAACCCCGTTAAAGAGGCTCTCTCCAGGGAGGACGCCGAGGCTCTTAAGAACACGCTGGAAGAGGCCGGCGCTACGGTGGAGCTCAAGTAGGAGTTGTAGCTATTGTCAGTAGTGTGTACGGAACAGCCGTGCTAAACTCCTAGGCGTAGGTACTTTTGGTACCGGCGTCCAACTTCGTTGCCTGCTGATGTCTTGACTTCCCGGAGGGCGGGAGGTAAGATATCCGTTTGCGTGTTCAGCCGTTCTTCAACAACCATCCCTGGAGGAGAACTGATTTGGTGAGCCCCATCGTGCGCCGGAAGCGGCACCCTTACGCCCGGATGAGGACCGATTTTGACCTACCCAACCTTATAGAGATACAGCGGGCTTCTTTCGAGAGGTTTCGCAAGGAAGGCATCAGACAGACCCTTACGGAGATCTCCCCGATAGAGGACTATACTGGATCTTACGCTGTCGAGTTCGGAGAGCCGTACTTTGAGGAGCCGCCCTTCTCCGTTGAGGAATGCGTCTCCAAGGACAAGACGTACTCGGCACCCCTTTTCGTGCGGGTGCGCTTTATCGTCAAGGAGACCGGAGAGCTCAGGGAGCAGGACGTCTTCATGGGCGACTTTCCTCTTATGAGTAATTCGGGGACCTTCATTATTAACGGTACCGAGCGGGTAGTGGTCACCCAGCTTGTGCGGTCACCGGGGGCGTATATTATGGAGCCCAAGGACGTCGCCAAGCAGGTCTTGACGGCGAGCTTGATGCCGGCTCGCGGATCCTGGCTTGAGTTCGAGGTCGAGACCAAGGGTTACGTCTCGGTAAGGATAGACCGCAAGCGTAAGCTGCCGGTCACCGTGTTGCTCAAGGCGCTCGATATGGGCGGACCGGACGAGTTGTTGGCGCGCTTCGAGGACTCGTGGCTCATGCATAACACTTTAGAGAGGGACGACACCACCTCCAGGGAGGATGCGCTCCTGGAGGTCTTTCGGCGGCAGCGGCCGGGGGAGCCGGTAAACCTGGAGAACGCGCAGAACCTTGTGGATGGGCTCTTCTTCGATCCGAAGCGCTACGACCTTTCGGAGGTCGGGCGGTACAAGGTCAACAAGAAGCTCAAGCTCGACGTGCCTGCCGACGTATACACACTGACGATCGAGGACATCGAGGGGCTATTAAAGCGTCTTGTGGAGATCGCAGAGGGCTTGGCCGACGAGGATGGGGAGTTCGGTCGGATCAACTACGAGCGCGTCCGCCACAGGCTCGACGAGTACGAGCACTTCGGCAACCGACGCTTAAGGACCGTAGGAGAGCTGGTGCAGGAGGCGTTCCGTGTTGGAATGTACCGTATGGAGCGAGTTGTCCGCGAGAGGATGACGACGCAGGATGTAGATGCCATCACGCCGCAGACCGTGGTCAATACCAAGCCGGTCGCCTCGGCGATCAAGGAGTTCTTCGGCTCC